>JBEKLY010000116.1:0-21614 GCA_050010015.1 Terriglobia bacterium
CCGGACTTCAACCTTTATGATTCTCACCATCAGGTCACCCGCCATCCCCATCTGGCGGACGGAGAGTGGAAAGATATCTACCTGGAGGCTTGGCGAGCGTTTTATAGTTTTGAAAACATGAAGGCAGTCCTTCAGGGCGGCCCTCCCGAGAGTTACTGGCATAATTTTACGCGCTTCATTTGGTATAAGAATTCGATCGTGACGGAAGGCCGCCACCCGATGATGTGCGGGTTCTTTCGCTTGAAGGGACGCAAGCAACGCCGACCGGGTTATCCCATATTGTCTCCCTGGCAGTACTACAGCGCTCGCGCTCGCGAGATTCGCGGCCACCTTTCCTCCATGGTTCACCTCTTGTTCGAAATGGAGGAACTGTGGCTGCAAACTCGCCACCCGTCGGAGGCCGAGCAGCGGGTCATCGAGGAATTGGGGAAGATCCGCGCCGCGTGCGGGCGGTTGAAGGTCGCGGATTTCCAGCTCGCTTTCAAACGAGCGCAAAGTCACTTCCCAACGCTCCGTGTTCCCTCGAAGCTGCAACTCTTCTGGGCCAAATGGAGTCCGTTGCTGGCGCCGGATAAGGTTTACACGCGCGCTGATATTGCCTCTTTCTGGGACGACGTAAAGCTACGGTGGCGTGAGCGGCGTTGGTTCCAAATTCCCGCCCATCGCGTGGCGATGAATCTGTTTCGTGATGCTCAACTCTCGTTGTTGTTTGTTTTCCATATGATTCTGGCCCGTTAGCGCCAGTGCAGCCCGAGCCGATGCCATCGGTTAAACACGGTTGGCTTGAACGCCAACTTGGGACGCTGGCCTTTGACGAAACTTCAGCGCCGATGTCCCGATAGCGATCGATAGAGCCCGGCGCTCGACACAAGGTGAATTCGGGACGAAAGCGCCCTTCCAATGCTCAATCAGTGTGGCCCGTCGGTAAACCCTGCGCCGTCAGTCGGGACCTATCCGCAGAGTGCTTGAGGCAAGGGCTGTTCTAGCATCTATTAAGAGACAGTTAAGTTGGGAGCGGCCTTCTAGTGCCTGCGAAGCACATTGGCTTGCAGCAGCGCGGACTGCTGCGGAGTGAAGAGCTGATACCCCATGAGGGCCAGGCGCAGGTAGTTCCAGTCCCAATGGGCGCACATGATGCCAGTGGGAGAATGGGAGCCTGACCCTAGCAGAAGATGGCCCAATTCGTGCGTGATAGGTGACGGGAAAGCTGGAAGTGGCGCAGCAGACCTGTGAGTTGTGGGCGCAAACTTATCCTCGTGATGTGATTCCCCACGCATTCTTGCCGGGTTTTATTTACCCTGTGCATTCAGCTAGTGTCGCCGGGTCACTGCTCAAATGCCAGCGGCATCCCGGGCTGGGCGAGTCGGGCAGAAGAAGAGGCGCCCGGGGGCTTGTGTTTGGCGACCCATTCGTGGACCCGCGTATCGAGTACGTCCAAGGGGAGGGCGCCGCCCTCAAGAACCACATCGTGGAAGGCGCGGACGTCGAACTTGTCGCCGAGTTGGTCTTTGGCGTATTGGCGGAGCTTGAGTATTTCCAATTGACCGATCTTGTAGCCGAGGGCCTGAGCCGGCCAGGCGATGTAGCGGTCGGTTTCGGACTGGATTGTGACTTCGTCATCACCGGAGTGCTCGTCGAAGAAATCGACGACTTGCTGGCGCGTCCAATGTTTGTAGTGAAGGCCCGTATCCACAACGAGGCGAACGGCCCGGAGCATGTCGTCCGATAAGTGGCCGTAGTAGCTATAGGGGTCCTGGTAGAAACCCACTTCTTCTCCGAGACGCTCGGCGTAGAGGGCCCAGCCCTCGATATAGGCGTTGAAGTCCTCGTGTTGGCGAAAGGGCGGCAGCTCCGGCATCTCCTGAGCAAGCGCAATCTGCATGTGATGGCCAGGAACACCTTCGTGATAGGCGGTTGATTCGATGTCGAGCAGGGAACGTTTTCCGAATTCCCCGGTGTTGACCATAACGTGGCCAGGGCGCGAGCCGTCCTTGGCTGGAGGATAATACTGGGCGCCGGGAGCCTCTTTCTCGCGGAATTCCTCGACGGACATGACCTCAAGTTTGGCCTTGGGCAAACGGCCGAAAAGATCGGGCAACTTCACGTACATCTGGTCGATGTACTTGCGGTAGAGATCGAGAATTTGCTGGCGGGATTGGCCATGCATTTTAGGGTCAGCGGCGATCGCAGCTTTGAAAGACTTGAGGTCCTTATAACCAAGCTTGGTGGCGATAGCGAGCATGCGGTCTTCGATCTCTTTCACTTGAGCCAGCCCGAGCTGGTGAATTTCTTCAGGCGTAAGATTGGTAGTGGTGCTCCGTTTCACGAGAAAAGCGTAGCGGGCCTCACCCTGGGGAAGCGACCAAACACCGGGCTCGCCGCGACCCTTTGGGACGTACTCGTCGCGGACGAACGCGGTGAAGCGGACATAAGCGGGCAGGACGGATCCCTTAATCGCGGCCAGCCCGGCCTCGCGCAGGCGCGTCTGATCGGACTCGGAGATGCTCTTGGGAAATGCCGAGAAGGGCTGGGCAAACGGAGAGCTTCCCGCTTCCTGGGAGGCGAGGGCGTTGCACTGGTCCAGGACTTTCTCCAACAGGAAACGGGGCGGCATCAATTGATCGTTCATGCCCTTGCGCATCTGGACGGTAGTCTGATCCAGGAAGCGAGGTATCTGCGAGAGGCGGGCAATATAGTCCTCATAGTCTTTGACAGACTGGAAAGAGAGCAGGCTGACAAGCTGGGGCAAGAAAACCTGGACACCGTTCTGCTGGTCCACCGGCATTTCCCATTCTTTGAAACGAGCGCCTTCCAATTGCATCTGAAGGTCACGAACCATCAGAGATTTGTTGAGCGCCTCTTGCGCGGGAAGGCCGGAAGTGTCGATGGCTTCGAAGCGAGTGAGGAATTTCTGAGTCTCCAACAGATCCTTGTCGATAGCTTCCTCGGAGAAGTCATCGACTTTGTCGTTCCACCGCTTGTCGCCCAAGATGGAAGCGTAGAGCGGGCTGGTGCGCAGCCTATATTCCCACTGCTCGGCCAGAAGATCGCTGAGCGCCTTGCGTCGTGCTTCGAGGGAAGATGGTGATTGCGCAACGATTGGGGCGGAATAAAGTAAACCGAGGAATAAAGCAGTGCACGTCCGGAGATTAAGCAGGCGCATTCAGCCCCCTTGAATGTACAGTTTTTCAGATGAACGACGCCCCAAAGAAGTGTTCGCTGGGATTCCCGTCTAGGATCCCCACACCTTGCGATCCTACTACGGAGATCTCCCGGAAGTCCACGCCCGTTTGCATTCCAGGCTTTTGTCCTTTACCGCCAGCGGCAACAGCCACTCGGTCTCGAGCGCGGCGAGCTTGATGCGTTCCTCCTTGGTCATGGCCGGCTCACGGTAGATCCACGAATTGGGGTCTTGAAAATGGACTCGAGCCGGTTCGCGCTCCTTCCTGAGCCATTCCACGGTGGCTCCGTCTCCGTGAAACACCACGTCCGGCGCGGGATCGTAGCCGATGGTGTAAGCGAGTCGATAGGGATTGCCCCCGTCGAGCAAAACTGCCACGCGCGGTACGTGCAGGGACTCGGCGATGCGACCGGCCACGGTTTCGAGGAGGGGACGGGTTTCTACCATGGTGCGAACCTGGTCGCCCAAATCGCTCAGGATCTGCTCGGCATTGTAGCGTCGCGGAAGAAGCGGCGATCGACCCAGGCGCGCATCTGCGCCGCGCCGCAACAGGAACACTACGGCCAGGCCGACACCCATGGCGATGATCTTCTGCGGACGGTCGGTGTGGTCCCCGGCCAGAAGCGTGGCGGCGGTGGAAACCACGACCACCGTCAACAGGATCTGCAACACCCGGATTCCGTTCCTGGCCAGGGCGTACCGCAGGCCTTGGCGAAGCACGAGCCGTACGTCCATGGCCCGCTGCACCCGGTTGCTGAACCGTGTGAACTTCACGTCGTCGAAGCGGAAGAGCCCACTGCGAGTTCTGCACCAGAGATAGCCATCCTGCGACTGCGCCAGAGCGTCGATCGAAGGGCCCATCAGCCCGTTGCGTTACACTTGCCACGTTCTTTCCTTCACTAACAAAAGTTACGGAACACCCAGTTCGACATTAGTCGCGCGCGTCATAGGGTTGACCGAACCGATCAATCCCGCCCCCGCGGATAAACAACATTTCGTTTTATTTTCGTCTTTTGTTCGCCTATACTAAGGCAATGGACACTGCACTTGTTACTGGAGCTTCGCGCGGCGTCGGTAAGGGTGTTGCCTTGGCGCTGGCGGCAGCGGGATTTAAGGTTTTTGCGACGGGTCGGAGTGTCAGCACGGCGGACTTGCCGGCCGCGATTGAACGAATCCATTGCGACCACACGCGCGATACCGAGACTGAGGCTGTCTTTCGGCAGATCGAAGATGCGGGAGGACTCGCCGTACTCGTTAACTCCGCCTGGGGCGGTTACGAGCGAATGATGGAGAATGGAGAGTTCACCTGGCCGGCGCCCTTTTGGCAGCAGCCGCCACATCGGTGGAGCAGCATGATCGATGCTGGTGTCCGTGCCGCCTTCTTTGCCTCAGCGTACGCTGCCAGAATCATGATCCGGCAACGCCGTGGATTGATCGTCAACATCAGTTATTGGGCGGCGCAACGGCACATCGGGAACACAGTGTACGGAATCGCCAAAGCCGCCACCGATAAGATGACCTCGGACATGGCGCACGAACTCCGCAGATACGGCGTGACGGCTATTTCGCTTTACCCCGGCTTGGTGAGAACCGAGAGGGTCCTCGCGGCCGCACAGGGCGGTTGGCTAGATCTGACGAATAGCGAAAGCCCCGAGTTCATCGGAAAGGTGGTCGCGGCACTCTACACGGACGCTGGACTTCTCAAGAGATCGGGAACCGTTGTCGTGGCCGCGGAAGCCGCTCGGGAACTCGGGGCCGTGGACACGGATGGCAGCCAGCCGGTCCCGCTGAGTCTTGAAGCGCTGTCAGGTCGCGAATAGCTCGTGGCCGACCCAGCGTAAATCCGTCCGCAAGGTTGTATTACACCCAAAACACCGATGTGCCGCGACTGCGCTCGGCCTTCTCCGGAGCGTCGCTACATAGCGCGGCGAGGGTACAATTTCCAGTCTCCCGGGCCAATTCATGAACGTGAAGGGCATGGATGCTTCCCATTCGGCCCAGGCCAGCAACAGCAATTCTGATCGGTTCGCGCATAGGTTGACTCAGCCTCCCCGTATGGCAAAGAGAGTTGCTCCTGACCGCTCATCGTGTCGTATCTGGCTCACCCCTGCATTTCTCGGACCTCATCTTCGCCTTTGGGATGTAACGTAACAGATGGTTTCACCTCATCCCTTTTGTTGGTCCCGCGATGTGCAGCTTCACGGTGCTAATTTCGTACGGTCGCACGTGCAGCACGTCCTCCTCTTGCCTCGAGCCAACTTCCTCCAACAGGTTGACCGCCCAAAACTTGCGGTCCTGCCCAAGAAATCGCACCGGACTTTCTGCAGTGTTGCCTCGGATTTCGAAGACCCGCAGCACGATGGCTCCGTCCGTGTCGGCCTTCTTCAGCGCGGTGACAATCAGGTTGTCGGCATCAAGCGAACAGAACGAGCGCGCCGGCGGGAGCGATTTCTCGGAGAGTTCATTCGCTGAACTAACAGGAATCAACGGCGTATTTAACCCCATCCCGGCACGCCAGGATTGCGCCGTAGCCCAGTCGCCTTTGCCGGATGTAAAGGAGTAATGGAAAACGTAAGTACCTGCCGGGGGCGAGAGGTTTTGAAACGGCCGGCCGCCCCGCACGGTATTTACCGGGCTGAAGCGCGTGCCTCGCAGCATGCCCGCCCGGATCGCGCTGTCATCCACAGTTAGAAATTGATGATCAGCGCTGACCGTAAAACCCCATTCTCCGGTTCCGGCGAATACCCAATCCTGGATTTGACGCCATCGCTTCCAAACGTCCTTCGGTACCTCGTCCCCATTGCGTGGTCCCGCATTCGGCATCATCTCGGTCGAGGTCACCGATCCGAATGGAGTGCCGTTCCGAACTTCCATCTTCGCCTGCGGCAACGGAAAGACCTGTTCGATGTTCATCGACCTGCCGGGTCTCCAGTCCACGCGGTCTTCGATGTCGACCCTCTTCAGTCCCTGGTATAACGTAAGCCGCTGGACGATGGGAACACCGGCAACATCGCCGTGGATAAGCATGATCGTTTGGACTGGGCCGTTCTCATCAAGTTCCACACCGCTGATCACGTTGACGATGCTGCGCCCGGTTGGAGGAATAACACTGAGGTCATCTCCACCCCGCTCTTCCGAAGCCGCGATTTCGATGTTATCCGCAACCCTGCAGTTCATTTCCTTGTCCCAGACGCCCACCCGGCCGGTTGCACGGTCCACGCTGACCCGGTAGTACTCGTTTTCCATCACGTCGGAGCCCATGATGCGGCTTGATCCGTTCAAATCGCTGTCGCTTTCCAGTTGCGTCCGGCAGGCATTGGGGAAGGCGTCTGGCTTATCCGCGGGCACGAGATAATACGTCTTGTAACCGAGCGCCGGCACGCCGCGGGCGATGAATACCAGGTCTACTGCGCGTGAAAACCATTCATTGTATTCTTCCACCTGAAAAGGAATGGAGGTTCCTTTCTCATCCCGGAGGCGCATGCCCTTTTTGTAATCCTCAATATCGTTGGATTCGATGTCGCCGAAAAGCGTCACATGGGTTTTGACCTTGTCGTCGCGCGTCCAACTGAGCGGGTTGAAAACTACGATGGGCAGACTCCGAGGAAACGGGTGCTGCACGCGCTCGGCGATGTTCCGCAGCGAGTCGCGCAGAATCTGGCCGGCGCGCAAAGAGACGACTTGCGCATAGCCGAGCTTCCGTTCGTCGCCGGCTTCACCTCCCTGGCCATCGTTGTTGTGGTCCATCGACTTCAGAGCGTCCTTCCACATTGAGTCGAATTCCGCTCCCGGATACGGAGCGTATCCCAGCGCGTAATTGATGGCGGCGAACTTCTCGGCGCTCAACAATGTATCGGTGGCGGCAATCACCGGCGGCCACAGAGGGCTCAGGGAAGTCGTCAGATTAGCCCAGGAAGAGGGAATCTCGCCGGAAAGTTCCGGAATCTCCGCCGTCTCCGCCGCCGCGCGGAAAAACTCGTCGGGTGTCGCCAGGCGAAAGTGCCGCGGCGCAAGGCGTTGGTTCAGCACCGCCACATTCTCAATAAGCTTCGGGCTCGGTGTCCAAAGGTCCGTGCCCCATCCCAGGTACACGGGGCCGGCGGTGGTAGCTTGCACGCTGTCCACGTCACTTGCGATTGCTGCCCGCCGCGCATCATCCAGGTCGAGGTGCAGGCCGATCTCTGCGCCCCAGCCATACCCCTTGATGGTATTCCAGACAAGGATGGCCGACCCGTCCGGCGCCTTCCAGCGGAACAGCGATCGGTCGGGAGGGCCCATGCGAGTCATAACCATATAAGGCGTGTCGGCCTTGCTGAGAATCTGCGGGTACTGCCGGGTGAAGCCGGGGATGTCCCCCAGATGTGCGACCTGCGGATCAGCTCCGAAGACATCCCGCGCATAGCGCTTGCCCAATACCACGTTTCGCACCAAGGCCTCACCCCGCGGCAGATTCTGGTATATCGCCGCCCACTTGGGGGCGATCTCGATGCGACCCTCCTTTACCAGGCGCTTGAACGCCTCGAGTTCCGGGGTGCCGCGGTGACCCTCCACAAAATCCGCGACGAAATCATCATCTTCGAGGAGAAAGCGAAAGTCCGGGTAGCGCTCGGCCAGCCCTATCGCCTTGGTGATGATGCGGTTGCCGCGGCTCAGGCATTCTTCCTGGGTGCCGGCCCAATATAGGTCGAGATGGGAAAACGGTACGATGTAAATCTCACGTCGGGCCGGGGCCACCTGTTGGGAGCTGAGCAAGTTTGGATATAGTGCGAATAGTAATGCACAAATAATGATACCCCTCTGTCGCATCCTACTCCTCTCTGATCGCCGCACGGTGCGCTGTCGCTCGGTCGGACACAATGGGGGTTGCCTGCCCACCGCGCCTTCCTAAATAAACGGACGCTTCGAATGCGCAACGCGTCCCTACCGCCCCCGCGATTGTGAAAATAGCTGCGCCCAAGGCTCCAACAGCGCCTATAAACGTATCATATTACCATTCGCCAACGAGGGGGCTGAGATGGGTCAGGGCGACAACCTTAAGCGCATCTCAGCGACACGGTCATCCGCATTCCTTCCGGATCCTGGTTCACGATTGTGAGCGAGCCTCCGAAGAGCGATAGAATGCGGTAGGCCAGCGGCGGGCCGAGCCCAATATCACAGCCCGGCGTGCTGGCTTCGCTGATCGAAAACAGATCGAAGAACTTCGCAAGCAGCGGATCAGGTACCCTTGGTCCGCAGCACTTGATGGTAATCTGCGTGGTATCGGTGAACGGATGGCATGCCACTTGCACAGCCTCGCCCGCATCGCAGAACCTTATCGCCAGCTCCAACAGCGCTTGAACCGCTTTCACCAGCAGGTTCTCCGTACCGAGAACTTGCACCGGTGGGGCTTCGCCCGCTTCCAGGTTGACCCGTCGGGTGCGGGCAAACTCCCCTGCGTGTCCCATCGCACAATGAACAACGGTGGCCAATGGGACCTGCTCTAAAGCGAACTTCTCTCCTTCCACCTCAATCTGAGTAAGCAGCAGGGCGTTTTCGACGATCGCGACGATCCTGCGGCTGGAATCCTCAAACAGGTCTTGGAGTTCGTCGATCTCAGGACCTGGGCTAGCTTTCTCGAATGCGAGACGGCCGACTCCGAGAAGGCCGTTCAAAGGCGTGCAAAGCTCATGAGAGATAAGGTGGAGAAAGTCGCTCTTGGCCCGGTCCAGAATCCTCAAGCGCGAATGCGCCTCCGCCAGCTCGCGAGTGCGAGAGCGCACAAGATCTTCCAGACGGCTATTCTGCTGCTGGAGCGCCCGCTGAAGCTGATTCAATTTCAAATGAGTCTCCAGGCGCGACTGCACTTCCTCAAACTGAAAGGGCTTGGTTATATAGTCTACTGCACCAGCGCGAAAGCCCCTCACCTTGTCTTCGGTTTCGTTTAGAGCACTGAGAAAAATCACCGGAATTGGGGCGAGCTTCCGATTCGACTTCAGTCGTTCGCAAACTTCGAAGCCGTTCATCTCCGGCATATTGATGTCCAGGAGGATCAGATCCGGCGGGCAGTGCTCAGCAGCTGCGAGCGCCAACCGGCCTCGAGGGAACGAACGTACTTCATAACCCTGCTGCTTCAGCATCCGTTCCAAAATCTTGAGATTGGCCGGTTGATCATCCACAATTATGATGCTTGCTTTTTCGATGGAAATCATTGTTGTTTCATCACTCCGAGTTCCTGGGATCTTTCCTGCAGCATGCTCGTCAGACGATCGTATTGGTAGTTGTCCGCAAGTTCCTTCAACGCGTCGCTCGCGCCCTTGTCGGACTCCGCAACTCTTTGTATGAGCCGACCCAGACCGTCGGTGTCGCCGTTTAGAACGGCTTGCTGTAATTTGTCAATCAATTCTGCCGGAAGTTGCGCAAGGGCTGCGGGGTTCAGGGCCGAGGCGTGAGTGACGGCCGGCTCCGTTCGCGGCGAAGTCTCTTCGTCAGCGTACAGATAGCCAACCTTCAGGTGGGCCTGAATCACCGCCAGCAGATCACCTTCCTTGCAGGGCTTGGCGAGGAAATCGTCCACGCCACTGCGCAGAGCGGCATCTCGATCGTCATCCAGTGCGCTGGCTGACAGGGCGAGGATCACGGGGCCCTTTCCATTTGAACTTGCCCTGATGGCTCGAGTCGCCTCCAGCCCGTTCATGCGCGGCATGCGCACGTCCATCAGAATCAACTGGGGCCCCCACTCTTCCCAAAGCCGAATTGCCTGTTTTCCGTCATCAGCTTCGCGTACCGTAAAGCCCACTGACGTCAACAACTCGTTTAACCATCCTCGGTTACTCGCCTCGTCATCGACTATCAGCACGCGGGGTATCGGCTGTCCTGGTTCGAGACCTGTCACGGGGTGGCGAATCAACCTTGTGGAAACCGTGCCTACAACGCCTGGCTGCGCTGGAACCGCAAGGCGAAAGGTCGACCCCTTGCCGACCTCGCTCGTGGCCGTGATCTCTCCACCCATCAGGCGGATGAATTCTCTACTTATCGCAAGACCCAAGCCGGTTCCGCCTTGCGTCGCGAGGCCGCTCTGGGTTTGCACAAAAGGCTTGAACAGGTTGATCTGCTCCTCCTGCGCGATGCCCATTCCGGTATCCTCGACTTGGGCAGAAAGCCAGAGCTGGTTGTCCTGTCGCCGGTCGAGGGACGCCTGCACCCTGATCCGGCCCAGTTCGGTGAATTTCGTCGCGTTGCCAAGAAGGTTGATCAGTACCTGGCGGATCTTACCCTGGTCCGCCACGATGGGTTGTCTACATCCTTCATCCACGCACACCTCGAACTCGAGCCCCTTGGCCTCGACCCGCAGGCGGAACATGGCGGTCATATCCCCCAGCAGGCTGAAGGGATCAAACGTTACCGCGTGGAGTTCGATTCGGCCGGCCTCAATCTTGGACATCGTAAGAATGTCATTGAGAAGTCCCAAGAGGTGCTCTCCACTCCGGTTGATAATCTCCAGATCTTCTTTGGTATGAGTCGCTAAAGACGGATCGCGCAGCATCAGTTGGCAGTAGCCCAGGATGGCGTTCATAGGAGTACGAATTTCGTGGGACATGTTGGCGAGAAACGCGCTCTTAGCCCGATTGGCAGCTTCCGCAGCGTCTTTCGCTTCCTGCAGCTCAATCTCTGTGAATTTCTGATCGGTCAGGTCTTCGAAGGCTTCCACCAGGTATGTCCTGCCCTGCCGAACCAGCGGCAATTTCTTGTCCTGCGGGACGTTCTTCTCTTTGGCGTAGCAGAATTGCGAGATTTCATCGCACTGCACGCGCTTGCAGGGCAGGTTGCGGAGTACGCGGTCCTGAAAATCGGCGCACGCTCGGCCAACGTTGACCAGCAGTTTGAGCACGGTGTTCTTAGCTACGCCCGTCATTCGGACGGTCGAGTTGACCGAGTTCCCTTCGACCAGGGCCATGATTACTTGCGCTTTTTTCTGATCATTCAGTCTACTCATACCATTGTTGTACGGACACCGTAGGGACGTGTCAAGAAAAATCTTGCAATTGTCCCTAAAACGTCGGTACAATAAACATCATGAGTCGGAAACGAGGAAGGCCCCCGATGGGCATGGGAATGAACGAGTCGATTGAGATAAGGTTGCAGTCCGCTGAGAAGGATGGATTCGAGGAAGCGGCTGCATTGGCCGGTATATCGCTGTCATCGTGGGTACGTGAAAGACTGAGGCTTTCTGCGATTCGAGAATTGGAAAGCGCCGGTCGCCGCGTGCCATTCATACCGGAGATACCTTTTGGAGGTTCTGAATGACATCCGGTAACGCGCCCATTGCATTTCAGCAAATAGGCATCGCGGGAATCTTGAAGGGCTACAGACTTGCCGTCCCGGCGAACCAGCGCGATTACTCGTGGACAGAACGAGAAGTCACGACATTGCTTCAGGATTTCGCTAAGGCCATCTCCGATGACGAGGGCGAGTACTTTTTAGGGACAATTGTTACGATCCCGAAGTCTCCGGAGCTTCTCGAAGTCGTTGACGGACAGCAACGACTCGCAACCGTCGCAATTCTGCTCTCCGAAATCCGCAACTACTTAGGGCAGAGCGAACCGCTTATTTCTCAAAGCATCGACAATCAGTTTCTCACCGACATCGACCGTGACCGCCGCGAAAAGGTTGCGAAACTCCAACTAAACCTAGACGACAATGAGTTTTTTCGGACGCACATTTCAGCAAAGAAAGGCCAGACGCTGCCAGAGCCTGCCAGGGCTTCTCACGAATTGATATGCGATGCCTTCCAGAAGGCGCAGTCACAGGTCAAGAAGGTCGTGTCCGCCCTCAGTCCTAAAGATCATGGCGACGCCCTCAATAAGTGGATTCGGTTCGTTGAACATGGAGCACAGGTCATCCTGCTAAAGGTGCCGAGCGAAGTCAACGCCTACAAGATGTTTGAGACCCTGAATGACCGTGGGCTGAAAACTTCACAAGCTGATCTTGTAAAGAACTATGTTTTCGGCCAGTCGGGAAATCGCCTTTCCGAGGCCCAGCAGAAGTGGGCATTGATGCGCGGCGCTCTGGAATCGCTTGATGAAGAAGACATCACGGTAACGTTTCTGAGACACGCTCTGATAGCCATTCGAGGATTTCTGAGAACGGATGGAGTTTACGAGGCCGTCCAAGCAATAGCGAAGAAGCCGCAAGCGACTGTTCAGTTTCTCACGGAACTCGAAGCACTGGCGACAGTCTACGTTGCCATCTTCAACCCGGAACACGAGAAGTGGAACGCCTATCCCGATTCAATGCGGCGCTCTATTCAGACTCTGAATCTATTGAACATTAAGCCGTTCCGCCCGCTTATGCTGGCCGCCGCACATAGGTTTTCTCCGAAAGAGGCAAGCACTGTATTTCAGATGCTCATCTCATGGGGTGTGAGGTTGCTTATCGCGTCGAGCACGCGGAGTGGTTCTGTTGAGGAGTCGATTGCTGCGGCGGCAACTAAGGTCTTTGACGTTGACCAGAAGGCACCCATTACACAAGCAGTGCAACTCAAGAAAGAATTGAACGGCATCATACCGGGCGACGAGCAATTTCGCCAAGCATTCGAGGTAGCGAACGTTTCTAAGCGCAGCCTTGCCAGGTACTATCTACGGTCACTGGAAAGGGCGGCAAAGGGTGAAACAAATCCTTGGTTTATTCCGAATGACGACAAAGAAGAGATAAACCTAGAGCATGTCCTGCCGGAAAAACCGGAGGGAAACTGGAACCAGTTTGATGATGATACAGCAGCAGCCTATGTGAAGCGCCTTGGCAATCTGGCTCTGTTGCTGGCTAAAAGCAACTCCGATCTCAAGAGTGCCAATTTCACCACGAAAAAGGCCGTATACAAGGATAGTCCATACGAGCTGACTAGGCAGATCGCTACTCAGGCTGACTGGACGAAAGAGCGCATCAGCGAGAGGCAAAAGGGACTGTCAAAATTCGCACTCAAAGCGTGGCCCTTATGAAGAAGCGAAGAGAAGAATTTGATTTGAACCTGATGGCCCGTTCCATCGTGGAGCGTGCTATCGGAGCGCCACTGATTCAGAAAGTGGGAAGGGAGCAGGACATGCAATCAGACGACGAAGCAGTCAAGACGTGGCTTAAAAAGGCAACGGTGGACTTGCGTTATCTAGCCAATCATTTGGAAGAACACGCAAGTAAGGCCACAACAGCGAAACTTTCTGGCCAAACTAAATTAGCTTCATTCGAGCAGGACATCGTTGAGATGTACTATCGACGCATCAGCGAACTACGCTCGGTAATCGCACAACAGGAATCGAAACTGTCTCAAACCAAAACTATTTGAACCAGTGTCAATGCGTTCAGCAAAAAATGGGAGAATCTGAAAGCGGCTTACGCGATTCAGTTCGGCTATTATAACTTTTGCAGGATACACCAATCCCTGCGCGTGACTCCTGCTATGGAGGCAGGAATTGTCGCTCACGCTTGGAGTTTAGCGGACCTCATCAGAGCTTGATTGGATACCTTGTGGAGACACTATTAAATTGCTTCCAGAAAGCAAATCATGCTGAATTGAAGATGTGTTCGAGATTTGACAATCAGTTCCCTCATAGCGAACCAATTCAGTAGTTGTCTCGACCAGTACCCCTTTCAAGTCAGCCATTTTTATGATTTGGATTTCCATGTAGATACACTTCAGCCTTTCTTCCGATATGAGTATAATGGAACGCCATCTTTAGTCAAGTAGAAAATTCCATGTTCTCCCACGCTATCAGCATCGCGAGCGAATACATCCGACCAATAATTGTTACCAAGCGTCTTGAAAACCAATCCATCACCTGTGGGATGGGCACGTTTATCGTAATCAATGATGCAGGCTGGGTGTTAACAGCCGCTCATGTAGTGCAGGATTTGGCTCTCGCTCAGCAGCATAAAATCGAACGGGAAAAGTACCAAAATGACATCGCAATAATCAATGCCAATCCCACATACAGTATCGGCAAGAAAAAGCACGAGATTAACCAACTTAAAAAGAATTGGGAGTGGATTACTCATTTCTCTTTATGGTGGGCTGCAAATGGAATTGTGGCGGCCACTTTCCAGATCGATCCAATAACGGATCTCGCCATTACGCAATTGACGGGTCCCCTGGATAATCTCCAAGTCAAGAACTTTCCAATATTCGCAAATCCGGCAACTCCGATTAAGCAAGGAACTTCGCTGTGCAGGATTGGCTTTCCATTTCACCAATTCACAGCTTTGTTCGATTCTTCGACTGGAAATTTTTCAATACCTGATCTTCCGCCTTTAGCAACATTCCCCAACGACGGAATTTTGACTAGGAATGTGATGTTCACCGATTCTGCCACTAAACGTCAGACGCACTTCTTGGAAACTTCTACCCCCGGCCTGCGTGGGCAAAGCGGCGGACCGATCTTCGACACAAACGGCAATGTGTGGGCGATGCAAAGCAGGACGAGTCATTTATCGCTCGGCTTCTCTCCTACTGTAAAAGTCAATGGAAAACAGGTCACTGAACATCAGTTTATGCACGTCGGATGGGGAGTGCACGTTTCCCACATCCGTGAGCTTCTTGAGAAGTTCCAAGTCCAATTTAAATCCGAATAGAATATCGACATACACATTTAGGACATGACCGTCTTGGGGCTCTCAGCTTCTAAATTCTGTATAAGTTTCCAAACTGAACCAGTGCCGAAGAACCCCAATACTTGCCAAAATAAGAAACTTGGGATAGCTTTTGGGTCGCGTGTTCGCGGAGCGAACGCCGGGAGGGAATATGCAGCACTTTACTTTGGGGACAATCAACAAAGAAGTGATGAATCCCAAGATTTGGCGGCAGGTGATTTTCGGCGAACGGATCACGTTCGCCCACATTGTTTTCACCAAGGGCGCTGTCGTGCCCACGCATCAGCACGAAAGCGAACAGATCACCTACATCACGGAAGGCGCACTTCAGTTCCAAATGGAGGGGCAAGAAATTGTAGTGCGCAAAGGCGAGGTTCTAGTTATCCCCTCGAACGTGCCCCACAGTGGGTTGGCCCTCGAAGACACAGACGACCTGGAGATTTTTAGTCCCATTCGCGTAGATTGGTTAACGGGCAAAGACGATTACCTTCGTCAAAAGTGAGCTCCGGCGAATAAATGGGGCGTAACCTGCCAGCATTTTTACAACAAAGATTTCCGCGATTCTCATAGATTACTGCCCGACCACCGTGATAAATATTGGGCAACTCAGGGAACGGAGGGCAAATCTGTGAGAAGAGCATGTTGGTGGATTGCCAGCTCTGTGTTGTTTTGTGCATACGCACTTGCGCAGACCAATACCGGTTCCATCGTGGGTACGGTTACGGACTCGAGCGGCGCCGTCGTGCCAAACGCCACTCTGACTGTAACCAACATGGAAACGAACATCGCCGCGAAGACTACCGCCAACGGGGCAGGCGAATACGTGGTCACACCCCTTCTAGTGGGCCAGTATTCGGTGACGTGCGAGGCCCAGGGCTTTAAAACAGAGACTCGGCCGGGAAATGTGGTGGATGTGCAAGCGCGCGTGCGCGTGGATTTCGTCTTGCAAGTGGGCCGGGTCGCCCAAACTATCGAGGTTACTGGCGCGAACCCTCTCTTGCAAACGGACAGTTCCTATGTGGGCCAAGTGATGACCACTCAGGCGGTGGACGATTTGCCGTTGAATGGCCGTTTCCTGACGCGTCTGGCAGTTCTCGCGCCAGGAGCAACCCCTGAGACTACGGGCTCCAAGGACGCCGCGACAGGTGGTTTCAGCGTTAATGGGTTGCGCCCGTACCAAAACAGTTACCTCTTGGACGGGGTCGACAACGACAACCGCCAGGCAGGGTTGACCGGCGGCGCTGACTACGTCATCGGACCTCCGCCGGATGCCGTTGGCGAATTCAAGCTCCAAACCAACAACATGAGCGCTGAATTCGGCACGTCGGCAGGCGCGGTGATGAATGTCACCATTAAGTCCGGGACGAACCAGTTACACGGCGATTTTTACGAGTTCCTGCGCAACAGCACTCTTGACGCCAAGAACTTTTTCGACTCGCACACCGCCCCCATCCCGACTTACAAACAGAACCAGTTCGGCGTTACGGGCGGCGGCCCGTTGCTGATCCCCGGCATTTACGATGGGAAGAACAAGACGTTCTTTTTTGCTGACTACGAAGGTACGCGGATCCGCCAGGGACAGACTGACCTCGAGACGGTTCCCACACTGGCATGGCGGGCCGGCGATTTCTCAGGATTTCAACAGATTTTCGACCCTGCTACCACTACCGTAGTCAATGGGGTGGCGACTCGGCAGCCGTTTTCAGGAAACCAAATTCCGTCCAGCCGCTTTGACCCGGCGGCCGCGGCGGCCCTGGCGTTGCTTCCGCTGCCTAATTTACCGGGAAGCGTAAGTCCGTCGGGTGTAGGAAACAATTTCCTGTACAATCCCGTGGCGACGAATGACATCAATCAATTCGACGTACGCCTCGATCACCGCTTCTCCGAGAAGGATACGGGGTTTCTCCGGTTTAGTTTCCAAAATCAACCCGAGCTTCGCCCACCAGTATTGCCGTTTGGGGATGCGAACTTCAGGAACGGCAGCTTCGTACAACAGTCGCGGCAGGCCGTCATCACGGAAACCCACCTCATCAGTCCTCGCACGATCAATGAGTTTCGCGCCGCTTACACCTGGAACTACCTCGCGGAGCAGATTTTCGACTTCGCGAAGAATGGGGACGTAGACGAATCAGCGCAACTGGGCATTCCCGGGATCCCGTTTTCTTCGGCGGCGTGGCCGAACGGAGGAACGCCGGCGTTCTTCGTCTCGGGGATCACGAGCTTTGGCAATGGTTGGGCGCAGCCGACAATCGATGGCTCAACCGTTTGGGAGTTTAATGACATTCTGAGCATGATCCGTGGCCCGCATACAGTAAAAGTGGGCGCGGAAATCTACCCGCGCATGAACATCCCCTTCCTGCAGCCGCAATACCCGCGCGGGGGCTTCACCTTCAATGGCGATAGCACTCGAGACCCGAACAACCTCGGTACAACCGGCCTCGGATTCGCCTCTTATCTGCTGGGGAATCTGGGCACGGCGCAACTTACTAATGGAGTTTATGACACCTTTCAGCAGCCGGGCTATGCCTTCTTCATCCAGGATGACTACAAGGCGACCAGGAAATTGACGTTGAACCTGGGGTTGCGTTACCAGTACAACGCGCACGCCATGGAGAAGCACAACGCCATGTCAAGCTTCGACCTGAAGGATGACACGCTCGACGTGGTGAAGGGAGCGCCCCTGAGTAATAATCCTTTTGCCGCGTATTTTGACTCTGCGGACATTCCGGTGAATCTGAACGCTTCCCGTTCGCTTGTCCCCAACCAGCATTTGAACTTCGCGCCGCGTATCGGTCTCGCCTATAATCTCCTTCCTAAGACTGTGATCCGGGCCGGATACGGGATTTTCTGGACCTTTTACGAGGCCGGCCCGCTCAGCAGTCCCAACATGGGCGAAGATCAACCTTTCTATCATAACTTGACCTACAGCGAGTCGAGTGTGGTTACGCCCAACCCCATCGTCTCGCAGCTCTCGGCGGGGTTTCCAGCGAACGCCCTCACGACGGGTCAGCCGGGGATTCCGACACCGCAGGGTCTGTTCGCGCTCGATCCCCATTTTCGCAATCCCTACGAGGGGGTCTGGAATGTCGGTATACAGCAGGAGTTCGGGAGAGGGATCGTGTGGGATATCGACTATACGGGCTCCAAGGGTACGGCGTTGTACGAGTTTCGCAACGCCAATCAAGCCGCCCCGACGGCCAATCCCAACAGTTCACTGGATAGCCGGCGCCCGTTCCCCTATATGCATGACGACCCGGCATTGTGGTGCAGTTGCGGCAGCTCCATCTACCACGCACTACAGACGAAATTGGAGAAACGTTTCTCCAATGGTCTGAGTTTCCTGGCTGCTTATACTTTTGGCAAAGTGATTGACGAGACGTCGGAAGCCTCGCTGGGTGAAGGCAATGGGCAGGCGGGTTTCCGCTATGCCGGGCCTGATCCAGGATGGGAACGAGGCCTGGCTGACTTCGACGCTCGCCAGCGCTTCGCTTTCAGCTACAGTTACGAATTGCCGTTCGGCCACGGCAAGAGGTTCGGCGCAGGCATGAGCTCAGCGACCAACGCTGTGCTCGGCGGCTGGCAGCTGGTCGGGGCCGATGCCCTTCAGACCGGCTTGCCCGTCTCAGTTTTCTCTTCCGTGAACGAGTCGAACTCCGACGGGGACTCCCGGCCGGATGTGGTCCCCGGTGTCCCGCTGAAACCTGCCAATCCAAATGTGAATGAATGGTACAACCCTGCACATTTCCAGTATCCTGTTCCCGGGGCCTTTGGAAATTCAGGGCGCGATATCCTGCAAGGGCCGGGCCTGGTGGAGATCGATTTTTCGCTCTTCAAGAATTTCCAGCTTTCAGAACGTTTCCGCCTGGAGTTTCGCTCTGAGTTTTTCAACATCGTCAACCACCCGAACTTCCAGGGGAATAGCATCGGCGATACGTTCGACCTCGCTAACGCGGGGGAGCTCAGCGCGGCAAATCCCTCCCGGCAGATTCAATTTGCGCTCAAGTTGTACTATTGAAGGGGGGGGCACGAGTGAGGACCAACTGACTTACACATCGAGTGTCGTGTCTCAGAAGTCGGTTGGATCTGTCAGCCCGCGGAGCGGGCGTAAGCGAATAGCCCACGGCGTGAGAAGGTGTGAAAGAATCGTAGCGGCGGGTTTATCCCGCCATCGGGGTTCTGAAAACGCTGGAGATATGGCGGGGTAAACCCGCCGCTACCTCTCACGCGGCCATTTTTTCACACCATCTTACGCCCTGGGCTACTTTATGCCGCCCCTGACGGGGCTTGTGCCGCGTGGCCGGGAACGGATTACTGTTACGGAATGCTGTCGACCGGAGAAGTGCCGTGACTGGTTCGGAGAAGTCGGGGGTGAACCACCCCGTGATGGTGGCGGAGACGGAGCTGCGCGCCGGTGCGTTGCGATTGCCCGGAGTGTTGATGCAAGGCCTCACCCACATGGCTCCTGCAACGGCCTTGCTTTTCACGATTCAATTCACCACTACCCATGCGGGTACTGTTGCGCCTCTGGCGTATCTTCTCGCATTTTTCATCGTCATCGTGCTGGGCGTTTGCCTTACCCAGTTGGCCAAGCATTTACCCTCAGCCGGCGGCTACTACACTTATGTAAGTCGAACGGTCCACCCGCGAGTGGGGTTTCTCGCTTCCTGGCTCTATTTTCTGTACGATCCGACGGTCGCGGGCTTTCTCCTGGCGTTTATCGGCTCCGTCCTGGAAGAAGCTTTACGCGCGGCGTACGGCGTCTACTTTCCGTGGTGGCTTACGCTACTGATACTGGGCTCGTTCGTGGGATTCATAACCTACCGGGGCATTAAAGTCTCGGCGAAGTGGATGGTCTATCTGGGGGCGGCCGGAATTGCCATTGCCTTCGCTCTCAGCGTTTGGGGATTCTTGCGCCCGGGGCCGGGAGGCATTACGCTCGCGTGCTTCAACCCCGCCCGCGCCTCGAGCCGCAGCGGGCTGTTCTTGGCGGTGATCTTCTCGATTTTTGCTTTCAATGGGTGGGAGTCCGTTGCGCCGCTGGCCGAGGAAAGCGAAAACCCTCGTCAAAATCTCCCACGCGCCATCCTGATCTCGATTCTGGTGATGGGCGTTTTCCTGGTCCTCTGTTCCTGGGGGCTTTTAACAGGCTGGGGCACAAACCGGCTGCCGGGTTTCATCAATTCTCAGGTAAATCCGACGTTCGTCATGGCCCGCGGATACTGGGGGGGCGCTTGGGTGATTGTGCTCCTGGCGTTACTCAATTCCGTGATCGCCGCCGCTATCGCGGCCAACAGCGGGGCCACTCGCGTGTGGTTCGGCATGGCCCGGTCCGGGTCTCTGCCGCGAGCTTTCGCCAAGGTACATCCCAAGTACAAAACACCGGTGAATGGAGTCAAGTTCCAAATCTTCCTCACCTTTGCCGTAGGGCTGGGGTTGGGTTGGTGGATCGGGCCGGAAAAGGAATTCGAATTCATGGGCACGGCGCTGACCTTCGCCTTGATTCTCGTCTTTAGCGCTGCCAACCTTGGTGTGTTTCTTTACTATTTCCGCGAGCGGCGGGACGAATTCAACCCGGTACTGCACGCGATCTTTCCGCTTGTCGGGACGGTCGCCCTCTTCTTTGTTGCTTACAGTTCACTCTCACCGTGGCCGTCACCGCCGGTCGGCTACGCCCCCGGGGTGGTCGGGGCCTGGTTCGCCCTCGGTCTTCTCGCTCTGCTCGTGCTCAAACTGATGGGCAAGCACGATTGGCTCGCGGCAGCGGGACGCGTCGCGCAGGAGCGCGTCGAGACCGCCGAAGAGGCGGACCATCGGCCGTTGTTCTGAGGTCTTGCGGCCGGTGGCTCCGCACAAGGAGGACAACGGAAATGAAGTGGGAGAACCCGTTTACGATTATCGATCCACGGATGAATGCCCATGGATTCTATTCCTGGTCGTTCGATCCTATGCTTCCGGTGGACGTGCGCTTCTACAGTTACAGCAAGCGCACCAATTTCCGGCTCAATCGTCACGACTATTTCGAAGTGGTATACATCACCGAAGGCGCGATTACGTTTCAGGTCCATCGGCAGAGCTTCAAGGTCAGGGCGGGGAGCCTGATCGTGATCGGGAGCACACTGTTCCACCGGCCTGTCCGGTATGGCCCGCCCCCCAACAAAGGCGTGTCGCTCTATTTTCTGCCCAAGGCGGTTCTGGGAGAGAAAGGTGACGGCGAAGATGTGGAGTACCTGATGCCTTTTCTGGCCCAGGACGCCAATTTCCCCCACTTGG
Organism: Terriglobia bacterium; assembly: GCA_050010015.1. Lineage (GTDB taxonomy): Bacteria > Acidobacteriota > Terriglobia > UBA7540 > UBA7540 > CAVROP01. The sequence goes on from JBEKLY010000116.1 coordinate 21,068, forward strand.
TGCCCGCCCGGACGGGTATTCCAGAAAAGGTCATCGAGCTCATCAAGCTTATTTATGCGGAACTGCCCGCCAAATCGGTCCGCGCCCGTCTGAACGCCCGGACCTACCTGAAGATGATTTTAGTCCATCTCGGCAATCATTACGCCGATTACCACGTTGGGCTCGGAGAATTCCGTCGGAAGCAGGAGAACATCAAGCGTCTCCGCCCGGTACTGGACTTTCTCGACGAGCATTTCTCCGAATCCATCATGGTGAGCGAAATGGCTTCGATGGCGGAGATGAGCAAGTCACATTTTATCCGCTTCTTCACAAAGGTGACAGGTCAGACGTTTGTCGCCTATGTCACCCACCTGCGGGTTGCCAAAGCCCAAAGGCTGCTGGCAGCCACCAACCTCCCCATAGCTGAGCTTTGTCAACAGGTCGGCTTTTGCGATCAGAGTTATTTTGGGATGGTATTTCGCAAGGCCGTAGGTATGCCCCCCGGCCAGTATCGGCGTCGGTATAGCGGCACGGCGGTTGAGGACACCCTTGCACACCACCCCTCCGG
>JBEKLY010000117.1:0-21471 GCA_050010015.1 Terriglobia bacterium
ATCGTTCATCATTCCTCTTCGAGGTAAAACCACCGACTGGAGAGCCGGATGCGGGAGATCCGCCAGTCCGGTTCGGAGGGAGGGGGATTCGAATTCAATCGTTTCTCCCTACCCCTATCTCTATGCCGCCCCTGACGGGGCTCCGAAAAGCGGACGCAGATGAGAAATACATTTGTTGACGAACCTTGATTCAGGGTCGAAGATAGGGATTTTCGAACAAACCGTCACACGCCCTTCGGGGCCATGGGCAAGGCGCGCAGGCGTTTGCCGGTGGCGGCAAAGTTCGCGTTGCCAATGGCGGGCGCTATGCCTACGATGGGTGTTTCGCCGGCCCCTGATGAGGGCACATCCTTGCGATCGATCAGGGCGACCTCGATCGCGGGAGCATCGCTGAAGCGTGGAACGCGGTATTGCGCAAAGTGAGGGTTCAGGATGCGCCCATTTTGGAACTGGATGGCTTCAAACAGGGCCCCGCCGATGCCCATGACATTCGCGCCTTCGATCTGGTTTCGAAGACCGTCGGGATTGACCACAGCGCCGCAATCAAACGCCGCGACCACGCGCACCACTCGAACTTGCCGCGTGGTTGAGTCAACAGCCACTTCCGCGCAGGTTGCAACGTACCCGCCCTTATCGAATCCTCCGGCGATGCCAAATCCGCGCAAGATGCGATCCTTGGTGGCGACAGTCCCCGCGTGAGGCTTCGTTCGTCGCCAGCCGAATTTCTCCGCCGCGGCTTGGAGCGCCGCCCGGAAACGCTCGTCGGTGAGGTTCTTGAGCCGGAATTCGAGTGGGTCCATTTTGGCCAGATGCGCAAGTTCGTCCATGAAGGATTCGCGCGCGAAATGGTTGGCGGTTGCGGCGAGGGATCGGTACGAGCCCTGTCGAAGAGGCGAATCAACCGGGTGGAACTGAATGCGCTGATTGGGAATGTTATAGAGTGTGCCGATGGCGGCCGCACCGGAATTGTAATTGTGGAATTCCCACGCGGTGATGGAACCGTCGCTCGAAAGGCCGGCAGAAACTTCGATAACCCCGGCAGGGCGAAAGTAAGCCCAGGTGAATTCCTCCTCGCGCGTCCACACCAGTTTCACAGGCCGGTGCGCGGCCTGGGCCAGGCGTGCCGCCTCTACGGCCGCTTCGCCGCTATGCTTCCCGCCATAGCCCGAACCCATGTCCGGCATGATCACTCGCACGTGGTCCTCCGGCAGGCGGAAGGCCTCGGCCAATTCGTTGCGCACACCGAACGGCCGCTGGGTCCCGGTCCATACGGTGAGCTTTCCGTCCTTCCATTCGGCCACAGCGGCACGCGGCTCGAGCGGCGCGTGGGCTATGTATGCGACCGTATAGGTTTGTTTAAGGCGCAGGCTTGCACCGGAAAGGCCTTTCTCAATGGACCCGACGGTGTGCCCGTTTCGCTCATCGGCGGTCCCCGCGTGGTTCTTCAAGTAGTCAACGAGTTCGTCGCTCGAGGGTTGTGCTGGCGGGGACTTCCATTCCGCGCTGAGCGCCGCGAGCGCCTCCTGCGCGAGGCGCGGGTCGGGGGCGGCAACACCAACGAAGTTGCCATCGTGCACTACCGTGACGCCCTGCATTTGCTGCGCCTTGCTTGCGTCGAGTGAACTCAGCGAGGCGCCGAAGGCGGGCGGCCGGAGAACTTTGCCGTAAAGCATCTCCGGCAACTTGATGTCGGAAGGGTAGCGATGCCTGCCGGTAACGATTTCGCGGCCAGTCAGCTTGCCGAGCGGCTTGCCCATGACCTTCCACTGGGCTGCTGCGGTAAGAGGATCTTCGGCGGGTATGACTTTGGCCAGTTCGCGCCCCTTGGCCAATTCCGCATAGCTCGAGGTTCGTCGCGACTCAGGGTCCGTGACGGCGCCGTTGGCCGCCGTCAGTTTGGAGGCATCCACTTTCCACACCTCGGCAGCAAGCCCAATAAGCACTTCGCGAGCTGCCGCAGCCGCACGGCGCAACTGCGGGTTCATCGTGGGCGTGGTGCGGCTTCCGAAAGTTCCCATGTCGAAGGGAACGCGATCGGTGTCGCCCATAAGCATTTGGATAGAGCCAGGCTTGACGCGCAACTCTTCGGCCACGGCTTGCGCGAGTGAAGTACGAATGTTCTGCCCCACTTCCACTTTGCCGGTAAAAACCGTGACCTCGCCATTTTCGTTGACGTGCAGCCAGGCGGAGATATCCTGGGGCAACGCTGTGCCGGACCAGTGGCCGCTGCGGCCGGCTTCCTGACCTGCCAATGTTCGATCGAGGAGACAGAAAACCGCGATGCCGCCGCCCAAAACCTTGAAAAAATCACGGCGCGGCATCCCAAAGTGATACACGGGTCGAGCGTTCAGTTCGTACCGCTCCGGTTCAAGCGTGGCCGAAACCACCCCGCCCTCCGGGCGCCCTTCCTGAGGAAGGAGGGGAGTCGTAGCAATTCCCCTCTTTTCTAAGGAGGGGGCAGAGGGGTTGTTGGTCAAGGGAAATACTCTCATGAGCGCGCCTCCCGCATGGACTTTGCTGCCCTCCGAACCGCGGCAATGATGCGCGGATAAGTTCCGCATCGGCAGATGTGGCCCTCCAGGTAGTGGGCGATCTCTTCGTCAGTCGGCTCGGGGCGAACCGTCAACAAGCCCACGGTGGTCATGATCATCCCTGAAGTGCAATACCCGCATTGCATGACGTTTTCATCGAGGAACGCCTGCTGAACCGGGTGCAGTTGGCCGTCCTTTTCCAGCCCCTCAATCGTGGTGATCGGCTTCCGGGCGGCGTCGCCGACGGGGGTAATGCAAGAACGCCGCGGCGCCCCTGCCAGCAGGACCGTACAGGCGCCGCACTGGCCCTCGCCGCAACCGTACTTGCTCCCCGTGAGATCAAGATCGTCACGCAAGACACTCAGCAGGCTCGCGCCGGCGTCGACATCGACGGAATGCTTCACGCCATTAATAAGGAGTTCCGTAACCCTCGACATGTAATCCCTCCGCGGGGCGGAGACGCTAATTCGCAGACGATCGCTATGAGCCCTAACCCCAGCCCTTATTATACGCCGATCAACTCAACACGGAAGAGTCCGGCCCAATCCGTCGACAGCCGTCCCGCTGTAGGGGGATGGCTTGCCGTCCCCGCGTTTCTGCTGGCTCCGACGAGGGCAGGGCAAGCCCTACCCCTACACTAATCACAAGGAAAACCGCAGAGCTTCGCTCTGCGCCAGCCGATGATTCGTCCACGTTCATCACGTACTCTGGTGCAATTGACTTCCGTCTTTGGCTGGTCCTAGAATGTGAGCCTATGAGCAAAGACTGGATCGGCAGGATGTTTGGTGAACGCGAAACGGAAAAGAGCCTCGCGGCGCAAAGGATCGAAGACGAGAAGCATAAACAAAAGAGAATTGCAGAGCTGGCTCCCACAATTTGGCTTCAAATCGAGAAAGTCCTAAAAGAGGCTATCGCAACCTTCAATGAAAGATCGTCCATACCGATAAACCTGGACCCCTACTCAAAGGATTACACGCTCGAGGTTAACGCGGCCAATTACCAGTACGGCTGGATCGTGAAATTCGAGGTCGAGACCGGAACTCTATCTTTCGGAAATCCTCTTACAGAATTCATCCATGCCAATCTGCACATCAAGCTCGAAGACGATTCGCACTACTCTTTCTATGACCGCAGGAACTCTAAAGAAAACATTTCAATTGAGAATATTGACGAAGTGCTGCTTAAGGGTTTTGTGAGGCTTATTCTGAAAGACCCCGGCTACAGTGTAAAGCCAGAGCCGTAGAACGGTTCATGAGGGTAGAAGGAGGGGGGCGCACCCGAGGGGGGGAGGCCCAACCCGGATACGCCCCGAGGCAGGAGGAAAAAGAGCTTAAGGTCCAATACAACGTGTCGAGATAAAAGTGCGCCACCGCACAAAGCTTGGATTGGTAGGAGCGACTGAGAGAGTTGCTTTATCAGGATCAGGGCTTCTGTTTATAGGCAGGTCGAGTGGTGATGTGAGCTTTGTAGCGGTGGCGGAAAAAGAAAAGCGGCGTACACTGCAATCCTCTGTCATCTCCCGAATAATGCGTCTTGGTCTGTATTCGACGGTTTTCATCAACGTTCCAGGAATTGAATAAAGCGACTTTACTGACCCTCGAGCCATTGAACGTGAGGGGTGTTGCGTATTAACCAACGTACTGCAGAACCAGAATCCGTCTTAAGATTGCCTACCACTCAACAACTCTATCGTTCAAGCTATTAATAAGCGAAGCCCACTTCTGCGGCAATAGTACGGGAGTACCCCCCCCGCGGGCCTCGCGCGGCCCTGAAGGCCAACACAGGAAGTGCGACGTTTCCCAGCTCCGAGGCGAGAGAAAAAGCGGCTTGAACGAACTCGACTGGATGTATAATCGCACGCGATTCAACCTCAGCAAAGGAGATTCGGAATGATTCCCAAAACGAATATGAACCGTCGCGAATTCCTGGCCCCTGCAGCAGCGGGCCTGGCGCTCACTATCGTTCCGAGACATGTGCTGGGCGGGCCGGGATATGTCGCGCCCAGCGATAAAATAACATTAGCGTACATCGGATGTGGCACTCAGGGAACGAGAGAGATGCTGCGCTTGATTGCCACGCCGGGCGTTCAGATCACGGCAGTGTGCGATCCCGTGAAGGACGGCACGAACTACATCGACTGGGACAAGACCGGCATCCGCGACAGCGTGCGGAAGGTGCTGGAGAATCCCGATTGGGGAGCTGGGGTCGAGGGCATCCGCGCCGGCCGGGATATGGCCAAGGAAATCATCGAGACTTATTACGCGAAGAAGCGGGCAGCGGAGAACTTCAAAGGCGTGGCTTCCTACGCGGATTTCCGCGAATTGCTGGAACAAGAAAAGGACCTTGACTCGGTCAAGATCATGACCCCCGATCACCTGCACGCGACCATTTCGATCGCTGCCATGAAGAAAGGGAAGCACGTGGCGATGCACAAGCCTCTCGCCAACCGGGTGGCGGAAGTCAGGATGGTGGTGGAGACGGCGCGCAAGACGGGGGTCGCTACGCACCTGCTGGCTTGGCACAGGCCGATTAATCCGGTCCGCGACATGATCCAGGACGGCGCCATCGGCACGCTCCGGGAAGTGCACAACTGGACGGATCGCCCCTTCTGGCCGCAGTACGCGAGCCTTCCCATCGACACGCCGCCGGTCCCGGCAGGCTTCGACTGGGACCTCTGGCTAGGGCCAACGCTCGAACGGCCGTATCATCCCAACTACACCAACGCGGTGTTTCGCGGCTGGTACGATTTTGGCGCAGGCAGCATCGCCGACATGGGGAACTACAGTCTCTGGCCAATCTTCATGGCGCTCGATTTGCCGGTTCCCCACAGCATCGAAGCTCAAACCAGCCACAGTTGCGAAATCAACGACCAGGTGAGCACTATAAAGTCGAATGACTTCTCGTTTCCCTACGCGAACCGTGTCTGCTTCAAGTTCGCGGCCCATGGCCTGCGGCCGGAAATCAAGTTGTATTGGTACGACGGTGGAATGCGGCCCTACACCCCCGACGAGTTATTGGAAGACGGCAAATCGATCCCTGCAACGGGGAGTCTGTTCGTGGGCGATAAAGGAGTAATCCTGAACGATGAAATCGTTCCAGCCAAGAAGATGCAGGCCTATCGCTCGAGCAAAGGACTTCCGACTCCGCCGGCGGATCGCGGCCGACGCGGCGGTTGGGGAGCAGACAACGAGTGGGTCGCGGCGTTCAAAGGCGGCCCGGCCTCGCAGGGTAACTTCCTCAACGCTGCGAACTGCTCAGAAGCCATTGCTCTGGCCGGGGCGGCGATTCGGTACAGCGGAAAGATTTTCAATGAAGAGCGTTGCGCACCTGCACTCCTTTGGGACAAGGAGAGCATGAAATTCACTAACATCGCCGACGCCAACCAGTATTTGAAGCGCGAATATCGCCAAGGCTGGGAACTGACGGGCGTGTCGTAGTTCGCCGTAGGGGCGACCCTTCTGGTCGCCCCCGGCGACAGCTAGCCCTCGCCCCCTTGGGGGAGAGGGTGGACCGCAGCCGGCGTTTTCATTAGCCGGGGCGGGCCGGGTGAGGGGTGTCGAATCAAAATGGAGGCTTACATGACTCGAATCACGCGAAGAGATTTTCTTAAGCGATCGACGACCGCCGCTGTTGTGGGCGGTTTCCTATGTGCCGGCGTTCGGGAAGCCCGCGCCAATCCACTGGGCTTGCCGATTGGGAGCCAGACTTATCCCCACCGGCAGAGGATCAAGGCCGGCGACTTTGCGGGGCTGTGCAAGGATATGGCGGCCCTGGGAGTGGGCAGCCTGGAGCTCTGCTCGCCGGGTTACGAGGAGTTTGCGAGCCTCGCGGACGCGAAGCAGACCAAGAAGGTCCTCGATGATCACGGGCTCCTCTGCCCCAGCTCCCACTTCACGCTCGAGGAATTGCGAACCAAGCAGCAGGAGGTGATTGCCTGGGCCAAGGATATCGGCATGACGCAGATGGGCACGGCGAGTCTGGACGGTCCGGTCGAACACGGCGTCACCACCATGGATGCCGTGAAGAAGGCGGCGGACGAGTATAACAAGATCGGCGAGACAGCGGCCGCGGCCGGCATTCAGCAGTTCCTGCACGACGAGAGATTCGAGATGTCCAAGGTCGACGGCCGCCTTACCTACGAAGTCCTGCTCGAGCTGCTCGATCCCAAGCTGGTGAAGATGCAATTCCAGATGTCCGCCATGAGAGTCGTCGGCGACCCCGTTATGTACTTCACAAAGTATCCCGGGCGCTTCATCTCGATGCATTTACAGGGCGTGGATTTGAAGGCGCCGGCCGGCGAAGGGGGCATGCGCGCTCCGGGCGTGGCAGTGGGAAAAGACAGCCTCAATTGGCGCAAGATCTTCGCCGCGGCCAAAACCGGCGGCGTGAAGAACTACTTCGTCGAACAGAGCTGGGACCTCACCGTGCAGGGTGTAACTTACTTGAAAACGCTGAACGTCTAGCGCCCGGCCAATTTGGTAGCGTCTCAGTTTGAATTCGTAGCGGCGAGTTTACCTCGCCAAATGGCGGCGTAAAGCCGCCTCTACTTCAAACTGAGACACTACCGTCAGTTTACGACCAGTTGAAGCGTGACACTGTGAGTCAGTGCTGTCGAGTTGTAAGTGGAACTGCCCGTGACGGTCAATGTGTAAGTGCCCGTCGGCGTTCCTGGATTGGTCATGTGCGCACTCGCCCCGCCGCCGCAACTGGCCCAATAGGCGACTGCGAGCGCAAGGACTCCCAACGCGACAAGAGATGGCCAACCACCCCCCAGCCCCCTCCTTAACCAAGGAGGGGGTTGCGGTGACCTGGGTTTCAAAGTCTGAGATGTTTCGGCGAGGGGCCGGGCCGCGGCTCCGAGCACGGCCAATAGTATAACAACCCCGAGCGCCATCCCGGGCCATCGCAGGCTTACTACTTGCGACGGTGCGGTCGTCGAGACACTCACCGTTACAGCCATCGCGGAATTCCCGGGCATAGCAGAAGAAGGGGAAACCATACAGTTTGCTTCCGCCGGCGCGCCGTTACATGTGAACGATACAGATTGGTTGAACCCGCCAGAGGCAGTCAAGCTAAGTGAGTATTGCGCCGTCTGCCCGGGCGAAACGGTGGCGGAAGCCGATCCACTTGAACTGACGTTTACGCTGAAGTCTCCCCCCGGCCCGGCGAGCAACCCGAAAGCGCCGACCCCATTCGTTGTTCCCACATACACCTTTCCGTTCGCGATGGTCGGCGTGATGAACTTGTTACCTGCTCCGAACTGGTCGCGGGTGCCCGCCTGGTTACTGTTGTAGAGCTCTTTGGAGAGATCGGATGCGTCATAAGCGTGGAGCACGGCTGGACTTGTGTTTTCCGTCGCCCAGACGATGGCATTGGTGGTGCCATTCGCCGAGATGCTGGGCGTCGCTCCCGGGTAGCCAAAAACGGTGCTGGTAGATGAAACGGGGGTCGTCTGAAGCCGGGCATTCGAGAACTGAAAGCCTATAAGGTTATAACCCACAGGACCGTAATAAAGCCGGCCGTTAAAATACGCGGGCATGCTGTAGATTCCTCCCGGCAATCCGGATCGAAGCTCCTGGTAAATATTGTCAGCCTGGGAATTGAACCTCCCCATGTTGCCGCGATCCACCAGGTAGAGGGTCTGATCCTTGCCCGCCCCTACCGCCAGATGGCGCGTGACGCCGTTAGCGTCGGTCATGTCGGGCAGCACCAGCACGCCTCCTGACCCTAGATCCTCGTCCGCATTGGATTCCGAGACCGTGTTGGACATCGTGAAATAGTCAGCCACGGCAAGACCCCCGTTGGCAGTGGAGAGCTTAACGAAGGCATTGCCGTAATCGCCTTGGGAAGGAAAACCGTTGTTGTTGAGCGTCGTGTCAAAGGTTCCGTTCGCCAGCAAAGGGTAGATGTACCCGGCCGAGTCCGCCGCGAGTCCCGCCCCGCTCATCCACACGGATCCTTCACTCCCGTTAGGCGTGAGGTCGAGCACGTTGACCTGATTCAAGGTGACTTCGTTGTAAGCGATGATCCAGGCCGTGTAAGGCGCGTCGTCACAGTGCGACGACCAGGACGTGTAAATCAGATGATTCAGCAGCAAGAGTCCCGGGCGTTCCTTGTATTGCGCCGGATCGAAGACGACGTTGGTGCCGTTGCTGTTATCGCCGGTGCCGGGGAAAGTGGCTTGCACTTCTTGGGGACCACCGAATTCTTCCGCGCCTGAAGTCATATCGAGGGCATGCAGTCGCTGATGATAGGCGGAAGAGGAATCCTTCGACATGGCGACGGCATAGATGGTTCCGTTCGGCCCGCTCGACCGGTCGATAACAGGGGTAGCGGTGATACCTATTTCCGGCGAAACTTGGCCGCAGCCGCGGTTATCCGAAGGAGTCTCGCCCGCGGGCAAGAGCGAAACTTTCCAAAGTTGCGTTCCGGTGTCAGCATCAAAAGCGTAAAGGCTCGCGTGTTCCGTGACCACGAAGAGCACATTGTGGACTTCTTGGCTGGCGATAGTTACCGCCGAGGCGTAGAGCGGCTGAGCGTCCACCTTGCCGTCTACATTCACTTGAAAAAGCTTGCCGAACTGCGTCGAGTTTACGTTGCTGGGTGTAAGAATCGTCTCGGCCCGCTCCTGGCCGGTACGGGCATTGTCGTTGTGGTAGGTCAGAACATCTTGAGCGAGCAAGGTCGAGCCGCAAAGGATGGCAAGTAGAAACAGTATGCAGGGCACTCGCCTGAGCGCCGCTAACCCATGACCGGCTCCGTCCGCACAGATACCCCGTCGCATGGAGTGGCTACCCGCGTCATTCCGAGAATTGGGTTTTCACTGTCGCCCCGAACAGTTACAAGTTTAGACTACTCCGCCGAATTTTGAAAACCCTCCTCAGGGGGAAAGAGAGATTGGGGCTATGGCTCGCCGAGCCTTCCGCGTTGCCACGCAGGGCCGACCGGAATAAAGTGGGTAGCGAAGGCCTGCTGTTCAGGTCTGCGGCTTTTGCCTGATGCCCTGCGGCTCGGCCGCTTTATGTTTCGAGAGGCTTCGCGTATGAAAACATGTTTATGGGCGCTGCGATGTATCTTTTCTTTGACATCCTGTGCATGTCTCTTCGTTAACGGCCAAACGGCGCCGGCGCCCAAGATCTTTCCGGAGCCACGCGAGATTGAAGCGCGGAATGGCCGGTTTACGCTCGAGCCTTCCGTGCCCGTGCTGGTGCCGCGCCAGGCCTCGCGGGGGGACAGGGAGTTGAGTCAATTCCTGGTGGCCGAGCTTGTCGATAAACACGGCTTGGCGCTCAAAACGCTTCCGGTGTCGAAACTGCCAGACGCCGGATCATTCATCTTAATGGGGACCATGGAGAATCCTCTCGTCCGTGAATATTTGGAAGGCCACGCCGCATCTGTCGTGCGCGCGCCTGAAGGGTATCTCCTGGTAGTGGATGCCCAGACAGTGGTCGTTGCCGGCGCCGACGAATCCGGCGCCTTCTATGGACTCCAGACGTTGCGCCAACTGATTCAGGATGACGCTGCACAGCCGTACGTGCGGGGAATCCAGGTGCGCGATTGGCCTGCCAAGCCCTTTCGTGGCCTCAAGCTGTACTTGCCCGGCCATGAGAACATCGCCTACTTCAAACGATTTGTGCGCGACTTCATGGCCCTTTATAAATACAACCGGGTGATTGTGGAAACGGACGGAGCCATGCGGCTGGATCGTCACCCGGAAGTGAACGCTGGCTGGTGGGAGCTGCACCGCGATCTGAATGCCACGCGCCGCGACCGCTCGCCGGGTCCAGGTGGCCAATTCCAGGACTCCGCCAATGCCGACACTGCGGATGGCGAAGTCCTGGAGAAATCCGAAGTCGCCGACTTGGTTGCCTATGCGCGGCTCTACCATGTTGAGGTCATCCCGGAGGCGCCCTCCCTCACCCACAGCTACTACCTGCTGGCCCGGCACCGGGAACTGGCAGAGATTCCCGACGCGGAATGGCCGGACACCTACTGCCCTTCGAACCCCGCGGTGTATAACTTACTGTTTGATGTCCTGGACGAATATATCGAAGTCATGAAACCCACGATGGTGCACATGGGGCATGATGAGTGGAGGATCCCGTGGGGAGCCTGCCCCCTCTGCCGTGGCAAAGACCCGCGCGAACTCTATGCGCAGGACATCAACAAGATCCACGACCACCTGGCCCGGCAGGGAATCAAGATGTCGATCTATGGCGATCATCTCATTGAGCCATTGCGCGGCGTGCGCCTCCAGAGGGCGTCGACTTCCGCGGGGCAGCCCTATGAGACCCCCGGCGCTTTGTCCCCAGAGCAGGTAAGAAGCCTGATTCCGAAGGATATCCTTGTCTACAATTGGTTCTGGGATGATAGCAACAAAGCGCAAGGGGAAGGCGAGGCAAACGAAATCGCCCTGGACACCTGGGGCTTCCGTCAAATCTTCAACAACATGGAGCCCAATATCAAGGATTACGGGCGGCGTGCGGCGCACCCCGGCATTATTGGGGGAGTGCCGTCTTCCTGGGCAGCGACCAATGAACTCAATTTCGGTAAGGACCTGATGTTTGATTTCCTCGGTTGCGAACAACTTCTGTGGTCCGGCCACGAACCTCCGCTCGAGGAGCTTTCCGGTATAATTCAAAGCTTGCTGCCCCGAGTGCGTCGAAATCTGAGTGCCGAACCGATCCCGAGCGATTACGACCCTGTGGTTCCAGTGAACATCGAATCGGCGTTGCGGGCCACCGAGGTTCCGGGGGTCGAACTGCGAGCTCTGAAGCGCGGTCAGGTTCGAACGTGCCGGTTGGTTTTTCAGTTAGGTCGCAGCGAGGGCAGGCCGGCCGTCGCGCTCGCCACCTCCGGCGCTGAGTCTGCCGCCATTCCCATCGGGGAAGACGTCAGCAGTGTTATCTTCCTGCACGCCAGTGCCAATCCGGCCCGCAACGTCAATGCGGACGACTACACCTGGAACTATGCCGACACCGCCGACCTCCTCGGTTGGTACGAGGTGACTTACGAAGACGGATATATCGACAACGTCCCACTGAGGTACGGCGTAAACATCCTGGAAGCAGGATGGGGAAAGGGCCACAACCCGAGCCACCTTGCGTACCAAGCTGAACTCGTCGAATGCGCCGACTCGGGCGAAGAACCTCTGAGTTTCTTCGCCTACGAGTGGATCAACCCACGCCGCGGCATTCGGGTGAAGGAAATCCGGCTGAACGTTTCGACGCGTTTCAGGAATGTCGACGGCCACACCGCACCAGAGAACCCTCTGCTCCTGGCCGCAGTAAGTGTCGTGAAGAAACGCACCCCGCCCCAGCCGAAACCGCTGAACGTTGCCGCCAAATGAGCGCGAAGGCAGGCCTCGATTACGTTTAAACGGAAGGGCGGGGCTTCAGCTTCGCCGTAAGGACGGCACGTGGCATAGCTAAGAATTGACCGGCCTGCCCTGCGCTCCTATAATTGTTAGAGTCAGTGGAGAATTCGCGAATGAAGACGCTGTTTTTGGCTCTTTTGTTAGTATGCTTGCCGCTAGGACGAGTCCTCGCGCAGCAGCCTCCCGCCGTGCCTGCCAGCCCCGCCGCTGACAATCCTCCGATTGCCGGTGACCAGAGCCGAATCCAGGTACGCGTTGAGTTAGTCCAAATGCTCGCCACGGTTACTGACAAGAAGAACCGGCTCGTCACCGACCTCACCAAAGACGATTTTAGAATTTTCGAAGACGGCAGACCCCAGGAGGTCCGCTTCTTCAGCCGTGAGACGGACCTCCCCCTACGCATAGGGATGTTAATCGATACAAGCAACAGCATTCGCGCCCGGCTGCATTTTGAGCAGGATGCCGCTGTCGATTTCCTGAACGAAGTGCTGCGGCCCGGCAAAGATTCGGCCTTCGTCGAAGCTTTTGATGTGGAGCCCCAGTTCGTTCAGGATTACACGGACGACATCGAAAAACTTTCGACGGCGATTCAGGGTCTGCGGGCAGGCGGGGTTACGAGCCTGTACGATGCAGTTTATCTCGCCTGCAAGGAGAAGCTCTTCATCTTTCCGCCCCCCGAGCCTTACCTGCGTCGGGTCATGATCGTCATCAGCGACGGGCAGGATAATCAAAGCGTGCATACCCGGGATGAAGCCATCGCCATGGCCCAGAAGGCGGAGGTCACCATCTTCACGATCAGCACCAACCGCAGCGGCGCGGAAGGAAAAGGCGACAAGGTCCTGCAGATGTTGGCGAAGGATACCGGGGGCCATTCTTTCTTCCCCTTTGAGGCGGGTGACCTGGCGTCAAACTTTCAGGAGATTGCCCGCGAACTCCGCAGCCAGTACAGCTTGGCGTATGTTTCGACGAATACAGCCCACGACGGAACCTTCCGCAAGATCACCATCCAGCCGATCGACAACTCCCTGCGTGTCCGCGCCAAGGACGGATACTTCGCACTGTCTCAGTAGGTTTCGGGTGCCGGGTGTTAGGTGCCAGGGGAAAAAGCTGGTCTCGGGTTTTAGATTTCAGGTTTCCGTTCTAGTCGCCGGGGTTCGGCCATCACGTCTTGCTTTCAGCTTGCTTATCAGCCCTGCCAGCATACGGCCTAATTCGGCCGTGCTCCTCAAAATCGGTTCCAATTGTGTCTCCGTACTGTAGGAGAGCTTTCTGGCAATGAGACAACGTGTTTCCAGTTCCATCAGAGAGCCATTGGCGCAAGAGACGTGGTGAACGTAATCTCCTAAATGCTACCTGCCATGTCCCTCTGCAATGTTGGCTGGAATTGAGACTGCGGCTCTCTGAATCTGCGTCGCAAGGCCGTAAAGTTCGTTCTTGGGCAGATGCGTCACAATCCCGCAGCTCTCCACCACAAGATCCATCGCCTTCTGCCAAACTTGAAGATCGCGATAACTCTTGATGGCCACGACCGTGCTCTCTGAACCTAGGAATGAACTGCGAAATTTGCCAAGCCACGAAACCCGATACCTGAAACCTGTTCTTCCCTGGCACCCGACACCTGGTACCTGGAACCTGCTTTTCCCTGACACCCGACACCCGGCACCTGAAACCTACTCCGTGGGTGCGTAGTAGCCGCGCCGCGCCTGTACTTTGTAGTCCGAGTCATGAACCGAGACGCGAATCTTACGGAAGGCTCCATCGTGCTTGGTGTTGGTGGGTGTATATCCGATCAGGTACTGAGTTCGCAATTCGTTGGCGATTTCCTGGAACGCCGCCGCGGTATCCTTGCTTTTGTTCACTTGGATGACGCGTCCGCCCGTATCGTCGGAAAGCTTTCTTAGAACCGAATCCCCGCTGAAGCCCATGGAGCGTATGCCGTAGAAAGGACGGTCAACGATATCGACGGAATAGTTGATCACATCCGATTTCTGCGCCGACTCGAGGGCGGTCTCCAGCTTGACCCTGCTTCCTTGATCTTCACCATCGGTCAGGAGAATGAGCACCTTGCGCCCGACTTCATTCTTCAATAGCTCATTCGCTGCCAGGTAGACGGCGTCGTAAAGGTGGGTGGCGCCCCCGGCATCACTGGTGGGAAAGGGCCCGGGCATCGGGCCATGGCCGCCGCCATTAATCACGGTCTCATCGATGGCGTGGGCCAGCAACTTTTGATCGGCCGTGAAGTCTTGGAGAAGTTCCACGTCGACGTCGAAGTGCAGGACGAAGGCCAGGTCCTTGGGCCGCAGCACTTGGTGCAAAAAAGCGTCTGCCTGCTCTTGCTCAACTCCCAACACCCGTCCTTGGCTGGGGCTCGTGTCCACCATGATTCCCATGGTCAAAGGCGTGTCGGTCTCGCGTGAGAAATAGCGGATTTGTTGCGGCGCCCCGTCTTCCTGAACTTCGAAGTCCTCTTTCTTAAGGTCCGCGATCAGGTGCTTCTTCTTATCCGCCACCACAGCGTACACATTCACCACTTCTGTCGACACCTTCAAAGTAGCCTGAGGAGTCTGCTCGGCATTCTGCTGGCTCGAACCCGGCTGACTCGCCAGCACCCAGAAGAGCATTCCGAGAAGGATGCAGGTTCGCATTCCGCTTGAAGTCGAGTAATGAAGGAGAGGTTGATGCTCGCTAATCTTCGTTGTTCTTCCCATGTTTCTTAGATGCAGCTCTCATGTTTCGGGTCTTTGCCTATTATATGCCTGTTCAAACCGTCAGTCATTCAGGGTAATAACGCTGTGCCATTCTGAGTGATCACGGTCCTGCGGCCCATCCAAAGGAATGAAAGACGCATGCGACGTCACCCTCGCGGAACTTGTCCTCCGCGAAAGCGGGGGAGCCGGAGTCCATTGTTGGTCCGGAACAGAATGGACTCCCGCTTTCGCGGGAATGAAGTGATTATCAAGAGAACGAGGCGCGGATTCTGCCTCTGATCCCAAGTTCCCGGTGTATTCATCCGAGAAAGAGATTGCTCGCTCCGTGCGGTCTGACGTTTCTTGCTTTCTGGGCGCTGTCGGTTGAATGGCCACCGGACGGAAGAGGTCGATGAGGCTGGACTCAGGCATCGATCGGTCGAAAAACTTTCTGCCTATTTCTGTTTTTTCAAAGAATCGAATCCTGATTATGCATTTTTTTGCTACAAACTTCACTTTCCTCTTGACATTATTATCCTGTGTCACTATACATGAGAATGAATACGCGCTCCGCCAGCAATGCTGGCGTGAATTTCAAAAAGTTTGGAGGAGAATAAAATGGCAGCGAAAAAGAAAGCAAAAAAGAAGAGGTAAGTCCTTAACAAAATCCGAAAGGAACTCTCGGGGATGCAGCAATGCATCCCCGAAGTTTTTTTAGGGGCCTTTCCCTCACTCACCAGCATCGAAGGCAATCGCCTGTTGCGTCCGTGTAACCCATGAACAAGAGACAACGCTGTTATTCTGAGCGGCCGTGTGCCTGCGGCGCACCCACGGAGACGAAAGTCGCTGTCATCCTGAGCGAAGCGAAGGATCTGCAGTTCCGGTCCGAGGCGAACTACTGCAGATTCTTCGCGCAGTTTACCCTGAGCGAAGCGAACGGGCTCAGAATGACAGGCTTTCAAGAGAGCGAAGCGCGGAATCTATCTCTGTCCAGATATGCGCCAAGAAACAAACAATAGGGCGGGAATCCTCGCTTCGTTGTCTCGATTCCCCTCCTTGCTAAGGAGGGGCGAGGGGTGGTTGCCGCGCGGTGGGTCAACCACCCACCACCGCCGGCCCCTCCTCCCGCTGAGGAGGGGAGTCATTTTCAAAGCATCAGGAAATTGAGGGGCCGCTAACTATCGGCAGTCGACTGCGGACGTTACTCCGGTGCGTTCCCGCTCTCAACCGCGTTCCCTTCTGCGGCGGTCAGGGAGCGAGGGGTCTCGTCCACCGGTTCAATCACGGGCAGATCATCGCCTGTGGCGGCGCCAAGCTCTTTCAGTTTCCGGGCCGACGGCAGCACGCGCCCTTCGAGCGAGCCAACCGCCTTGTTGTATGAATCGACCTCTCGGGCGAGAGCTGTGCCAATCCCTTGGAAGTGAGTGAGGAAGGGTCGCAGCCGGTCGTAGAATTCCTTTCCCAGTTCGCTGATGACTCGAGCATTCTCTGCGATTTGTTCCTGCCTCCATCCATACGCCACGGCGCGAAGCAAGGCGATGAGCGTCGTAGGAGTGGCCAACACCACGCGCTTCTGCATTCCGTCCTCGATCAGCGTGCGGTCCTGCTCCAGCGCCGCGCTGAAGAATGACTCGCCGGGAAGAAACAGCACCACGAATTCCGGGTTAGGCTCCAATTGCTCCCAATAACTTCGCGCCCCCAACTGGTTCATATAGAGGCGCACGCTTTGGGCGTGTTTCTCGAGCGCCTCTTTCCGATCCTCCTCCTTGGTGGCGGCCGAGGCGTCGAGAAAAGCCTGAAGCGGGACCTTGGCATCGACAGCGATGCGACGGTTGCCGGGCAGCCTCACGATCATGTCAGGACGCAAACGGCCCGACTCCGCTGCGAAGGATTCTTGCTCCGTAAAATCGCAGTGCCGCGACATGCCGGCCAACTCGGCCACGTTCCGAAGGGTCATTTCACCCCAGCGGCCCCGAGTCTGGCTTCCGCCCCTTAATACGATGGCCAGCGTTGAAGTCTTTTCCTGCAACAGTTGATTTGTGACGGCCAGGCTGCGGAGTTGCTCCTCGAGCGTGCCGTAAGCGCTTTGACGCGCCTTCTCCATTTCCAGGATCTGCGCTTCATACCGGTTGAGGGATTCCTTCAGCGGCGCCACCAGCGCATCGATTGCCTGCTGGCGTGTATCCAGGTCTCCTTTTGCGCGGGCTTCGATGGTCTCGAAGGTGCTTTTCGCCAAAGCTATGAATGCCTGATTATTGCTCTTAAGCGCCTCCGCCGACAACGCCTGGAACGCATCCGAGAGATTCTTCTTGGCCTCGTCCACTATCTTCTTCTGCTCTTCCAGGTTCGCCTGCGCTTCCTGAAGCTTCGTCTCTGCGGCGACGCGCATTTCGCCCTCAGCCTTCATTCGCTCGCGCAAGGCCGCCAGATCTTCCATCCGTTGGTGCAATTGCTCGAGTTCGGTTTGGGCTTTGACTCTCTGCTCGCTCTCACCGTGCAACTGTTGCTGAAGATTGGAAGCTTCTCTCTCTTTCGAGTCGAATAGACCTTGGAGCGCGGTCAGTTGCGTCCGCACTTCGATGGCTGAGGTTTCCGCCGCCTTCACGCGACCTTCCGCCTCGATCTGCACTTCTTGAATGACTGCTCCGGAGCGGGCCGTGGCCCAAAGCCAAGCAATGACCCCTCCCAAAACCACGCCAGCGATGAGAAGGATGATTGAGATCATAGAGTCTCCTTAGCGGTTCGGAGACAGACGCCTACATCCCGACAAAAACCGTCAGGACGTATGCGCCACCCGAAAGCCACAGAGTCTGAAGAGCACAAAGCCGTCGCACCATTACCCGCCGAGATAGCTAATGCAGCTCACGATACTCAGGATCAACGCGACTGCGGCAAATACCCGAGAAGTCTCCTTGAAGAGTCCGATGCAAGCCGCCACAAACGCACCGAGAATTGCGATGAAGTCCACCAGCCCCAAGACGACGCCAAGATGTAACTCCGGTCGCGCTTCTCCCGCATACTGTGCACCGATGGACAACGCCAGCAGGAGACTGCCCAGGCTCAGGCCAATTGAAGCTGTACTCCACTTGTGACTCTCAAGAAAACGCATTCTAAACCGCCCTCCCCACCGCCGCACAGAGCCAATCAAGGACAATTCTGTCTGCTCGGACAAAGCCGGGTGGCACATACGTCCCGACGGTCTTTGTCGGGATGTATGCGCCATTCGTGCGGCTAAGGCCCCCGCCGCCTCATTGAACCCCGCTCATTGGCAACTGCGGAGCGTCATGCGAATAATAAAACCTCCAACTTGACTAAGGCCAATCGACCGGCCTCAGGCCGTAATAGCGCTTTAGGACGGACACGGGGAGATTATACGCCTGGTTGGGGCGCATACATCCCGACAAAGACCGTCGGGACGTATGCGCCACCCACCCCCAGAATACAGAGCCACACGATGCTAGAAGTTCTCTTCGTGTGCAGGGCAGATGGGACGGTAGTCGCAGAATTTGCACGCAAAACCGGGGGTTGGGGGGAATTGGTTCTGGCGGATCTGGTCGGCGACCAGCAAGACTCTCGTTTTAACTGCTTTGAGGTCTGACTCGGTCCGCGCGGTGTGGACAGTCTGGTTGTTCGACAGACAATAGAAGGTCAAGCGTCGGGGTTTCAGCTTCAATTCTTCCTGGGCGGCCAGAGCGTAAACGGAAAGCTGCAAGCTGCCGTCGGCATCCTTTTGCGAGCGCGGCTTTCCGGTTTTGTAGTCAATCAGTTCAACTACGGCCTCGTTCTCGCCCGCGTGCGGGGTCAGGGGACTGATCTGGTCGATGCGCCCTTCCAGCAGGACTTCGCCGAGGTCGAGGGAGAAAGAGGTTTCCATGCTCTGAGGAAGAATCTCATTGCGTCCCTGTTTCTCCACGAAGGCGCGCAATTGTTCGAGGCCGGTTTGCCGATAGGTCTGCTCCTGGTACTCGTCCTCGAACCCGGTGCTCCTCCAGAACGACTCGTAGAAGTCCTTCACTGCTTCAAAACTGGCTTCTCCCCGGGCTCGCAACTCGAAATAGCGCCTTACGGAACGATGCATGACGTGCCCAAAAGTGAGGGCGGCCTGCGGTCCGGTGGGGATCCTGAGGAAATGGCCAAACTTGAACTTGAGGGGGCAGACCTCATAATCCTCAATCGAGGAGGCACTCAGGCGCAGCTTCTCTCCCGGCTTGGTCTCCGGCTCGCGGCCGGCCCATTCCGCGATCGGAGGGTGCACGGCTGGAAGTCCAGACAGATCGCCGAAGAGTTCCCTTTGCGCTGACCGGTCGCCGTTCTGTGCCCTGCTGTCATCCGGAGAGGAACGAAGGATCTCCGTAGTTCCGTCGGAGCGTGACAGAGACGAACTGCGGGGATTCTTCGCTTCGCTCAGAATGACAGCTACCGGGCCGCAGGCGGTTACCATCAGACGTTCAATGTCCCGAGCGGCCACCACTGGGTCCCGGAGCAGGTCGTCTATGAAGGTTGACGGCTTCTTGCCGGGCGCCACGACGCTCGAAACATAAAGACGGTCCTGGGCGCGCGTCAGGGCGACAAAGAAAAGACGGCGCTCCTCCTGAGTGTGGATATTCTTCGGCGGCAAAGGTCCCTTGCGGAGATCGTCAGGAAATTCGATAACAGACTTGCGCTCGATGCACGGAAAGCGACGCGAGGCGACGCTGAGCACAAAGACCACGGGGAACTCGAGGCCCTTGGCGGCGTGGACGGTCATCATCTGGACAGCGCGGGCGCGGTCTTCAAGGAGAGGCGCCTCGATCTTTCCTCCTGCCTCGAGGTAATGCTGGAAATAAAAGAGGAATTCGCGCAGGTTCTTGGCAGGCGCCTTTCCCTGGTGTTCATCTTCCCACTCAGGACCGGCCAGAGCTGGGAATTTCGAGATCTTCTCTTCCCACTCGCGGAGGAACTCGGTGAACGCATTCACGTATCGGAGATCCCGTTCGCCAAGAAACGAAAGTAACTGAAGGCGCTCGCAAAGTAGATTGAAAAGCGACGTCACGGTCGCGTTTTGGGATGCCCAGTGCAGGTCGTCAAGAAGCTGCTTCAAAGACCCCCAATTGGTAGCTTCGAGGCGTTCCATAGTGGCGGTTCGCGAACCGCCTCCGCTGAATGAGTTGAGGACGTCATAGAGCGAGCAGCGCCGCCTGTCCGCCTCGACACGAACTTCCATGGCGAGTTCTTCCGGAAAGTTCCAGCGCGGGGCTAGCAGCACGCGTGTCAAGCTGATGTTGTCGTGGGGAGAATGGATGAGGTTGAGATAGGCGAGGAGGTCGCGAATAATCACAGTGGAAAGAACCGAGAGGCCGCGAATGGCGAAGGGTATCCCCCGGCGCTGAAATTCCTCGACCAGCCTGTCGCGGTAGTTATGCGCGCGGTAGAGGACGGCGACGTCTCCATAGGAAACACCTTTGGAGACAAGCCGTTGTATCTCTTCGGCAACCCAATTCGCCTCGCTGACATAGTCCGGGCTGGTTGGCACATAAACCGGGCACCCTTCGTCACGGTCGGGTTTCAACTCAGGCTTGCCGGGATGCCGGTCTCCATTCTTCTTAATCACCAGATCCGCGACGCGCAGCACGCGCTCAGTGGAGCGGTAATTGCGATTCAGAAAGATCGTTTCGTGACCCGGGAATACTTGCCCAAACATGTCGAAGGCGCCATGTGAGGCGCCACGAAAACGGTAGATGGCCTGGTCGTCGTCACCGACGGCGGTGATGTTGAAAGGCGGAGCCACCAACCTCCTGAGCAGCTCTACTTGGGCGTAGTTTGTGTCTTGAAACTCATCGACCAGGACAAACCGGAACTGATTGCGATAACGCCGGCAGACTTCGGGCTCGCGGTCGAAGAGGCGCACCGCCTCCGGAATCAAGCTGCCGAGGCTGGAGCTGCCCGCCTGTTCGATCAGACGGCGGCTGTTGCGGAAGACCCGAGACAACTCCTTTTTCTTCTGAATCTCCTCTTCTTCCAGGGCTCGTTCTGCGGCATCGAGCTTTCCTGCTTTCTCGAGGAAAGCTCGTTCAGCCGCTTGGACATGTCTCTCGAAGTCCTCGGGCTCAATCAGGTCGTCCTGGCAGCGAGAAAAGAAATCATTCAGCGCGTGCAGGAATGCCCCAGGCTCAGCCAACTTCTGAAAGAACCCGAGCCCGAGACGTTCCAGACGCTGGCGGAGGAAGACCCATACGTCCTCTTTATCCAACAACATGCGCTCGCCGGGCGCGGTGCCCACCGCGACGCTCATCGACGTACCGCCGACCTTTAGAGCCTGCCCTGAGCCGAGTGAAGGGTCGGCACCGGCTGGCGCCGGGCTAGAGCCTGGCGCGAAATACCTGCTTTGGCTGCGGACCACTTCGTAGGCAAAGGCATGAAAAGTGGAGATGTGCGGGAAGGCGGCGAGGTCTGGTAAGGCTTGGCGGACGCGAGACTGCATTTCTCCTGCAGCCTTCTCTGTAAAGGTCAACGCTAGAACGTTTTGCGGCTCGAGGCCGGGGGATTTGTCGAGCAGATGAACAATTCGCTGCGTTATAACCCGGGTCTTGCCGCTTCCCGGGCCCGCAATGATCAGCAGCGGCCCGTCGCCGTATTCAACCGCCCGAAGCTGTTCAGGGTTGAGCAACATGCAAGAATTCAGGATACAGCACTCAGGACTCAGGATTCAGGGAGAATCCAAATCCGTTCTGAATCCTATCCTTTCCTTGGAAACCAGGCAACCACATTTCGGTTAGCGCCCTAGTATGACTATGTTAAGTATACGTTGCAATTCTCCTTCGCATGACTTAGCATGGGGGCATGAAGCCCATAGCCTGGAACGCCAAGCTTTGGAAAGAAAGCGTGACGCAATTCCTGG
>JBEKLY010000118.1:0-21950 GCA_050010015.1 Terriglobia bacterium
GTTCATAAGCAATGAGCGATCGGGTGCAGGGTTTCTCACTACAGGGTCAGGAAGGTCGGCGCAACAGTTGAGGCAGGGTGGACAGGAGCCACATTCATGATTCACAAGATCATCGATTTTTCGGCAAGAAACAAATTCGTGGTTTTCCTGTTGGTAGGAGTGGCGGTGGTCGCCGGGTGGTGGTCGCTCCACAACGTACCCCTTGACGCTATCCCCGACCTTTCCGACACCCAGGTCATCATCTATTCGCGTTGGGACCGCAGCCCTGACATTATGGAAGACCAGGTGACCTATCCCATCATCACGGCCCTGCTGGGCGCGCCGCACGTGAAGGACATCCGAGGGTTCTCCGATTTTGGCTACTCCTACGTCTACATCATTTTCGACGAAGGGACAGACATCTACTGGGCGCGCTCGAGGACGCTCGAGTATCTCTCCAAAATCACGCCGCGCCTCCCCACCGGCGTGCAGACGGAGTTGGGGCCGGACGCCAGTTCCATCGGCTGGGTCTTTCAATATGCGTTGGTGGACACCACGGGACGGCGCAGCCTGGACTCGTTGCGTTCGTATCAAGACTGGTACCTGCGCTATTACCTCGAAAGCGTTCCCGGAGTGGCGGAAGTGGCGCCCATCGGCGGGTTGGTGCGCCAGTACCAGATTCAAGTCGGGCGGAAGTGGCGCCCATCGGCGGGTTGGTGCGCCAGTACCAGATCCAAGTGGATCCTTACAAGCTGGCAGAATACAAAATCCCTCTGATGAAAGTCGTCGAGGCGGTGCGCGCCAGTAATAACGACGTGGGCGGACGCCTGGTGGAGCTCGCCAGCCGCGAGTATATGGTGCGCGGGCGTGGCTATGCGCGTTCCCTTGACGACCTTCGGAGCATCGTGGTGGGCGGCGACCCACGGTCCGGCGTGCCCATCACCGTGAAGGACATTGGCCAAGTCACGATGGGACCTGACATTCGCCGCGGCATTGCGGACCTGGATGGCAAGGGCGACGCGGTGGGCGGGGTGGTCATCATGCGCTCCGGCGAAAACGCCTTGAGCGTGATCGACCGGGTAAAAGCGAAACTGGATCAGATTCAGCCCTCCCTACCACCAGGGGTGAAAATCGTTTCCACGTATGACCGATCCGACCTCATCCTGCGTTCCATCGACACGCTGAAACACACACTCTACGAGGAAATCGGCATCGTCAGCCTGGTGATTTTGGTCTTCCTCTGGCACATCCCCAGCGCCTTGATTCCGATTTTGACTATCCCAATCACGGTTTTGATTTCGTTCATTCCTATGAAAGCGATTGGGGTGACCTCCAACATCATGTCGCTGGGAGGAATCGCCATTGCCATCGGGGCCATGGTGGACGCTGCCATCGTGGTGGTGGAGCAAACGCACAAGAAGCTGGAGATTTGGGAAGCAGAAGGACGCAAGCGCGACTACCACGCTGTCGTCATCGAGGCCATCCAGGAAGTCGCGCCCGCAAGTTTCTTTTCCTTGCTGGTTATCGCGGTCTCTTTTATGCCCATCTTTGCGCTGGAAGCGCAGGAAGGAAGACTCTTTAAGCCGCTCGCCTTCACCAAGAACTTTTCCATGGCCATCGCCGCCGTATTAGCGATCACACTTGACCCTGCCATGCGGCTGTTTTTCACACATGCCACGGAGTTTAGCTTCCGTCCGCGCTTTTTGGCCCGCATTGTCAACGCCGTACTGGTGGGAAAAATCCACCCGGAAGAGACGCACCCCATCAGCCGCCTTTTGATCAAATTATATCGCCCAGTTGTGGAACTGGCCGTACGCCTGCGTTGGGTGGTAATCGGGATCGCCATCGCTATCGTGGTGCTGACGGTTCCGGTCTCCCAACGATTGGGCTCAGAATTCATGCCGCCGCTCAACGAAGGCACCTTGCTCTACATGCCCTCGACGCTGCCGGGGATATCGCTGGAGGAGGCGCAGCGGCTGTTGGAAATCCAGGATCGCGTGCTGAAGACCTTTCCGGAAGTCGAGCGCGTATTCGGCAAAGCCGGGCGCGCCGAGACTTCCACGGACCCCGCGCCACTTTCCATGGTGGAGACCACCGTGCTCCTGAAGCCGCAGGACCAATGGCGGAAGAAGCCGCAGTGGTACTCCGGGCGCGCTCCGGAATGGTCGCAGAAGATTTTGCGCCACATCTGGCCTGACCGTATTTCGCAGGACGACTTGGTGGATGAGATGGACCGCGCCCTGCGCATCCCCGGCACTACCAACGCCTGGACTATGCCCATCCGCAATCGCGTGGACATGCTCACCACCGGCGTACGCACACCCGTCGGCGTGAAGGTGCTGGGCGCCGACCTCAATAAAATTCAGGAGATTGGCGAGGAGATTGAACATGCCTTGTCGAGGGTGCCGGGCACGCGCAGCGTTTACGCCGAGCGCGTGAGCGGCGGCTATTTCCTGGATTTCAATCTGCGGCGCGACCAGTTGGCTCGCTACGGGCTAACCGTGGACGAGGTTGAGGCTTACATCATGTCAGGTGTGGGTGGCGAGAACGTCACCACCACCGTCGAGGGCCGCGAGCGCTATTCCGTCAACGTCCGTTACCTGCGTGATTATCGCAGCGACTTGGGAGCGCTCTCCCGCGTGCTCGTGGCCACGCCGAGTGGTGCGCAAATTCCCATCAGCCAGCTTGCGGATATCCGCTTGACTGAGGGACCCAGCATGATTCGCGATGAGAACGGTTTGCTGAGCGGTTACGTTTACGTGGACGTGGCTGGACGCGACCTGGGGAGCTATGTTGAGGAAGCACAACGCTTGGTGCGTGGCCGCGTGGAGTCGCATCTGCCCGCCGGCTACAGTTTGAGCTGGAGCGGCCAGTACGAA
The DNA here is from genome assembly GCA_050010015.1 of Terriglobia bacterium. Taxonomy (GTDB): domain Bacteria; phylum Acidobacteriota; class Terriglobia; order UBA7540; family UBA7540; genus CAVROP01. The sequence goes on from JBEKLY010000118.1 coordinate 2,859, forward strand.
TTCCTCCAGCGCATGCGCGAACGGCTGAAGCTGGTGGTGCCAATCACGATTTTCCTGGTTTTCATTCTCCTTTACCTCAACACCCGGTCGGTGGTGAAGACGCTCATTGTCTTCGCGGCAGTGCCGTTCTCCGCGGTAGGGGCTATCTGGCTGCTTCATTGGCTCGGTTACAACATGAGCATCGCTGTTTGGGTGGGCTTGATTGCTTTGCTAGGCGTGGACGCGGAGACCGGCGTCTTCATGCTGCTCTATCTCGATCTCGCTTACGAAAGCTGGAAGCAGGCTGGGCTGCTAACGAGCTATAGAGGTCTGCAGGACGCCATCGTGCACGGCGCGGCCATGCGCGTTCGCCCCAAAGTAATGACCGTTGGATGCATGTTCATGGGCCTCTTCCCCATCATGTGGTCCACGGGCACGGGCGCGGATGTGATGAAGCGCATCGCCGCGCCCATGGTCGGCGGCATCTTCACTTCCTTTATTCTGGAGCTGCTGGTTTACCCGGCGATTTATGCGATATGGAAGTGGAATTTTGAGGTGAAACCGAGTTTGAGCAAGCCCCATGAGGGATAGGGGGCATTACTAAGGAACTTGTCCGTGGCCCTTAGTCAGTTGTCCGTTGCAGGACCGACCGCGACGCATTGCAACGGACAACTGACTACGGACGACGGACGGCGTTAAACTATAGTCAGCACCTGGTGTCCCAGGAGGAAACGATGAAACCCCGCGAAATCGTTGTAACGCTCGTCGCGCTGGTTGCGATCGGGGTCACTAGCTTTTTTGCCTATCGGTACGAACAGAAGCGCGAGACGGCGGGTCTGTGCCCGTTCTGCGACCGCATGGTGCATCCCATTACCGCCTACCGATTGAAAGTTGGCGACCACGCGGTAACGGCGTGCTGCCCACGCTGCGGCATGCATGCCCAGGTTAGTCAGAAGCAGGGAACCCCAGGTCCGGCCTGGGCCACTGATGTCAATACCTGTGAGAGCGTCGCGGCGGAATCCGCCACTTATGTTGAGGGGGGCGACGTACAGTATTGCGCGCACGGTGACCAACCGATGGCTCGCGAACCCCACGGCGTTTCCATGCGCGAGTATGATCGCTGCCTGCCGACGCTGGTAGCATTCAAGTCGCTCCAAGAAGCGGAATCGTACCAACAGCAGCATGGAGGGAGGGTTTTAAGCTATTCTCAGGCGCTCGCAAGTGTGCAGGAGCAATGATTCTGTACGGCAAACGGGTGAACTTCACAAAAGTAACTCAAGCTGAGATCCCTCGAGACCGTACTGCAAACCGCATTCGAGGGAATAGCTCCTCAGTAGTTGCCTACTGCTTATTGACGAATCCACCGGCGCAATCCGAATTTCTGGCCGAAGCGCTCGGAAAAAATCCACTTGGATGTGCAACGGCCTACCTGTAGAAGTGCAGCGCTCCTGACTCCCCCGCTTCGGGGACCCGAACACCGTATCTGGGGAGTTTGCATGATTGCTGGTGGGAAGGGCGCTTATCAGGCCGAATCCGTGTAGGTACCCACTCCTCTTGGCCTCCAAGTGCATTCTCCCTCAGGATTCGGCAGGCGAACGTGGTTGCCGCACCTGCATTTGCCGCTCATCGTTCGTAAGAAAGCCAAGAACGAATTTGGGTTCGTGAGTTATAACAATCAGTGGTGGAGTCCTAAGCGGGATGTTTGTCCTCGCTATCAAACAGCCTTCCAGAGATGATCGACATTCTTGTCTACCCTCTGGCTCGTGGAAGTCGTGGTAGGGGTGCCCGGGCACATAGTGGCCCCCACAACGGGCGTTTCAAATGGTTGTTTGTTCATTGTTTCATCCGGGAGGGAAGTCCGTGGAAGCGGCGAGCTCGGTCTGCGCTTCGAAGTCGGCGATCCGCTTGCGCAGAGTCGTTAGGGTGCTCTGCAGCGCCTGTGAGCCGAGCACCATTCGCAGCGGCGCGGGCTTCAAATCGACGCTCTCGATGATGCGCGCAGCCATTCGGGCCGGGTCACCGGGGGCCAGGCCGTTTTTGGGATCGAGCATCCGCAGGAAGCTGTGTGCCGGGGTTTCGTCGTAGATGGGCATGAGCTCTGCCACCTGCGCGCTGCCGTAGCGGAACTCGGTGCGCGCGCCGCCGGGCTCGACGATCGTCATGCCGATCCCGAAGGATGCGGCCTCCCGGGCGACCGACTCCACGAATCCCTCGATGCCCCACTTCGTGGCGTGATACATCGAGTTCCCCGGAAAGGCGACCTGCCCGCCGTAGGAAGAAATCTGGATGATGCGTCCGCTGCCCTGGGTGCGAAGGTGCGGTAGAGCGGCACGGATGAGCTGGATCGGCCCGGCCAGGTTGGTCGCGACGATGTGTTCGACCTGCTTGTCGGTGAGTTCCTCGGCCGCGCCGAACAGGCCGTAGCCGGCGTTGCTGATGATCACGTCGATGCGTCCGAGCTGGGCGAACGAGCGTTCGACAACCTCGCGGATCGCCCTTGTGTCAGTCACGTCGAGCACTTCGGCGTAGAATGCGTCAGGAAAACGTTCGATTAGATCCGTGACCTTGCTGGTATCGCGGACAGTTCCGACGACGCGGTCCCCGCGCTGAAGGAGTTGACCGGTAAGCTGACGGCCTAAGCCGCTGCTGACGCCAGTGATGAACCATGTTCGTTGTGACATCGTGAATTCTCCAATCGAGGATTTGGTGCGATCGGTAATGGATCGCGATAGACTCTGGCCTTTCGCGTTGCCGGTCGCGAAGAGATTAGCTGCGTCAGGATCGCGTCGCAAGTCGATTGCCCAACACTGCATCCAGGTCATGACGTACCCGGTCGGGTTCGTCTTCAAGCGGCATGTTCGCCGTGTCGCGCACGCCGTCCAGGCTAGCTTTGGGGTCGGGTTCCAAAGCCGCGAACAGCGCGCTGAGGTCGTCCTGCGCAGGGCCGGTGGTCGCGATAAGCTCGAAAGTCTTGCGCAAGGCGTCATCCGAAACGAGACTGCTGACGAGAACCTCTGCAATCTGGCGTCGCGCGATGACTCCATCGCTGGAATTGCCGGCCTGGCGCGTATCGCCCTGCAGGAGGACAAGCCGGTGCTCGTCCGGGGCGTTGTAGTCGAACCAGCCGGGACGCACGATCGTATACGGCAATCGAGGCCACGTAGGCGGGAAATTCCTTCAGGATCGTATGGGCCTCAACGGAGGCGATGTTGACGATCGAACCGCCGCCGACCTTCAGCACCGCGCGGTAGGCGGTCATGAAGCGGCAGCCGAGCGCCGCCGCCGACAGGGTGTCGACCCCGTCAGGCAGCGTGATGCAGCGTGATGCAGTTCAGGTCCGCCGCGGTGACGGTAACATACTGCGCCCATCCGCCGAGGCGCTGGACTCCCGGAATGATCACGTGGTCGCAGAGGTTCTGATACCCGGCGCGACAATGCGGGCATGTGCCGTCGGATTCATGGAAAGGGATCGTCACCCGGTCGCCGACCTTGATCGTGCGCACGTCGCGCCCGACCTCCTCCACCACGCCGCCGACCTCGTGTCCGGTATTTGCGGGGAGCGCGAGGTTGAATCCCATCCACCCCAAGTCCTCATTCCCATGCACCCCAAGCCGAGGGCTGAAACTTCCAGATTGCTCTTACCAAGTTGGCGGTTTTGCATTGTTTTTCTCCTTCGACACTCAGCGGTCGATCAGTTCCATATGCTTTTCGGGAAGACGTGCCCCTTGCAATTTGATTCTTGATCCAGAGCGCTTTCTCACAGACGGAAGACGAGATGTCGATGAAGCGCTGCGGTCCGTGTCACCTTTGCATCCGGGGCGTCCGCAGTGGCAATCGATGTCCGGCATCTATTCCATTGTTTCGCATTCCACGCTGCAGTATTTGGCCGACGTTGCTACGCATGAACAAACCGGGTGTGCACACTTCCGAACTTTTATAGGAGCCGGTTTTTTTCCCAACCTCGTATCAGCACCGGTAATTGAAGCTGTGATACTAAGTGCCAAAGCAGAGTTGGTATGTACAAAAAGGAACACCTTGTGAACTAGGTCCCAAGATGCGAAGTCCATATCCCTTCAATGACTTCCACGCGATCGATAGCGCCGCGATCGGGTTGGGAATTAATAGTCGCCTTCCTGGAGAATGGCTGCCAACCAAGATAGAACCTCCCTAACGGCGAAGGGTTCACCGATCGGCCAACTCCCGCCTCGCTCACGTACACCGGCGTGGCTTGCGTGGACTGGCTCGCCGACGCGCTGCTCACGTTGGCTGAGCGGCCTCCGCTGGAGGGGAACTGGTACGACGCGGGCGGCCAACTCCGGGTGTGGATGCCACCGGTGCGGCTTGAGCGCCTCGCCAAGCTCGCGTTCGATCAGATCCGTCAGGCCTCCGCAACAACGCCCGCGGTGCTGATCCGTCAGCTCGACGCGATCCGCCGGCTGGCGCCGCGACTTCCGAATGCCTGCCGTCAAGTGCTCTCGGATCAAGCGGACGCGATCCAAGAAACCGCGAGCGCGATGGTCGCGCTTGATCGCCGCGACCTCGATGCGGCGTGGCACCGGGCACACACCGCGCTCGATACGCTGCTCAGGCCCTCGAACGGCGAGCAGGAACCGGCCCGTATAGCCCCCGCTCCCCCACGACCTGGCGGCGACAACCAACCCGCCTGATGGTTGACCGATTTGGACGCGGGGTCGATCAGTCTGTGCTTCTGCACGACCTGACCCCCTCTTGGACGTACAAACTTCCACACTGACACGTTGGCCATCTTTACGCATTTGGTCGCTTCATCGCGGGTGGGACAGGTTTGAGACAGGTCGCACTCGGAAAGCTTCAGCCGAGTTCGCATGCTCACCAGCAATGCTCGATAGCGGAGCAGTTCCTTCCCGTAGCGCAAGCGCGCAGGGGAATCCACACCCGCGGCAAGTACCCCAGCCGCAGTGAATGCAGCAACTCTTCCGTGTCCACGCGGTCGTTCTTCAGGCAAGCGTCGGCAATTAACCGCGTCTTCTTGGGGTTTGACAACACCACTTCGTGCCCGTGCTAAGGGTGGAAATTCGTCGGTGTGTCAGTTTATGTCAGTAAGTGTGCAGGCTTTGTCCCACCGGTTAGGCCACCGGGGCGTGCATTTCAGGAAAACTAAGCTCGCGGAATGTTTTTTCTGGACGCTGAGGAGTAACTATCGACTCTGTGGCCGTTCAGGTGGTCTGAGGACGACCAGAGGCTATGGTGTAGATTACCCTCTGTGCTTTTCTTGCCATTTGAGCAATTCTGACCAGCCTAGTGAGCCCTTTTGAACAGCTTCGCAAATTATTCCGTTCTATAAAGGTCGCGTAGATAGCATAGCCAGCCCATATGGAGAGCGGATGCCAACCTCAACGCAAGCTCCATGGATAAGCGACTACGATATGTATCTGCTGGAAGAGGGCACTCACTGCCGTGCCTACGAGAAGATGGGAGCACACCTCGGCGAATTGACCGGGCAGCGCGGCGTTCGTTTCGCGGTGTGGGCGCCCAACGCCAAGCAGGTCAGCGTACTTGGGGACTTCAACGGATGGAACCCACGGTCGAATGCCCTGGCAGCGCACGGTGCAACCGGAGTGTGGGAGGGCTTTGTACCGGAGGCAGGGGCTGGTGCTCTGTACAAGTATCACATTACGTCTCAGTACCGGGGTTATGAGGTCGATAAAGCCGATCCGTTCGCATTTGCCGCGGAAATCCGGCCGCAAACCGCCTCCCGGGTGTGGGACCTCAGCACCTACACGTGGGGAGATGGCGAGTGGATGGCGAACCGCGCAAATAGAAATGGCCTTAGGCGCCCCGTCTCCATCTATGAAGTGCATCTCGGCTCCTGGAGGAGAGTGCCGGAGCAGGGAAACCGTCCGCTGACTTACCGGGAAATGGCCGTACAACTCGCCGACTATGTGCACGAGGCCGGTTATACGCACGTTGAGTTTCTTCCCGTCATGGAGTACCCCTTCGATGGCTCCTGGGGCTATGAAGTCATCGGCTATTACGCACCCACCAGCCGCTTTGGCACGCCCGCGGATTTCATGTACCTGGTGGATTACCTTCATCAGCGTGGTATCGGAGTAATCGTCGATTGGGTCCCGGCGCATTTCCCCAAAGACGAGGCCGGGCTGGGTTATTTCGACGGCACGCATCTCTACGAACATTCGGACCCACGGCAGGGCGAGCAGCCTGAATGGAATACGTTCGTCTTCAACTATGGGCGTTCCGAGGTTAGAGGATTCCTCATCGCCAATGCCCTGTTTTGGTACGACAAGTACCACGTCGACGGCCTGCGCGTGGATGCCGTCGCCTCGATGCTGTACCTTGATTACGGACGCGCGAAAGGGCAGTGGATCCCCAATCAGTATGGAGGCAATGAGAACATTGACGCGCTTCAGTTCCTGCGGCAAATGAACGAGCAAGTGTACGCCGCATTTCCCGACGCCCTGATGGTTGCCGAGGAATCCACCGCCTGGCCCATGGTGTCGCGGCCGGTGTATCTCGGGGGTCTCGGCTTCGGCCTCAAATGGAACATGGGTTGGATGCACGACACGCTTGAATACATGTCGATGGACCCGATTTATCGCCGCTATCACCAGCATAGAATCACTTTCAGCCTGGTTTACGCTTTTTCGGAGAACTTCATATTGCCTCTCTCGCACGATGAAGTGGTCTACGGCAAGGGTTCGATGATTGCCAAAATGCCAGGCGATGACTGGCGCAAGTTCGCGAACCTGCGGCTGCTTTACGGCTACATGTGGGGCCATCCCGGGAAGAAGCTGTTGTTCATGGGCAGCGAATTTGGGCAATGGAGCGAATGGAACCATGATGGCAGCCTGGATTGGCGCCTGTTGGAGCATCCGCTGCATTCCGGGTTGCTGCGGTGGGTGCGCGATTTGAACACTTTTTACAGGGGGCAACCGTCATTGTACGAGATGGATTTCGAACCCTCCGGTTTCGAGTGGGTGGATTGCAGCGATTGCGAACGGAGTGTCATCTCTTTCCTGAGGCGGGCCAAGAATCCCGCCGACGTGACTCTCTTCATCTGCAATTTCACTCCCGTGCCCCGGCACAACTATCGCGTCGGAGCGCCCGTAAACGGCGAGTGGAGGGAAGTACTGAATAGCGACGCCCAACTTTACGGCGGCAGCGGCCTGGGAAACAGTGGCTGTGTGGAAGCGGCTCCCCTGCCGTCGCATGGGCGGCCCTACTCGCTCAGCCTCACGATTCCGCCGCTTGGCGTGCTGGTCCTCAGGCCGGCGGCCCGGGACTCGCCCTGACCCGACGTAACCGGAACCGAAAAGGCGCCGGGTCCATGACGGCCTGCGCCGCCAAGAAGACCGGGACGTGGGAATAGCCAATGTCGCCGCGGTCAGGGAGGAAGGCAACGATGAATAGTCAGGCAAGAGCAGAATCGGGTTTTCTATCCGTGCAGGCCAGCAGCACCGGGTTCGTATTCATTGCGGCGGTCTTCGCCGCGGTGGGCGGTCTGTTGTTTGGCTATGATACGGGCGTTATTTCTGGCGCCTTGCTCTTCATCAAATCGCAGTTTCACCTCTCCGTTTTTCATCAGGAGTTGGTCGTCAGCGTTGTGCTGATCGGAGCCACGGTGGGCGCGCTGAGCGGGGGAAAACTGGCGGACGCCTACGGCCGCCGTCTCATGCTGCTGGTGACCGCGGTGATCTTTGTCGCCGGCGCCATCGTTTGCGCCGCGGCGGGTTCCGTCGGGACCCTCATTGCCGGGCGAATCGTCGTCGGCTTGGGGATTGGTCTCTCCTCGACCACGGTTCCCGTGTATATCTCGGAGGTCTCGCCGGCCAGCGCGCGCGGTTGGCAGGTTTCGTTGTTCCAACTTGCCGTCACGGTTGGAATTCTAAGCGCTTACCTCGTCGATTACGGATTCGGGAAGAGCGGCTCGTGGCGATGGATGCTGGGGCTGGCCGTAGTGCCCGGCGCGCTGCTCGGGTTGGGGATGCTGGCCATGCCGGAGACCCCTCGTTGGCTCGCCGAACATGGCCAAGGCAGCACCGCCCAGAAGGTACTCGCGCGCATTCGCGGAACACCGAATATCCAGGCGGAATACGCGGAGATTCAGGACACAATTTCCAAGGCAAAAGAACGCGGGCATTTCTCTGATCTTCTGGTCCCCCTTGTCCGCCCTGCCTTGACCGTCGGAATTGGCCTCGCCATCTTTCAGCAGATCACGGGAATCAACACCGTGATTTACTACGCTCCCACCATCATTCAGTCCGCGGGCATCCCGTCTGCAACCGGAGCGATCCTGGCTACTGCGGGTATCGGCTTGGTCAACGTTTTGATGACACTCGTTGCCATGTGGCTGATTGACCGCGTAGGAAGAAGACCGCTGCTGTTGACAGGTATCAGTGGAATGGTCGTCAGTTTGGGCGTCCTGGGCTTTGTCTTCCGCGCCCATGCGCCCAGCAGCGAACAGGGCTGGCTGGCAGTGTTCATTCTAATGGCGTACGTAGCTTCTTTCGCGATCAGCCTGGGGCCGATCTTCTGGCTGCTCATCGCGGAGATTTACCCCTTGAAAATCCGCGGCATTGCGGAAGGGACGGTGGCGGGAACAAACTGGGCGGCAAACCTTGTGGTATCACTCACCTTCCTGTCGTTGGTCCAGGCGCTGGGGCCAAGCTGGACGTTCTGGCTGTATGGGATGCTCGCCATTGGGTCTCTTTTGTTTTCCTACTTTGTGGTTCCAGAAACGAAAGGCCGTACGCTGGAAGATATCGAACAGACCTTGCGCTCCCAGCGGGGTTTCTCTCTTCAGAGGCAATAATGCCGGGGCGTGACACATTCAGCGGGTGCGTGTCCCTGACTATCGAAGATGCGGATTTCGCCGGCAGCCTGGCCCGCCCAGCAACACAGGAAATAAGCTCATGGGGATTTTAGGAGGCAGATATGAGAACTTGTTTGCTGATGTTGTTTATTGCCCTAAGCCTGTCGGCCTTCGGCCAGAGCGGCGGTCTCAGCGCACAAAATACCGCGACCCCACCGCGGAAGTGTCCTGACCCATGATGTGGGGCCGGGGCTTGCCCCGGCCAGGCCGCGCCCAGGTCGACCCAGGCCGTTGGCTGGTGTAGGGCTGGCCAAGCAGGTCGCTGAGCAACTGATGCGCCACGATGCGCTAGGCGCGCACGCCCGCGACGAACTCGGCATCTCTGAGACTTTCCGTGCACGTCCGATTCAGGCGGCGTTGGCATCTGCCGGCAGCTTCGCGGTCGGAGCAGCCATGCCGCTCATGGCCACTGCCATCGCGCCGGCAGCGCGTTTGATCCCGATTGTCTCCATAACTTCACTGCTGTTCCTGGCACTTCTCGGCGGGCTGGCTGCACGCGCCGGTGGCGCAGGAGTGACGATGGGCGCAATACGTGTTACGTTTTGGGGCGCGATGGCCATGGCGCTGACCGCCGGCATCGGGGCACTGGTGGGAACAGTTGCGTGAGCTGCGTCGTCTGCCATTCACACTTTTGAGTCGTGGGTCAAATTGATCGAACACATTGCGGAATGGGTGCTTACTGCTTCCACCACGCGTATGTGATGTACCCTAAACTGACCACGGCCACAGTTATGAGAATAAGAAGATAGGCGCCAAAAACATCACGCCAATAAGTTCCAATTGCAATTCCTAGAGCCAACATTCCCAATTTAAGAACACCGGCTTGCCACCATTTGAACGTGAACGTCTTGAATATGTTCATGGGGTGCCTTTCTTCGTGAAATCATTCACGACTTGCTCCTGATTTCAAATTGATCCACGACCCACTTTGCGAGTGGTTTTCAAGCTCCCTTAACTTCAAGTGTGGACCGCAAGCACAGGGCATAAGCCCAACTGGATGACCCGGTAAGTGGTGGAACCAACGAGGGCACTATTTAGGAAATCCGGCCACGAACCCCCATAATCACCAAATCGGTCTGTGCTCCCATGGCGACGTCAATGATCTGCTGGCAGGGCTTCATTTAAGGTGGTCGCTGCCACCTGCCCTAATCTAAGTAAGGCCCGGCGCAGCCCGGGGCGATTGCGCGGCCTGCTCTGCGCGCCGCATCACGGAATGAATCATCATGAACTCCCCCACGCTTTCGAGCGTCAGCATACCCACTAGCTCGCTGTTGTGTTCCACGGGCAGTGCGCGGCAGCCGCAACGCTGTACCACCTGAACGGCTTGGTCAAGCATGTCGTGCGAATCAACAAATTGAAAATCGCGGCGCATGGCTTCACGCACATGTTTATCCGTCCCCCCTGGGCAATCGCCCGCACAAGGTCTTCTCGCGTTAGTACGCCGAGGACGCGGCTACCATACACCACAGGGAAATCTTGTTGCCAGCCCGAAAGGATTTGCTCCACAGCCGTTGCCAGCGTGTCATCAGGTTGAAGCGTGCGAATATCCCGGTACATCACTTGCTGCACAGGAATGCCGCCGAGCGAGGTGCGCATCTGCACCATCCCCGCCTCGCCGCTTGCCCCCATCCACACGAAAAGCGCAATGAAGAGAAGGAAGGGGTCGAAAAACAATCCGAGAAAGCCGAAAACAAAAGCGATCCCTTGGCCGATATGCGCAGCCGTCTGCGTGGCCTCCGTGTAGTCCATGCGCTTGGCCAGCAGCGCACGCAAAACGCGTCCGCCGTCCATGGGAAACGCGGGAATCAGGTTGAAGAGCACCAACCACACATTGACGGCCATGAGGCTCGGCAAGAACTCACGCCCGGTCCACCTGATCGTCGCGACCTGACGCACCGTCGGGATATGGCCCAACGCAACGAGCACCGCGAAAAGCCCCAAGGCGATGAGCACATTCACAGCCGGTCCCGCCAGCGCCACCAGCAGTTCCTGGTTCGGATCCTCCGGCATGCGCTCGAGTCGGGCCACGCCGCCAATGGGAAGCAGAACGATGTCGCGTGTGCGGATGCCGAAGCGCCGCGCCGTGAGCGCGTGCCCCAACTCATGCAGGACGATGCAGCCGAAGATCACCAGGACGAAGAAGACTGCGAAGAGGGTCCGCGCCACGTTATGGCTCTCCACCCAAGTGGCAACGAAGATGAACCCCACCAACAGCAGGAAAGTGGCGTGCACGTAGACGTCGATTCCCACTAGTCGACCGATTTTCCACGACCAGCGCATTAAACGTCCCTCCCATTTCGCAATAGGCGTTTGCGGGCCGATGGCCAATGCCCTGTTTTATCATTGGCCAGACGCTGCCGCTTAGATCCAAACGGCCTATCACGAATTGCGCACCGGCGTACCAGCCTGTGGCGCAAAAGGCTGAGCCAGATAACACCCAAGCCGACCACGCTGATTGCACACTTGCTTATGGGTCATAGGTCTGCCTTCAGAGCTGTTTGCGGATAGATTCCAACTCCCGCCGGCGTTTCGCGGTGGTCTTGGGATATGCCATCTTAAGTTGTCCGACCGCTATGCCCTGCTGTCCATCGCGGCACTATATTCGCCACGGCGCGCGGCCCGGTTGCACAGGGCTCGATGATACAAAGCCTTCTGTGCTGCTATGACGTGAGCCTCTTCGCCCCGCCAAATCTCCAGAGCCGGTTGCTGGATGGCGCGGGCAAACGAAAACGCCAACGCCCAAGGCAATCGCGACTTGAATCTGACATTCATGGCATTTAGACGGGCCGAGGCCAGTTCCGCGGATTGGCCGCCCGACAAGAACATAATCCCCGGAACGGCAGCGGGGACGACCCGCAACAGGCACCTCACCGTGGCGTCGGCGACCTCGTTCACATCCTCCACTTCGTCCTGCTGGCGGTCGGTCAGTCTCACCTGATACTGCTGTTCGCCGGCGGCCACTTCTTTCACTTCTTCTTGCGGGGGGCACGTTAATCCCGGCATCACCATGTTAGGCTTCAGGATTATGCCCTCCAGCATCACCCGTTGTGTATAAAGCTGGTCGAAAACCGTTCGCAGGACTTCCTCCGTTACCTCGCCGCACCGCTCCAGGGTGTGGTCGCCGTCCATGAGCACCTCCGGCTCGACGACGGGAACCAATCCAGCTTCCGCCCTGCGGCCCGAGGACGTGCGGCCAGCGTTCGGTCTGGCACTCTACGACTCAGCGACTTTTTGTACTTGTCCTTTGTTTTCATAGACATTCTCGCTTTGTTCCCTCGATTTCGGTGTAGCGCGGACCGCCGTGTTTGCGGTCCGCGGTTCGCCCCCGGCGATCAAGGAAAAGCCGCAGACCGCAGAACCGGCGGTCTGCGCTACCAGACTTTTTGTACTCGTCCTTTGTTTTCATAGACATTCTCGCTTTGTTCCCTCGATTCTGGAACGCGTAGCGCGGAGGTAGCCGCAGTCTGGCTTCCTCCGCGTCCTTTCGGCCGAGCGCGCCTTCCGGATCGCGTGAGCATCCGCGGGAGCGAAGAACCGTGGAGGAACGCTAAGAACGCGTACCTCCGCGCTACCTCTTCTCGACCGCACTTGGAGGCAGAAACCACAGGCAGGAACCACAGGCGAAAACAAAAGAGGACTTTCTGGCATAGCGTACGCGGCAGGCCCTGAGCGCCTTATCCGGTCCTTACCCGACAATTGTAGCCTATAATACCCCGTGTGTCAAGTACCAAAGAAGTCAACCACCCCGATGGCACCTCGGCCGGCGCAGACTCCGTTGCTTGGTGTCCGCGATGCCCTGGAGGGGCGCCGCTGAAGTCGGGCTCTCCGCTTCGGGGGCGTTCAGACTTCTCCATTGACCGGCTTGACTCGGGCGCCCGAAAAGAACTCTTCCTTCGGGAGATCGCAGGATAGAAAAACCTGGGTGGCGCATACGTCCCGCCGTACTTTGGCGGGATGTATGCGCCTTCCCGACAGGGGCGCAGACATGCCAAACTACGACACGTCTGCGCCACCCGTGAAAACGTGATTTTCATCAACTTTCGCGAGCCGAAGGCCCAGACTTCTCAGTTCGGAGTCTGCGCCAGCCAGCGGTAGTGGTGCAATTTGATGTAGAGGCGGCTTTACGCCGCCATCTGGCGAGGTAAACTCGCCGCTACAACATCAAACTGCGCCACTACCGAAACCGCAGCCCGCTGATTCCACGCCCCGGCTCATGAAGGAACAAGAAACCGCCAGGGCATCCTCAGAACGCTGCAACTTGCAGTATCCCTGGCGCCACAAAATTCTGTCTCGCCTCCGATTGCCGCCCAGCGTCCATGACCAGTTCCGCTTCCGGCTTTGAAAACCTGTGTGCCGAAGGCACCTTGGAGTGCGGCGGCTTGACGCCGCCTTGGAATTATCGCGGGAGGCAGAGTTACACGACGCACCAGTGGCGCCCTTTAAAGCTCTTCTCACAAGAAACTCGGTCGGCGCAATGCAAAGGCGGCGTCATGCCGCCGCACTCCAAGGCGCTTCGCGCATTTTCATGGTTTCCGGCCCCCGTCAGTTGATGGGCATGAGCGACTGTTTTGAAAATAACTCCCCTCCTCAGCGGGAGGAGGGGCAGGGGTGGTGGGTGCCCGAGGGCGCGGCCGGACCAACCACCCCCTACCCCCTCCTTAGCCAAGGAGGGGAGTCATTTTCATGGTTTCCGGTGCCCGTCAGCCGAAGTGCATGCGCGACTGCTCTGGAATCGGCGTTTTCACCCCTTCAACGTCTACACCGAAAAGAAGCGCCGGGAGAAACTGAACCCGGTCAGGCGCGGGCTGGTGAGTTCGCCTGGGGACTGGCCGTGGTCAAGCTGGCGGTATTACTACTTGCATGACCTGTCCGTGCTCCGTGGGTTTTCGGTAGTCGTGCGTAACGTGAGATTCCGGCACGTTTGCTCAGGATCGGCTACTTCCTTGAATGGAAGCAACAGGGCGAGACCTCCAGCCTAGGCCATCCGGCGTCGATGCCTCGTTCTTTCGGCGGCCCATGCCGAATCCAGTTTTGGGTCACTGGACAGTCGCGCTTGTCGATCGCTCTTGTGAGCAAAGGGATGCGTCGCGGAGTCAGCCGATATTTGCCTGGGCGCGAGACAACTCTTCCAACCCTGTCCTCAGTTGCGCAACCTTGAGATCGAGTAGGTGCCAGATTGTTAGTTGGCTACCGGGCCTGGTGAATTCAACGTGGATGTGATCCATGTGGGGATTCTGGCCGTGGTATGCGTGCTGTCCCTTTGCACGGCTCCAAATTGTTCGGTTCCAGATCACATTATCAATGCCGGTCTCGTAAGCCACTTCAATGAAAATGCGATACAGATTATCCGCAATCAGCTTCTCATCGGGATGGTGAACGCTCAAATGGATATCGAGTGCCCGGCCTTCGGCGTGAGCCGACTTCTTGTTCGTTCCGGCTACATTGCGATCGTTATAAATGCCTGTTCCCGAGATTTGCAGGAAATTCACTTTGAGGTATTTCGCCAGAGCTGTTGGTAGCGGTTGTGCTCGACGCCAGTTGATCGGCTTGGATTGGCTGCTCATTTTGATCCTCCTGTCAGAAGATACATCAATCGGCGCCGCCCAGCAACCCGGCTGCCTAGATGAGACCTGACAGGCACGCTTGGCAGGCAGTCCGTGTCGGAGGGCAACTGCGGGGGAAAAAGGGTGTCAGGAACCGTTTCTCCCCACGTCTGCACCGAAACCAAGCTCCGAGAGAAACTGAACCCGGTCCGGCGCGGGCTGGTGAGCTCGCCTGCGGATTGGCCGTGGTCAAGCTGGCGGTACTGCTACTTGAATGACGTGTCCGTGCTCCGCATGGACCGACTACACTGAGCGGGCAGCACAGACCTGTCCCCTCGGGACATCGCAGACTCCAGGAACCAGGAGTCGGCGCCAGCCCGCGATATTTGAACCGGGCCAACACTGCTGGTACACTCAGATCAGCCCAGCTTCCGTAAGCGGACCTCGGAGAAGACGCCATGAAGGATTGGGTGCAGCTAATCAAAGAACTTGGCCCTGTTTGGGCTCCGCCGGTGGTGTTGGGATTCGGAGCATATTTGTGGCTAAGGCATCGCTGGGGCTCAGGCCATCGCGGTCTCGGCCTCTTCTGGGGGCGCAGCGTTTTAGCGGTTTTCTTTGGAGCCGCCGTTCTTCTCGCGAGCTACTATTACTATCTTTACCGATATTGGGGCGTGCCCTCAGCCTTCGGAAAAGGCGAGATTGGAATCCTCATTGGGGAGGTTCCTGGAGAGGCAAACCAGCAGCAACAAGCCGCTTATGCCCGCGAAATTCGTGCGCTCGTCCAGAAGACTCCGGAGTTGGCGTCCATCGTTAAGGTCGAGATGCTTGAGAGACCCCTACCTGCTGATCCTGAGGAGCAACACGCGAAAGCTCTCCAGTGGGGGCGCTGGCTCAGGGCTACGTTCGTGTTGAGGCCAAACGTCGTTGAAGGTGTTCAAGAACCGTGGATCACAGTGGTTGACCAGCCTGAGTTCTCTATGGTGGAAGCGCCTATGGGCAAGTTCTCGAATGCCCAACTCGCGAACCTGGACCAACTGCCTCTCCCGTCCAACCTCCTTCTGCTCGCCCGTTGCGCGCTGGCCCTCGCCGCCTACCGGCTCGGGTCTTACGACCGTGCAGCAGGAGATCTCCGGGAAGTACTAGCTGCGAAGGACCTCCCAGACCCTGCTCCATCGCGATCATATTTGACTCTTATGTACGGTAACGCTTTTTTCTTCATGGGAAAGAACGCCGAAGCTATCATCCAGTTCAAGCAATCCATCGCCCTCAATCCGAACCTTGCCGCGGCGCACAACAACCTGGGCGCTGCACTATATGAGAAGGGCGACCTGAACGGTGCGATGACCGAGTGTCGCGAAGCCTTACGGCTGAAGCCGGACCTCGCCGACGCGCACAACAACCTGGGCGCTTACCTCCGTGAGAAGGGCGACCAGAAGGGGGCGATGGCCGAAGAACGCGAAGCCCTGCGCCTAAAGCCGGACTACGCCGAGGCGCATTGTAACTTGGGCGTTGCCCTTGCTGACAAGCACGACGTAGACGGCGCAATTGCGGAATTTCGCGAAGCCTTACGGCTGAAGCCGGACTTTGCCGAGGCGCACAACGACTTGGGCGACGCACTCTATGACAAGCACGACCTGGACAGGGCGATGGCCGAAGAACGCGAAGCCCTGCGCCTGAAGCCGGACTACGCCGAGGCGCACAACAACCTAGGCCTCGCCCTCTATGACAAGGGCGAGCAGAACGGGGCGATGGCCGAGTGGCGTGAGGCCTTGCGCCTGAAGCGGGACTACGCCGGGGCGCACAGCAACCTGGGCGCTGCACTCGATGAGAAGGGCGACCGGAACGGGGCGATAACTGAATGCCGCGAAGCCTTACGGCTGAAGCCGGACCTCGCCGACGCGCACAACTGCCTTGGCGTTACACTCCATGAGAAGGGTGACCGCAACGGGGCGATAGCCGAGTGGCGTGAGGCCTTGCGCCTGAAGCCGGGCTACGCCGAGGCGCACGATAACTTGGGCCTCGGCCTCTATGGCAGGCACGACCTGGACGGGGCAATTGCGGAATATCGCGAGGCCTTCCGTTTGGAGCCGGATTATGCCGCGGCGCACAGGGATCTGGGCGTCGCCCTCTATGACAAACACGACCTGGACGGGGCGATTGCGGAATATCGCGAGGCCGTGCGCCTGAAGCCGGACTACGCCGAGACGCACAGCAATCTGGGCGCTGCACTCCGTGAGAAGGGCGACAGGAACGGGGCGATAACCGAATGTCGCGAAGCCTTACGGCTGAAGCCGGACCTCGCTGACGCGCACAGCTGCCTTGGCGCCACACTGTATGAGAAGGGCGACCAGAACGGGGCGATAACCGAATGTCGCGAAGCCTTACGGCTGAAGCCGGACCTCGCTGACGCGCACAACTGCCTTGGCACCACACTGTATGAGAAGGGCGACCAGAACGGGGCGGTAGCCGAGTGGCGTGAGGCCGTGCGCCTGAAGCCGGACTACGCCGAGGCGCACGTTAACTTGGGCCTCGCCCTGGCTCACAAGCACGACCTGGACGAGGCGATCACCCAGTTCAAGCAAGCCATCGCCCTCAAGCCGAACCTCGCCGAGGCGCACGACAGCCTGGGCGTTGCACTCCATGAGAAGGCCGACGAGAACGGGGCGATGACCGAGTGGCGTGAGGCCTTGCGCCTGAAGCCGGACTACGCGGAGGCGCACAATAACTTGGGCCTCGCCCTTGCTCACAAGCACGATCTGGACGGGGCAATTGCGGAATTTCGCGAAGCCGTGCGGCTGAAGCCGGACTACGCCGCGGCGCGAGCGAACCTCCAGAAGGCACTCCAGGAGAAAGCGAACCAGGCAAAAGGCCTCGGCAAAGGGTGAAAGGGTGGAGGAAGGGTGTCAGGTACCCTCCCTTTCTGTCGGGTACCCTTTCTTTCGGCAAGACTAAGGTGCGCGGGCACAAGTAAGTCGGTATCCGCCCAACCATGGACGGAGAACATGAACGGCGTCATGCCAGGAATCAAAAATCGAATGTGGAAATATAGTATTTTTACTATATACTGTGAGGTGCGATCTTGGAGAACCTCAAGTCTCCAGTGCTCCGGCCTGTGGTCTGGATGGGAGGCTCGAAAAAGAACATTCGAGATTTTCCGGAGGGCGCACAGAAGCTGATTGGCGACGAGTTGCAATTGATTCAGTTCGGCGGTATGCCGAAGGACGCCAAGCCTTTCAAGGGGGTCGGAAGCGGCATTGTGGAGATCGCATTGCGCTATGCGTCCGACGCTTACCGCGTCGTATCAGCCGTGCAGTTGGGCGCCAAAGTTTACGTGTTGCACGCCTTTCAGAAAAAATCGAAGAAGGGCGCCGAAACGCCGAAACGGGATGTGGATCTCATCAAGAAACGCTATGCGGAAGCGCGGGAGTTAGCCTATGAGCACGAGAAAACGAAAATCCATTAAGTTTGAAGCTGGCTCGGGGAACGTCTTCGCCGACTTGGGCCTGAAGGATGCCGATCAACTCCTAGCCCGTGCCCAGATGGGGTTTCATGTCTTCAAGATTCTGGAAGAAAAGAAGCTGAAGCAGCGTGAAATTGCCGGCATTCTGGGCATCGCACAATCCGACGTGTCGCATCTGATGAACGGACATTTCAGCCGCTTCACGACAGACAAGCTGCTCGATTTTCTCAGGCGGCTTGACCGCAAAGTGAGTATCGAAGTTAGCCTCCATCGCGAGGGCGAGCCCTATCAAGAAGTCACTTTCGCGTCCTAGCGTCGGCCCTACCGGCGCGGAGGGCAGGCACGAGGCCTGCTCCTACAGGGGAGATTGCCACGGTGTCCAACGGATCAGCCACCATCGTTCAAAAGCTCTGGACATCCATCGAGTGAGCGCCGATTAGTTCGGCCACCTGCTCGCGCGCTACCCGGGTTACGGCAAAAGCAGATCCTTCGCGAAGTTTACTCTGGGCAGCAGAGCGAGATTCTTCGCTTCGCTCAGAATGACAGAGAACGGGCTCAGAATGACAGCGAATGGGCTTCTTCACTTCAACAGGGTTCCGCTGTCCGCAGCTTTTACCGATCCCACACCGTAGGCAATCCTTCGTAAACTGACTGAGCAATTGTGACCAAGGACGTGAGCCGGACTGAACTGACACTTATTCAAGCCCAGGCTATAACAAGAGTGCCTGTCGGAGTTGGCGCGACGCCTTCTCCGAAGAGGCGCCCGGCCGAATCAGGCAAGAGCATCCAACGGTCGAGTTCGGGATAGCTCTGCGAAAGTTGAAAAGAGACAGCCCCATGAGGGAGTTTTACCTCCCGGAACACGCGACCGTGGCGAAGCCGATTTGCCGCAGGAAGAAAAAGGAGAAACGTCAATGGTGAAGACCCTTCTTACACTTTTAGTTGCATTGAGCGCATGGAGCGCGCTAGCTCAAACCGAGCCGCAGAAAACCGGCACCGTTCCGATTTACCGGATCGTCGTCGTGGCGCGGACAACCCAGGCCATTAATTACCGCCACCGGAGCGGAGCGACCAAAATTAACTTCCAAGGGACCAGCCTTCTGCCCGAGGCCCGAGGCAATGCCGAGGTCGCGAGCAAGCAGGGCGCAATCCATATTGAATCTGAGTTCCAAGGCCTGCAGCCAGCGAGCAAGTTCGGTCCCGAGTACTTGACCTACGTCCTGTGGGCGATCAGTCCGGAG
>JBEKLY010000119.1:0-25678 GCA_050010015.1 Terriglobia bacterium
CGAGCTCGCCCCGGCGCGCGGCTTTCATCGCGGCTATGGTTTCGGCGTTGGGATTGAGCGGCTCGAACGGCAGGGCCTTTTCCGCCGCGACACGCACCAGCAGCAGGCGAAAGGCATCCGACACGGTAAGACCGATTTTCTTCAGCGCCGCAGCGGCTTCCCTCTTGGTGCGTTCATCGATGCGGGCGCGAACCACGGAATTCTCACTCATGGCGTTCACCTCCTCTTGAGCTACATTGTAGCCCAAACACCGGGAAATATCCAGCAGCGCATCGAACCATTGATGGGCGCACGCGGATTTGAAAATGAGAGGCTCGATTCCGGATGAAAAGCCGCGGACCTTGACCCTCAGGTCCGCGCTACTTGCTTAAGTCTCCGGCGGACACAGGGCCTTGAGGCGAGCGATAACTTTCCATGTAATTCCATCTAGATAGCAATTCGCAGAGAGCTGTATACCCCGCCCGAAGAATCCCTGATAGTTGCGGTAAGTCGGATTGGATGTGTCTGCCCCGCCGTCAGCCACCAGAAGAAAATCCGGCTGAACTTGGCGTGAAAGCTGTATTCGTTTTAGTAAGTACTTAAACTCATAATCAGCGGCAGGAAGCGAATACCCTATGAAAACCCATGTCTTTGCTTGTCGGAGCACACGTTCCGCATGAAACCAGGACTTCTGAAACATCGGGAAATCCAGTGCTTTTCTGAAGCTAAAGGTTGCAATTCGGCCTCCCAACAGGACATTGCAGACAGGGCATTTCCACTTTGCCCCTCGATACCTTTCAGTTCTTCCAGTAGCTTCTTTGATGACCTCCCACTCCACAGAGGTGAGGGCTTGCTCGCCCACTTTAATTACATCTTCGGAAGGGAACCAGAACAATCGCCTGCAGTTGTCACAATACAACCAGTTCACGGACCCGTGTACCTTTATTAGGCGAAAAGTGTGGCCCGACCTTTTTTGCATTGAAACTGTGTCTCGATTATCTGGAAACACCGCAGCGATAGCATCTCCCGTGTAAGTGAAGTTGACGTTCTGTCCGTACTTTGCCTCAAGCTGCGCCTCGACAACCGTATCCCAATTCAAGTTCACGAACGCACTTCGATGGGGGTCAATCGTCGCGAAAAAACGCTGCAGCCGTCCCCAGTTGGTGTCTTCATCTTTTCGCGATTGCGCATATCGCTGATAAAGCATCCTAGTAATACGAGCGATGAGTGCCCTCCTTACAGTTCTCAGGAGAGAAGGGGGATACTTGACCCCGAGATGGTGTCCCGTGTTAGCCGAAAGATCGATGCAGGTAAAGATGTCTTCGAGCGCAGGCCAATACTTGGCTTCTGCCTTTTTGCTATGGTCGAAGACTTCGTAAATGAATCCGCTGAGGAATTCGACCAGAGCCTTGCTGGGTCCTTCCTCGTACTGTCGCGCGCGCAATAGCTCCTCGGTGAACTGACTCTGGAGCGGCAACCCTGCGTATTTCGAAAAGCCAGCACCTAGGATATACGCGACCTCGACGTTTGGCATCAATTGCGACTCCTGGTAGCCATCACTTGTTCCGTTTAACATTCACGGAGTCTTTTGTGCTTCCCGCTTCAGAGATAGCCCGCGTGAATTGAACAGGCGCGTGTATCTTCTTCGTGAGAGCTTCGGCTCTGGCATTACAGTCCGTTATTTGGTCAGCGAATGCCTGATTTTGATGTATCAGCGTCCGATTTTGACCGCTCAGGTCGTCCATTGTTGCTTCGAGCGTCTGCCTCTGTTCTTCCCCTTGCTTCCTCGATTGTCTATTATCGCGATAGATTGTTATCAGCAGAAGCGCAACGACCGCAAAGTTCGTGACTGCCAGAGTATTTCGATATTTTAAGCGACTTGTTATCGTGATGAGTAGGCTCAATACAGCGATCAAGATGGATAGCACAACGCCAAGTCCGCCCATGAATTACCTCCTCAGTTCCAATGCACATTAACCGTCGCACCAAACTGTCATCCATCCTACCAGAACTGCACCACTGCTAGCAGCGGGTAGCGCAGAGTCCCTGGGGTTGGGGACTCTGCGGCCCTTCTGCGTGGCGTGCCGCAGGGGGCGTATAATGCGGGGTCATGTCACGCTTACGCCGCTTGGTGGTGTCCGATAGATTCTTCTTCATCACCTGCCGGCTGTTGCCGCACCGAGGGAGGCTGTCGGAACACGAACTCGAACTCCTGGCCCGGGGGTCAGGGAGCGCCGGCAGAAATATCATTTTCTTCTTACTGCCTGGGTACTGCTGCCGGACCACTGGCACGCCATCTTTTTCCCGCCCTTTCCGCTGACCGTCTCCACCGTGATGGAAGCGATCAAGGTGGGGTCGACGCATCGCATTAATGCGGGGAGAAGAGAGCGGGGCCTGCTGTGGCAGCCGCGGTTTTTCGACCGCGCCGTGCGGACGGTGAAGGAGTATCACGAGAAGGTCGAATACATTCACCTCAACTCGGTGCGGGCGGGCCTGGTGGAACGCGCCGAGGAGTGGCCTTGGTCGAGCGTGCGAGACTACACGGGCTGGCTGAGCGGGACAGTGAGCGCGCATCCGATCCTGCCTGTCGATCGGATACCCCTGCCGGCCGATGAACGAACCCGTCTATGACGGAAAGCCGCGATGGGACGACGGGGAATTCGAATACGACGAAGAACCGCAGAGTCCCAACACCAGGGACTCTGCGCTACCGGCTCTTGCTGATGCGCCGCTTCATCTCCCTGTAGGTATCGCAGGCGGTAAGAACAACAAAGCGGATAGCGTGCAAAAAGATGTATGTGTAGAATACGAATTCAAAGACGACCTCTTCAAGTTTAACAGCCATAACTTCCTCCTGAAGAGGACTTCGGAAGTCGAAAAACTAACAAGGGCATTAGAATCAATTAGTTAGAAAATCACATAATTATCAAAGCGTGTGGAGGCAGGTTGGCACAGAGTGCACCTTTGCGGCCCCCAGAAAAGATTCAAGTGGAGCGGAGCCGGATAAGGGTTTAGGGGCCGGACTCGGGGACGGGGGGCTCGGGGGCAGCCGGCTGGAGCCGTCCGGGGGCGAAATGGCCTTTGTGGGTGGGCAAAACCAGCGCTAATATACTACACTAAAGCGTAAAACTTTGCTCTGAGCCAGCCAATGAAAAAGAAACTGCCTGAGAGTGCCAAGGTTATTCTCGCCCTTGCGATTATTGGAGGAGTCGGGTACGGTGTGTACGCTTTAATCCGGTCTGGACTGGCTTGGCTTGCCTCAGTGCGGTCCGAACTTGCAACGGCGATTATTGCCGCAGCCGGTGCGGTCCTGGTTTCGGTCCTGTCGGTAAGCATCGCCAAGTTTCTGGAGCGGCGCGAAACAATCGAGCGGGAGACCCGCCTCAAGAAAATCCCAGTTTACGAGAGCCTCATCTCGCTCATCTTTGGCATCCTGCAGCAGGACAAGCCCGGCATTGCGAAGCTGACTGGAGAGGAGTTGATTCGCAAGTTCAGCGCCTTGACAGAAAACGTGATCGTGTGGGGCTCGGACAGCGTCCTGAAGCGGTTCGGCGAGTTCAGGGTCGCGTCACTCCAAGTGGGCCAGGGGCAAGGCCTTATCAATGCATTGGCGACCCTGGAGGACCTCATGCTCGCGATTCGGCGGGATCTCGGATACAAGAACGCCAAGATCGAGCGGGGCGATCTGCTTCGTTTGTTCATCAACGATCTGGATCAACACCGCGAGGCATTGAAGCTGCTCAAACGGTGAGCGGTGAGCGCACAGGTGCGCGTATTTTGCGTTCCTGTGCGGGTTTTCACTTCGCGTTCGCGACGCGAAACATCGTAACGCTGCTCGAATTTGGGAAGATCGGCGGAGGAATCCGTCTCGGGTTCAAGGGGACGCTGGTGCCTGTCCCCTACGTCTGAGGGAACAATTCGAATTTCTGGCCTTTGGCGGCCTCGTTAGGCGCGGACTCTTTCCTCGGCAACGTAGCGTTTCACGGCGATAGATTTCTCCTTGCGTCGGGCCTGAGCCAAATCGTAGGCAAGCTGCATGCGCATCAGGTGCTCCATCTTCGGCCCGAATGCCTTTTCGACACGCAGAGCCATGTCGCGAGTAAGAGCTACCCTCTCATTGAGCAAGGCGGAAAGCGCCTGCCTCCCGACATGAAGCACCTTGGCCGCTCCGGTCACGGTTAACCCCAACGGTTCGATCACTTCGCGGCGGATCAGCCCGCCCACATGAGGGGGATTCTTCATCGGCATGATTCCCAACACCTCCATTAGTGGTAATCAACCAGGTCTACATCCAACGCGTCGCCGTCCTCAAACCGAAAGATCACGCGCCAGTTGCCGGTGACCGTGACGCTCCAGAAACCTTTTAGGCCGCCCTTGAGCGGGTGCAGCTTCCACCCGGGAAACAACCCGACATCCTGCGGCTCTGCCGCTCCGTCGATCGCCAGCAGGATGTCAGCTATCTTCCCCACCAGGGCGGCGGGAAGACCCTTGACTTCCCCTGACTCGTAAAGCCGTCTGAGGCCACGATGCCGAATCGAACGAATCGCCATTCCCGTCAACCGTTATTTGTGCACGGGGTACAGCACGGGAATCCGTCAGCCCGTCGGCGGACGGATACCTCGCCGCTCGTTTTGGGCATCGGTCCTTCCCCGCGAGCTAAGGAGAGAACGCAGGGACAGTAAATCCCGCCGAGGCCGCGGCTTGGGAGAGCTGCTGATCGCCGGAAACAAAATTGCGGTTCTTGGGTTGTTGGTGACACCAGGTGAGAGCGGCCGCCAATTGCAAGCTGTTGGCAGCTCGAAGCTGATGAATATCCAACAATTGCCTTGCCAATTCCCGCACCGAATCCGCCGGCAGGATCTCTCTCCATCCCCGGCTCAACAGCTCCAGCCGAGCCAGAGCTCCCTTGCGTTCGCGATCGCTCAAAACGGCTAGACGGTGGAGGCGGGCCACGACACTATGGATCTCCACCGGAGGCTCCCCACCACACCACCGGCAAGCTCGCGCGCAGGTGGGCCTGAGCTTGGCGGCTGGTAGCTTCCCGTACACAGTGCGGGACCAGCGCACTAGCATCGAAAAACGCTAGTTGCTGTTTCATCTCCCCTCCGCGCGGCGGGCGCATACGTCGCGATGCTTTTGTCGCGATGTATGCGCCCCTGTAGGCTTATAGTCCGGCCATGTCCAAGGCCGAGGTGCCATCGGGGTGGTTAACTTAATTTGTACTTGACAAATGGGATATCATGGGTTAAAAAGCAGTGGTAAGGCTGGACAAGGCGTTCATGCCCTGCCACGTACGCTATGCCAGAAAGTCCTCTTTTGTTTTCATCCGTAGTTCCTGCCTGTGGTTCCTGCATCCAAGTGCAGTCGAGAAGTCGAGGTAGGGCGGAGGTACGCGTTCTTTGCGTTCCTCCGCGGTTCTTCTCTCCAGCGGCTGCTCACGCGATCCAGAAGGCGCGATCGGCCGAAGGGCCGCGGAGGAAGCCAGACTGCGGCTACCTCCACGCTACGCCTTCCAGAATCGACGGAACAAAGCGAGAATGTCTATGAAAACAAAGGACGAGGTCAAGAAGTCGAGACCCGTCACCCGGCTCGCTACTCTCACCGCCCTCTCCCCAGGGAGAGGGACCTGACGAGATTGTTCGGGAAAACCGAAGCAATACGCGAAATACAAAAATCGTGGGAACGAACTGAAATAAGTCGTTGAAAAAAAGGACGATGGCTACTTCAGAGGTCAAAAACGAACTCAAAATGAAGCCAAGTTTGAGCACCAAATGCGCAAACTAAGCCCTAGTTCAGAAGTTGAGCGGAATGGTAACCCTTGGCTTCACGAAAGCATTGGTGAAACCACCTCAGAGGAGTGGCACAATATCTTGTGCGGGGTTGTAGGTCCGACCAGGAGCCATTCATGCCTACAGAAATACTAACGACAGTGGTTGGAAGCTATCCGGTTCCCACCTGGTTAGTGGGTAACACCTCGCGCGTAGTTCTGCGCGACGCGGTCATGACCGTGCTCAAGACCCAGGAACTCGCCGGACTCGACGTGATTTCTGACGGCGAACTGCAGCGTTTCGATCCCAGCCATCCCGAGACCAATGGGATGATTGACTATTTCGTTTCGCGGATGGATGGGATTCGGACCCGCTTCACCAGGTCCGATCTTGAGAAGTTCCGGTCTGATCGGGGGTTGGACTACCGGTCCATGCCGGCAGGCGTCGTGGAGGGAAGGATCGGAGAGGGCACGCTCAACCTGCTGGCGGATTTCCAGTTCGCGCAGGCCCTGACGACGAGGCCGCTCAAATTTACATGTACGGGGCCGCACATGCTCGCCAAGGTGCTGACCAGCACGCATCGCGCGAGCGCTGCGGATCTTGCCATGGACATTGCAGAGGTCCTCAGGCGGCAGCTCGAAGCGATCGGCGCCGCTGTCGTCCAGCTTGACGAAGCGAACATCAGCGGCCATCCGGAGGAGAGCGAGTGGGCCGCTCGAGCCATCAACCATGTCCTGAACGGAATTCGAACGGAAAAGGCAGTCCACGTCTGTTTTGGGAATTATGGCGGGCAAACCATTCAAAAGGGCTTCTGGCGGGACCTGATTCCTTTCCTTAATCTCTTGCGTGCGCACCACGTGGTGCTCGAATTTGCGCGCCGGGGATATGAGGAACTGCCAGTCCTCCGTGATCTCGACCCGAGGGTCGGTTTAGGAATTGGAGTCGTAGACGTGAAGGACAATGAAGCTGAGCAGCCGGACGTCATCGCGCAACGAATCGAGCGGATTGTCCAGATCGTGAGCGAAGGCAGACTCAGATACGTTCATCCCGACTGCGGGCTGTGGATGCTGCACCGGAGCGTGGCTGACCGGAAGCTTAAGGCCCTAGTCGAGGGTCGGAACCTTTTTCTTAGTGCAGCGTAGCAGAATAGATGGCCAAGATCATCTGAATCAGGAGGCATTCACCGCTGGCGCTGAAGTTCACCATGTTTGGCGGCGCAATCTGCTTGGCGTAATTCGTGACGGCAGTCTGCGCATTGTCGAGCGCGGTGTTCCCTGTGAGGGTGGCGAAATGCTTGGACTCGTTTCTGATAAGCTGCGGAAAGCTTATCCCAAACCCGGCGAGTCCCCGCCCATAGAGAGCGATCTTCGTCCTCGCGAAAAATCTGACGCATTCGACGCCCCAGCCAGACTCCATCGCAAACGTCTTCCCGAGCATAGCAAGCACCGCGTCGGGAATCACGGGATGGAGCCGTCGTCCGTCTAATAGGCATCGCCAAAAAAAATCGCAAGAAAACGTACATCCAAGAATATCTCCCCAAAAAAGCCTCTTGAAAAAGTGCTTGACACGTGAGGCCGGCCTTGATATAAGACTTCGAGATTATAGAGTATAGATTAGAGTTTAGGGCGTGAACAAAATGGCTTCGTACCAACACACAAGCCACGGTCTCACCTCAATAGGTTGGGTGCCTGGCGGCGGGCCTGACAATCTGCTCCAGGGTTGGTACCACGGGACGTTTGCGGAGGGTTGTGCTTGAACGGCACAGCAACCCGTCGATGACAAGGAGGGGAGTATGCCAGTTAGGCGCACAGGATACCCAGGAACCTTAAGTTACAACAGATTCAAGCTCGGCGTTCTTGTTCTGCTCTCGGCAATGGCCTTTATGTTGAGTTCACTGCCGGTATCCGCCCAAAACAGGAACGCAGGCGAAATCCGTGGAACGGTCACCGACCCAGCAGGCTATGTAATACCTGACGCGACGGTCATCATTACGAATATTTCGACCGGCGTGACCCAGCGGGTGATCAGCGACAAAGCTGGGATCTACGATGCTCCGGATGTTCCTCCTGGACAATACACGCTGACCTTTAGAAAAGAAGGGTTCAAGGAATTCGTCCGATCAGGCATTGTCTTATACGTGCAGACCATTACGATCGACGGGCAGTTACAAGTGGGGTCGGTGTCCGAGAAGGTCAGTGTGACTGCGGCGGCCCCACTCGTCCAAACGGAAACGTCCGAGAAGAGCTTGACGCTTACCTCAGTCCCGGTCGCCGAATTCCCTGACGTGGGTAGATCCTGGATGGAGCTCACGGGGCTTCTGCCGGGAGTTAACGGAGGGGGTACGTCGGGCACGACGGCGGGCGGAAACGCAACGGGCGAGAGTGTCGGCGTGAACGGGACGGGCGCCTATCAGGCGAATTGGCTCGTGGACGGGGCGGCCGCCATGTACCCTGACAGTAATAACCCCGGCGGGCTGATCATGCCCATAGACTCGATCGCTGAAGTCAGAATGGATGTGAGCAACTTCAGCGCCGAATATGGAAACGGCCTCGCGGTCTTCAGCGTGATCACCAAGAGCGGAACGAATCACTGGCACGGCTCGGCCTATGAATTTGACCAGAATGACAAGTTCGAGGCGCGGAACTTCTTTGCGCCAAGTAATCCTCCCCTGCGATGGAATGACTATGGAGGGACCGTGGGGGGCCCGGTGAAACGCGACAAGCTCTTCTTCTTTTTCAGCCTCGATCGCACGGACGAAAAAACCCTGTCGCCCACATTCGTCACCGTTCCTACTCCTGCCATGCGCCAAGGTGATTTCTCTGCTGCCGGCTTGCCAACTGTCTACGATCCGAGTACGACGACCTTGGTCAACGGCCAATCCGTTCGTCAGCCTTTTAGTGGAAACGTGATTCCCCCCGGCCGGTTCGACTCAGTGGCTGCGAATATCCAACAATACTTCCCAAATCCCAACCTCTCTGGGATTTACAACAACTTCTACGCCAACCTGGCCCCCAGTCCCCAAACGTGGCTCTTTTACAGTGACAAAGTCGACTACAACGTGAGCTCTTCAAATCGGCTATCCGGTTCCTGGCTGTATAACCCGGGGGCAGTGAATTTCCATGATATGACCACGGTTCCCATTACCTCGGAAGGGGGACTTCAGTTGCATTGGGCTTTCGAGAATGCCCAGGCCCAGTTAACCGATGTGTGGACGATCAGCCCCACGGTAGTCAACGAGGCTCGCATGGGCTTTCTCAGGCAATCCGGGTTTTCTTCCGTCCCGACCCTGGGGAAAGGATATCCGCAGAAGCTCGGTCTGATGAACGCGGCCGCCAACGACTTCCCGAACGTAACAATTTCAGGCGCGGTAGCAGCAGGCCTGGACGGCGGAATCCCCGGCGCCGTTGATACCACCAACAACTTCATGCCGGGAGACATTCTGACCTGGATCAAAGGGAAACACATGCTGAAGTTTGGCGGAGAATATAATAAGTGGCAAGGGGCCGAGGGCGGGTGGCCGGGTGTTGACGCAGGCGACTTGTCTTTTAGCGGGATCTTCACGCGCAATCCGGCTGATGCGAACAGCGCCGGTTTGGGCTACGCTGACTTCCTGTTGGGCTTGCCGCAGACTTGGGGAGACAGCATGCCGCCGGAGTACGGCGAGCGCGCCTGGAATACGCAGCTCTTTGTGCAGGACGATTTCAAAGTCACACCAAAGCTCACCTTGAATATCGGGGTCCGCTACCAGATTTGGAGCGGATGGCGAGAAGCGTTCAACCGCGTCTATTCTTTTGATCCCAACCTCACGAACCCCGCTACGAATACCCTCGGCGCGGTGTGGTATGGTGGGCAGGACGGCCGCTCAGCGCTCGAGAAGACACTGTGGGACGTTTTTTCTCCGCGACTGGGATTCGCATGGGCTCCGACGCAGAATTGGTCCATTCGTGGGGGCTATGGGACCTTCACCATGATGCGGAACAGCTCAACTTACGGAAACGGCCTGGGGAGCGGCTGGGGTTGGACTGGCTACGAGACTTCTACTGACTTGATGACGCCCATCTTCCAGCTCTCGCAAGGGCTGCCATCGGCGAGATTTTACCCACTTCCTACTGGGCTGACTCCGGATGCAAAGAACGGTCAGCCGGTTACCTACGTCCCGTACAACACGCCGATGTCGTACGTTGAGGAACTTCATCTCGACGTTCAACGGCGGATTCCAGGCGATATTGTGGTGGATGCCGGTTATGTCTTTACGCGCGGTGTTCACCTCGGATTCGGCAGGGACATTGACCAGGTCCCGCAGAGCTTGCTGGGACCCGGAAACGCGCAACTGAACAGACCTTATCCACAGTACCAGGGAATCTCCGCCGCACTCTTTGACGGCTTCTCGAACTACAATGCCTTCCAGTTGAGCCTGCGAAAACAGTTTGCCAAGGGCCTCATGTTTCTGGTGAACTACACGGGTTCGAAGGATATGGACACGGGTATGGGATCCGGCTGGGGTGGCGCGGAAAACATTGACGCCTGGCAGAATGCTTACGACCCGCACGCCAACTACGCGCTCTCGACACTCGATCTGCCACAAACACTGAACGGGGCCGTTATCTACCAGCTTCCGTTTGGCGCGGGGCGACGTTTCGTGAATAGAGGAGGTGTGTTAGGCGCGGTGGTGGGTGGATGGCAAGGCTCTTCCATGTTCCTGTTGCATTCCGGCTCGCCTTTTACGCCAGTTGTGGGCACCGCCAATCTGGATGGATCGCTGGCGGGCGGCTGGTACCCGAACAGAATCGGGAATGGGAAGTTGGCGAATCCAACTATTAACGATTGGTTCGACACGTCGGCTTTTGTTACGCCGGCGCCGTACACTTTCGGCGACTCCGGCAGGGATGTGGTGCGCGGCCCCGACTATCGCGATCTCGATTTCAGTTTGGCGAAGGACTTCCCTATCAAAAAGTTAGGGGAAGCCGGGAAGCTCCAGATCCGGGCCGACGCTTTCGATGTGTTTAACCACCCGAACTTCGGAGAGCCGAATAACGCTATCGGAACCCCGGGCGCTGGGGTGATCTCGTCCACTGTTGGCGCGGGTCAGAGTTCGAGCGGTTCCACCAGCCGGAATATTCAATTGGGGCTCCGGCTCGTTTTTTAGGTTCTCGGCCCCCTGCGGAAGCCGTCCTCCCGTTTTGTGCGCTATGCTGCCGGTGCAACTCAGGAGGACGGCTTGCCGTCGCCTAATCTTGCAGCCCAGACCTCAACGAACTTGAAAAATCCCATCTCACGACGCGGACTTCTCTCCTGGACGGTTGCCACAGCAGCCGCACATTCGCTGAGAGCCTTTGCGAGAGGAGGGTCGGCGCCGACCAAGCTCGATGGCCAAAAGATCAGCGACGACACGCTGAAGTTTGTCATGAAGTGCGCTCGCCCGGATGGCGGCTACTCGCCATCGCCCGATCCGCACTATCCCGGCAGCTCGGACACGGGGGAGAGCGACGTTGCGGCGGTCACCTACGCGGCAACACTGGCGAAGACGGTGGGATGGGAATTGCCGCACAAAGAAAGGTCGGCAGATTTCATTCAGCGTCACCAACTTCCGGATGGCACATTCATAAATCTCCAGGGAAACCTCAATCCTAAGGAAGATCTTGCCGTCCTTTACAATACGACCCAAGGAGTTGTGAGCCTGCGCACGCTGGGGGAAAAACCGAAAGTCGACCCCGTTCATGTGCTGGACCGCTTCTTTGAGAAGGATGCCTTCAAGAATCTGCCGTGGTATACCCTCAGCTTCTATCCCCTGTTTTACGCAGCCCTAGGTAAGCCGTTCCCTCAGGAGTACCGGGCGGCCATCGCCCGGCATATTGTGCAGAATCAGTCAGCCGATGGCTATCTTGGCGACCACGTTGCCTCCACATTCCATATGGTGCACTTCTTCCGGTTGGTGGGAGAACCCACACCTCGCGCAAATGATGTCGTAAGGCGCGTTCTACGCGATCAAAGGCCAGATGGCGGGTGGCATCTCAAACCACCCGATTGGGACGTTCATGCCTGCTTTGACGCGGTGTTCATCCTTCGCCAGTTGAGTTGGAGTTCCCGAGCCTCGCAGGCGTCGATCAGGCGGGCGGCGGATTGGGTGATGACCTGCCGGAACTTGGACGGCGGTTTCGCCCACTACCCCGGATGGCCGTCGGATATGGATGCGGTCTATTTCCAAATGGGAACTCTTATCCAGGCTGAACTGATCCCTTCTGCGAATTTCAATCTTCCCGACGCCGAGACCCTGAGCTGGGGGCATGCTATGAGGCCTGGGAGAGTTTACAAGACCGGTTAAGAGTTCGGAAGTTTTACGGGTGAGCAACTCCGGTCAGGCGTTGAAATTCAATTCCCGCCGGAATACCGGGTGGAGTTGCTGGAAGTCCGTCTGCCATGAAGACCATGCAAAGCGTTTTCGTCATTTTCAGGAGGTTCCGGATCCCAAGCTGGGTCGGAGTCTGTCTTGTCGCATGCCTCGCGCTTGTGTTTTCTTCCCGGTCGCTTTCGACTCCCGTGGAGGGCTCCTCCCCAATCGGCTGGCAGGTTGAGTTTGATGCGGCTTCCTCCCGGCTCGCTTTGAGACACCTGCGGACGGGAACCCGTTTGGAGGGACGACTCTCTTTCGGCGTCCGCCACGGTGGCGCCATCGTCCCCTGGACCGTTCAGCCGGCGCGCGATTCCCACCCAACGCGTCTCGCCCTTGTCGATCCGAGAAATGACGCACAAGGCTATTTGAACATCGTGAGCGAAGGAGATCGTGTTTCTCTCGAGTTGCTTACACGACCACCGCAGCTCTATTCAGGAGAACTTAGCTTTGTCCTGGAGGCTACTTTCGGACCCCACGCCTTCGCTTGCCGTACCCGCCTGCCCGGCCAAGGCCTTGTGGTCCAGATGGCTTCGGGGCCGGCAGACAGCCTGCTCAATGACTCGCTGTTCGATCCGGAGCGCGATCTGGCGTTACGCTTCGGCGGCGGGAGCGTTTCCATCGTCACCCAGCTCCCCCGCGGCGACCAGCCGCCATCATTCCGGGCGCATTTGACGGCCGTCGTCCCGCCGCCGCGCGAAGGTGATTCGGCCATTTCGCTCGAATTCGTGCCCGATTATTACCGCACGCGGTACGTCCCCGACTACCGGCTGATTGATCGAAAACGCTGCCCGGTGGCGCCCACCGGTTGGATGTCCTGGAACGCTTACTTTGATGCTGCCACAGAAAAGGACAACCTCAATGAAGCGGGCATCGCCGCTCGCAAGCTGAAGCCGTTTGGCCTAGAGATTTGGTCGATTGAGTCCTGGCAGGAGAACTCTGAGCGATTGCCGGTCAGCAACTTTCATAGCCTCTCATTGCACGCTTCTCCGGAGAAGTTCCCGCACGGAATGAAGTGGCTCGCGGAGCAAATCCGCGCTCTTGGTTTCCGCCCGGGCATCTGGACGGTGCCTTGGGGCACCGGCGACGAGGATTTTTATCGTGCGCACCGCGAGTGGTTCCTGCACGACCCGCAAGGCCGGCCGATGCACAATTGGAATGGCCGCTACGTGCTCGACCCTTCGCAGCCCGAAGTGCTGCGGTACATGGAAGAGACGCTCCATACCATGTCGGCGGAGTGGGGGTATGAGTTCTTTAAGATCGATGGCATGTCGGGAACCGAGGCAAGTCTTTCGGCTCACTTCTTCGAGCGGCCCGAAGTCCGCGCGGCTTTCCGCCAGCCCGTGACGGCTCCCACCCGGATTTGCTTCGAGACGTTTCGCCGTGGCATCGGTCCGGACCGCATTTTCCTTGCTTGCCAGGGACACTATACGGGACCGGAAGTGGCCAGTGCCGACGCGGCGCGCCTCGGGGCCGACATCGTCGAGCCCGGCCAGCCACCACGGTGGCACAACTACCTGAACCAGGCGCGTGTGACTTTGGCCCAGCTCTTCACCAACAATCTGATCTGGTTCAATGATCCCGACACTTTGATGGTAGGTAACGCCGCGCCTCTTGGCGTCGCCCGCCTGGCCACCACGGTTGTAGGCTTGCCGGGGCAATTAACCTTCATCAGCGATAAGCTTGGTCAGCTTGTCCCCGAGCGAATGCGACTCCTTCAGCAGGCGTTGCCGGTGTGCGACGTGCATCCCCTTGATCTCATGCCGGTCCCCGATCTCAGGCCCGTCTGGGATCTGAAGATACGCAGGAGCTTCGCGAGTTGGGACGTGGTCTCTGTGTTCAATTTTGGCGATGAACAACGCGAGTACCGGGTTCCTTTCGAGTCTCTCGGCCTCGATAATGACAAGCAATACCTGGTCTACGAATTCTGGAGCAGGAAATTCCTGGGCGTTCAACGCGGCGCGATCCGGGCACGAGTCGAACCGCGATCAAATCTTCTGCTGGCGGTACACGAACTCGAGAACCATCCTCAGTTTGTTTCAACCGACCGGCACATTTCGCAAGGCGGGGTTGAACTGAGTGACCTGGCGTGGAACGCGGAACACAGCGAGTTAACTGCCCGCCTCAAACTCGTGGAGAACGATCCGCTCAGCGTTGTCGTATACGTCCCGGCCCCTTACGTCTTCTCGAAAGCGACCGCTGAGGGGGCGGCGGTCGGCCACATCGTGCAGTCGGCCCCTATCGTCACCGTCACGCTCCGCAGGCCGGCTTCGGGAGAGGCCAATTTGATTCTGACCTTCGCGCACCGGGCGGCGGGTTCTCGGCCCGTTCCTTCACGGGGAGCGCTTTGAGCAGTGCGGCGAGCGCCAGTTTCAGAGGTTGCAAAATGGGTGGAATACGTTTGGCGAGACGTTTGATCCGGCCACTCTGCTGGTTGCTGTTCCTGCCGGCCATTTGCTTTTCACAGGACGGGGCCGGTAACAAGCAACAGATCAAATTGCATTTCGAGCGTGCCGAGGCAGCGCTGAAGGCTAACCATCCGGATGAGGCTGTCAGTGAATTCCGTGCTGTCCTCGCGCTGGACCCCAAAAACGCCGAGGCGCGAGCCAACCTCGGCGTCATCAAGTTTGTACAGGGTGACTACGCGAATGCGAGTGAGGAACTGCGCCAAGCGGTCAGCTTCGAACCATCCCTTTGGAAGGCTGTGGCCCTGTTGGGCATGTGCGAAAAACGGCTGGGCAAGCTGCCAAGCGCGCACGAGCATCTCGAGCAGTCGTTCGCGCATTTGCAGGAGCCAAAGATGCGCACCCAAGCGGGCATGGATCTGGTGGAATTGGATTACCAGAATGGCGATATGGCCGGTGCAATGGAGGTGTTGCCTGTTCTTGAACAACTTAACCCGACCAATGTTGACATACTCTATATTGCTTACCGGACGTTCTCTGCCCTTGCCGAACACGCTGTCGATAGCATCGCACTGGCGAACCCCGACTCGGCGCGCATGCACCAGATCTTGGCGCAGCATCTCGTGAACGAGGGCGACATCACGGGCGCTATAACCCAATACCAAAAGGCCCTCGAGCTTGATCCCCGCCTCTCCGGCGCTCATTTTGAACTGGGCGAAGTAATCTTGCAGAACTCTAAATCAGAGTCTGCCCGCGCGCAGGCCCAAAAGGAATTTGAATCCGCCTTGGCCCTTAATCCCAATGACGCCAAGTCGGAGGTTTGGCTGGGCATCGTCTGTACGTTGAGCAGGGATATGAACGCGGCCCTGAAGCACTACACTCGGGCTCTCGAGTTAGACCCAAGCGAGGTACAGGCTCATACCGGTCTCGCAAGGGTATTGATGACCATGGGCGAAACGGAAAAGGCGCGCGCCCAATTACTGGAAGCTATTCACCTGGATCCGCTGAATGGCACTGCACACTATCGGCTGTCGGCGCTCTATCGGCAGCTCGGAAGCCCTGTGGACGCCCAAAAGGAAATGGCCACGTTCAATGAAATCCAGGATCACAAGAAACGGATTGCGACTCTTTACCAGCAAATGCACAAGGCGCCGGCAAGTTCACAAGTCGCGGATTCGGATGTTCCCGAATGACCTCGCTTGTTTCGGCGGGAGGTTGTCATGAATGAATCTTCGTGTTTGCAGTCACAGGCCGCGCCGCCGTTGTCGGTAGCGTTTGACACTGCAAGGCTCGACCGGATGAAGTGCCGGGTCCGAGACGGCGAACACAAGCGGTTCCGGAGAGATACCGTTCCTGATCTCGTATCCGAATGTGACCGGGAAGGGCTTTCGTGGCCCCGCCGGGCGGCGCGGCTCATCCATCGCATGTGCGAAGCGGAAGGGCAAAATCCCGTCATTGAAGCTGACGAGCGCATCGTTTTTGCGCGCACTGTTAAGAGAGTTCCTCCTGTTTACGATGAGGCAGCATGGTCTCAACTGACGAAGGGCAGGACGCTGCACGAGTTGGGGCCCATCAGCAACATCTGCGCGGATTGGGGCATGGTCCTATCTGAAGGCCTGGAGGGTCGAAAGCAGGTGGCCGTTGACGCTCGCAAGAGGGTCGCAGATAACCCGGAAAGCCTGGAATTCCTCGACTGCGCCCTCGAAACGATCGACGCCGCACTCTTGCTCGCGTCGAGATATGAGGAAGAAGCCCGCAGATTGGGCCGAAACGATCTCGCTGAGGTGTTGGCCAACGTTCCGGCGCACGGTCCGCGCTCTTTCCACGAGGCCTTGCAGGCTTTGCGGATCCTCCACTCCGTCGTCTGGATGGGCGGCCATTACCACGTAGGATTAGGCAGGTTCGATCAATATATGTGGCCGTATCTTAAAGCCGACCTCGATAGTGGCCGCCTCACCATTCCTGCGGCCGAGGAACTATTGGCCGAACTCTTCATCAGCCTCAACAAGGACAGCGACCTTTATCCGGGCGTCCAGCAAGGTGACAACGGTCAGTCCCTTATGCTGGGAGGAACAACCCGCGACGGCAGGGATGCCGTAAATGAATTGACTTGGATGGCCATCCGGGTAGCACATTATACAAACCTGATCGATCCGAAAATAAATCTGCGCATTACACCTAAGACGGATATATCGCTGCTCACCATGGCCACCGAGCTCACGCGCAAGGGACTGGGATTCCCGCAGTATTCGAATGACGAGGTCGTCATTCCGGCCCTCGTTAATCACGGATACGAACTCGAGGACGCGCGCGACTACGCAGTGGCAGCCTGCTGGGAATTCCTGATTCCTGGTAAAGGCATGGAGGTAGTTAATATCGGCGCCGTATCCATGCCCGCGGCCGTCGATGCGGGCATCCGGCAGGGGCTGCGCCAGAGGGAGAGTTTTGAGCAGATCTGTGGACGCATTGCGGAAGACATTCGCGCGCAGGTTAACCACCTTGTTAACTCATACCGAACCCTGCTTGTTCCGCCCGCTCCTTATTACTCGGTGTTAATGGATGGCTGTCTCGAACGGGCGCGCGATCTCTCGCACGGCCTCAAGTACAACAACTACGGAATCCACGGAGCGGGCTCGGCGAACGCCGCGGACGCGCTGGCGGCGATCCGCCGGTTCGTTTTCGACGACCGTTCGGTCGAGCCGCAGGACCTGCTGACTGCCCTCGACGCGAACTTTGAGGGTTACGAGCCGCTTCGCCGCAAACTTGCCGAGGATGGGCCGAAGGTTGGGAATAACGACGCGGCTGCCGATGGCATGATGACCAGGTTGTTCGATTGGTTTGCGGACGCCTGCGAGGCCGTGCAGGACAACGGGCGCGGCGGCCGGGTGCGGCCAGGCACGGGATCGGCCATGTATTACGTTTGGCTGGCCCGCGGCAAGGACGGAATGAGGGAGCCGGCCGTGGGCGCGACTGCGGAAGGCAGGAAGATGGGCGAATTTCTGGCTGCGAATCTCGCTCCTTCCAACAACGCGCCCATCCGGGGTCCTATCAGCGTCCTGCAGTCCTTTGCCAAGATCCCTTACGGGCGTGTCTTTAACGGCGGACCCATTACCATGGAGCTGTCCGACAGTGTTTTCAGCGATGCCGAGGCGGTGACGAAAGTGGCGATGCTGGTTCGGACGTTCGCCCAAGTCGGGTGTCAGCAACTCCAGCTTAATACCGTGAATCTCGAAACCCTGCTCGATGCCAAGAAGCATCCCGAGAAGCATAAAAATCTGATCGTGCGGGTGTGGGGTTGGAGTGGCTATTTCTGTGAGCTTGCGCCGGAGTATCAGGATCACGTCATCGCGCGGCACATTTACGCCATGCATTGAGTCTGGAGCGGTCATCTAGTGTTGCGTCACGAAAATGCGTTTACCGTAGCGCTGACCTTCAGGTCAGCACTCTTCCCGAAGGGGGCGAGGGGAGAAATAATCCGAGTTTATGCCCTCGCCCCCTTGGGGGGGGAGGGTGTCCGTCAGCCGACGGACAGGTGAGGGGGTTGGTCTGTCACTATATTATGCAATCCTCAGTAGGTCGTTCGCTCGAGAGGAACCATGAAGTCGGGCGTGGTCTTCGAAATCAGGGAATTCGCGCTTCACGACGGGCCGGGAATTCGCACCACCGTTTTCCTGAAGGGCTGTCCACTGCGTTGTTCGTGGTGCCACAACCCCGAGGGTTGGATAAGGGAACCCCAGATGATGCACGGGCAGGCGGGCGATCGCCTGATCGGAAAGGAGTATCGTTCGACGGAGTTGGCCAGGCTTCTGAACCAGCAAGCCGGCATCCTGAGAGCCAACGAAGGCGGCGTCACGTTCTCGGGCGGCGAGCCATTAGAGCAGGCCGAATTCGTAAGTGAGGTTTGCGATCAGCTCGACGACCTCCACGTGGTTTTTGATACTTCGGGTTACGGAACTGAAGAGGCAATTCGTATGGTGGCGGAGAAAGTGGATCTGTTCTATTACGACCTCAAGCTCATGGATAGCGCAGCCCATCGGCATTTCACGGGCAAGGACAATTCGCTGATCTTATCGAATCTGGGCGTTCTGGGCGCCCTGGAAGCGTCATTGGTCATCCGCGTTCCGCTGGTGCCCGGCGTGACGGACACCCATGAGAATCTGAGCGCCGTTGCGGAGGCGGCACGTGGCCTGCCCGGCCTTTTGCGCGTGGACCTGTTGCCTTACAACCGAGCTGCGGGCGGGAAATATCGAAATCTGGGTCTCACATTCATTCCCTTGTATGACGAGCACGGTGCGGTGCGATTGAGCATAGATGTATTCCGGGAACTTGGAGTGCCGGTGCGCATCGCCGGATCGGAAGTTTCCGTCCCATAGCTATATCTCTGACCATCGAGCCGGCGGCAGGGACGGGCGCCGGGACTGCTGAAGAGAGAGATTCGTAAATGCCCCAAACAACTCTTGGAATCGGGTTGGTACTCATCGTCTTGGCGGGAATCATGGAAGGTGGCTACTCGATTCTCCTGAAGTACACACCCAAATGGCAGTGGGAGAATACGTGGGGCGCCGGCTCATTAATGGCGCTTCTTCTGGTGCCGTGGCCGTTGGCGATCGTTACGGTGCCGGGCTTGTTTGAAGTGTATAAACATTCGTCGCTGCCGGCGGTTATCAGTGCTCTCCTGTTTGGCGCCGGTTGGGGGATTGGCGGAGTGTTCTTTGGCTTGGGCATTGCTGCGGTGGGAATGTCCCTGGGCCTGTCTCTGATCTTGGGCATCGTAGCGATTGGCGGGTCCATTCTACCTCTCTTGCTGAAGTATCCGGAGCAGTTGCTGCGACCACCCGGGATTGTGCTGATTTGCTGGAATCGCCGTCATGATTTTGGGGCTTTGGGCGTGCGCCCGCGCGGGCTACCTCAAGGAGAAATCGCACAAATCCGGCGGGGCCAGTGGCCCGGAGACTTCCGCACCTCGCACATCTTTTAAGGTGGGACTTCTCTTTTGCATCGTCTCGGGAGTTCTTTCAGCACTTGTGAACTTCGGCTTCATCTTCGGCCAGAAGATCGCCGATGCCGCGATCGAGCGCGGCGTCAGCGCCACAGACGCTACGAACGCCATCTGGGCGCTGGTATTCACCTCCAACTACCTTGTCAATGTTGGATATTGTGTTTATCTCGCTTGGCGGAACAAGACCCTCGCAAGATCGCTGGCGCCAGGAACAGGCCTGTACTGGTTGGGCGCTGTGGCCATGGGGGTCCTCTGGGCACTCGGGATTGTTGTCTATGGAATGGGCGCCACGCGCATTGGACGGTTCGGCGCTTTTCTGGGTTATCCCATCATGCTGATCTGCTCGATCCTCACGGGCAATGCTCTGGGTGTCCTGACCGGTGAATGGCGAGCCAGTTCCGCGGCGTCCAAAAGGGCTATGGCTTTCGGAGTATGTCTATTGGTGATGGCGATCGGAGTATTAGCCTATTCAAGTCGTTTGACGGTTTGAAAGGTCTCGCGATGTCTCGTACGAAGATGGAGGAGGGAGCATCTCACTGTTAAGGGCCGATAAGTTGAGGAACGATTGAAGAGAAGCAAGGTGGCAGGAACCAGGAAGCGGAAACACAAGCCCGCGACGATTCGAACGATCGAGTTTCACCGGCTGTCCTTACATCGGGCAGCCGGTGTAATCCTCGCGCTGGCGCTCATGGCCACAAACCTGAGTGCCCGTGCAGCAGAGGGGGAAGCCGCTCAGGCAGAGTCCCAGAATCGCGAGGGGGTCTTGCTGCTTCGCCAGGGAAAACTCGAGAACGCGGCTGTGAAATTTCGAGCCGCAATTCGTTTGAACCCGGACTATGCGGAAGCCCACCTTAACCTTGGAGAGGTTTTTCTGGAGACTAAGGCGCTCGACAAGGCAGTGGAGGAATTCGAGACGGCCGTCAGGCTCGAGCCGCGGCAGGCGGTAGCTCATGTCAAGCTGGGAAGTGCGTTCAGCGAGAAGGGCGCTCCGGCGAGCGCCATGCTCGAGTACCGGACGGCCGTAGGCCTCGAAGCTGAGAATGCAGAAGCTCACAATGGCCTGGGCCTGCTGCTTGAACAGAAACATGACCTCAAGGGTGGCATCCTGGAATTGCAAAAAGCGGTGCAGTTCGCTCCTCATTCGGCCCAGTATCACAACAACCTGGGCGTCGCCCTGGCGAGAGCGGGCAAGCGGAGCGAGGCCATCGGGGAATTTGATCGCGCGCTCGAAGTCGATGCGCATCTTTGCCAGGCGTACAACAATATCGGACTTGCTCTCGAAGAAGAGGAAGGCAAGCTCGCGGGGGCGATCGAGCAGTTTCGTCAAGCGGTGCGCTGCCAGCCCGATGATGCTGGGAGTCATTATAATTTAGGCTTGGCCTTCGAAAAAACCGGGAAACTTGATCCGGCCATGGAGGAGTTTCGGCAAGCGATTCGACTGAACCCCAACAATCCTCAACCGCACTTCAACCTGGGAAAAGCCTTGACCTCGAAAGGGGACACTGCCGGAGCTGCTGCCGAGTTCAAGAGATTCCAGTCCCTTCAGGAAGCTGCGCAGACGAACACTGCCATGGCTCGCCTGAACCGCAGCCTCGAGCTTAAGAAACAAGGCGACCTTGATGGGGCAACGAGGGAATGTGTGGCTGCATTAGCGATGACGCCGGACCTGCCCGAAGCACACTACGTGCTGGGATCGCTCAAGAAGCAGAAGGGCGACCTCGATGGCGCGATTGTACAATTCCGGTCGGCTTTGAAGGTAAACCCTGATTATTTCGAGGCGCGCGACGAGCTAGGTGTTACATTGTTGAAAGCGGGGAATTGGGAAGCTGCCAAGCGGGAGTTTGAATGGAATCTCGAACTGGATCCTGAACGCGCGGCGACCCATTACAATCTGGGCATCTTGCTGGCTGAACGAGGGCAACTGGATGCCTCGAGCGGCCAATTTCAGGCAGCGACGCGCTTAAAGCCGGACTACGCGGCAGCTTACTACGGGTTGGGGCTCGTTCTGAAGGAAGAAGGCAAACTGACGCTGGCCGAACAGGCGTTTCAGTCAGCAAAGAAACTCGATCCTCATCTAAAGCCGCCTTCGGAGTGAGTACGAGGCCGCCGTTTGCGTTTGGATGAAGGAATGACAGTCAGCGGAACCGATAAGCAGGAGGTAGCCTAGTGAACATCTCCCTGGCGGGGAAAGTGGCGATCATTACGGGAGCTTCTTCAGGAATCGGATTAGCTACCACGGAGGTATTCCTCGAGGCGGGGGCTCCGGGAGTTGTGGGAGTCTTCCGTCCGTTGGACTCCTCTGAGGAACTGGACCGCCATAAGACCCGGTACGGTGACCGCTTGCAGCTTGTCACGGGCGACGTCGCGCTCGAGTCTACCGCGAAGCAGTTCACTGAGACCGCTCTCGCTCACTTCGGAAGGATCGACGTGCTGATTAACAACGCGGGAACCAGCGTGGTCAAGGCTCTCCACGAGCACACGGAGCAAGAATGGGATACGGTCATGAACACCAACGTGAAGGCCATTTATTGGGCGGCCCGCCACGTGATTCCCGAGATGATCAAGAGCGGGGGCGGGGTGATCCTGAACACGGGCTCGATCTCGGGCCAAGTCGGCATCAAGGGTCAGGGCGCGTATGCCGCGTCGAAAGGCGCCGTGCATCAAATGACCCGGCAAATGGCCATTGAGTATGCGCCCCACAATATTCGAGTCAACGCGATCGCGCCAGGAACCGTTGATACGCCTCTTGTGCATCGCTCTGCGCAGGCGTCAGGCGATCCTCGTGCCTTCTGGGAGATGCTCAAGAACGGACACCCGATTGGCCGCATCGCCTCGCCCTGGGAAGTTGCGAAGCTGTTTGCGTACACCGCCAGCGACGAGGCTGGCTTCATCACCGGCTCGATTCTGTTGATTGACGGGGGCTTCACGGCCCAATGACATCCAGGAAGCGGAAAAAGACTATGGGAATGATGCTGGCAGCCAGATACACGGCCGCGAATTGTGTTGAAACGGTCGAGCTAAAGGTTCCGGTCCTGAATGAGGGCGAAGCTTTGGTGCGCGTCGAAGCGTGCGGAATCTGCGGCTCTGATCTGAACGTTGTGGCCGGGCTCCACCCGCGGGCGCGCGCCCCGTTGACGCTGGGCCACGAATTTTGTGGCCGCGTGGTTGAGATTCGGAGCGCCCAAGCGCCGGCTTTCGAAGTGGGAGACCGTGTGGCGGTCTACCCTCTCATTGCCTGCGGTCGCTGTTTTGCCTGCCGCCATAACAACACTCAGGCCTGCCGGGAGTTGCGTGTTTACGGGTTCGACGAAGACGGTGGGATGGCGGAGTTCGCGCGGTTGCCGGTCGCCAACTTGGTTAAGATCCCCGACTCTCTTCCACGACCTGTGGGGGCCTTGCTCGAGCCGCTCGCCGTAGGAATTCACGCCCTTTCAAGGGTGTCGATTCAACCGACAGACACGGTCGTGGTCCTGGGCGCAGGCACAATCGGGTTGGTCACTGCCCTGTCTTGCAGAAACCACAAGATGGCGCGACTGTTCGTGACAGACGTCCTCGGCGCCCGCCTCGAACTGGCCCGCGAACTCGGCTTCGAGGCTTTGGATGCCCGCGATCCTAACCTTCCGAGCTTGATCAGGGGAGCGACGGATGGCGAAGGCGCGGATGTCGTGTTCGAATGCACAGGAGCTCCAGCGGCTGCGCTGCAGATGACGGATCTCGTGCGATCGCAAGGTTCCATTGTCAACTGCGGAGTGTTCAAGAAACCCGCCCCAGTCAATTTACAGGCGGTTAATTTCAAGGAGCTTGTTATCATGGGCTCGCGCGTCTATTCGCTCCGCGACTTTGAACTGGCAACGCAGATTGCTTCGTCGCTTCCGATGGACAAACTGATTACACTCTGCCTTCCCTTGCAGCAGGCGCCGGATGCTTTTGGTCTCCTCATGTCCGGTGCGCATGCCGGGAAGGCAATGCTCGAGGTATCTGAAACGCAGTTCTGAGTGAATTTCGTGGCGTCCTGAAGGCCGTGCCCGATGACCGTCAAAGTTGCGTGGCATTGACGCAGTGCCCGGCGCCGCGAGTCATCTCGGCATCGATGTTAGATTGGTTGTAATTGAGCGGGACGGGAATCGGCGAGAGAGTGGGGTGGCGAACCTTGGGATCACAGGACCTTGAAACGGTAGGACCGTTGCAACGGATTACGACGCACTCGGCTTCGCAAGCGGCCGCTCAGATGCTTCGCAAGGCCATCATCAACGGTGCGCTCAGGCCTGGCGCACGACTGGTTGAGCTGAAGCTGGCTTCGGCCATGGGCATTGGGCAGCCCACCTTACGGGAAGCTTTGAAGGAGCTCGAGTACGAAGGGTTTGTGAGGAAGGTACCGCAAAGAGGAACCTACGTTACGAAGCTCGAGAAGGACGACTATCGGAAGATCCTCATCGTGC
Source organism: Terriglobia bacterium (assembly GCA_050010015.1). Taxonomy (GTDB): domain Bacteria; phylum Acidobacteriota; class Terriglobia; order UBA7540; family UBA7540; genus CAVROP01. The sequence continues at coordinate 23,979 of JBEKLY010000119.1, forward strand.
GATTGACTCTCGAAGGGCTCGCCGTCGAGCTGGCGGTTCGAAATCTCGAGCCTGCCGACGAGGCGGAAATCGCGGCTCTGGTCGAGGACATGGCTAGCGCCACCGCGAATTCGGACTTGGCCCAGTTTCACGAGAAGGATGTTGCCTTCCATCGCAAGATCTGGGATCTCGCATCGAACGAGTATCTGACGAAAGCGCTCGAGAGCATCAGCTTCCCGTTGTTCGCTTTCTCTCTCGTAGACCACACGCCGAAGCGAATGGCGCAGCGCAAAGCTGCGGTCCTCCAACATGCTGCAATCCTCGCAGGTCTTCGCTCTCATGATCCTGCTGAAGCACGACAAGCGTTCGTTAAGCACACCGTGAGCTACTGGAATGAGCTTCATCATTTCGACCTTAAGGCGGACGAAGTGCTCGCGGCCCCGTCAACACAAGAGCCGGTGATGCAGTTACTCGCGGGAGGGGGCACTCCCCGTCGGCACGACGGAGGTCACCCTCAGGCGGGGCGGAGTGCATCAGCGGGTTATGAACCTGACGGGCTACGGCCGCCCGCAGCGCATCGGGGGATTCGCAAGGGTCATTTATAGTGGCCACCGCCACCCACCCCAAGCAGTTGCCGAGGCTAGCGGTGAAGGCGGGGGGGGGCAGAGGGACAGGGTTCAAGAATTCCGCGATAGCTCGTTCGCCTGGAACGAGGCGGTGAGAAGCTCGGCGGGGATATTTTCTCCGATTTTGGAGGCCACTCCCCTCGGCCCCGATGCCTTACATCAGCCGTCCATGGCTCTTCGGCCTGAGCGTGCCTGCACATTGAAGGGGCCGGCTCTCGGATTCAATTCAACTGCTGCCTCGCCCGCCTGGGAACAGCCATGTTCGGCAACACCGTTGAGATACTCCGTACCGAACCTTTCCCTGAAGCCGAGGATCCCGTGGGCAAGGATTTATTGCGAGCACTCGTCGATCAATTTCTTGTAGACCTCGCGGGCGTGGTCGTAAGCTTGGATGGCGTCCGGGAGTTCTGCTTTTGAGATCTTCGGCTCCTTCTGCGTCCAGCACTGATTAACGGAGGCCAGGCACCACTCTGCGCTTTCGCGGGATGCGCGAATGGGTTGGCTGTTAACGGTCACGAAGATGGGATTGGTATGGGAGGAAGGAATGATTCGCAGGGCCACCCAACTGCTTCGCCGGATTGGCGCATCGAACGTTAACTCGCGCACGACGCCATCGGCAGTCAGGTTTTGGCGGGCCACTGATTCTCCGTTCACAATGAGCTCAACCGGCACCTGGCGCGTGTTCTTGATTCTGGCCCTTTCCAGATGCCAGTACGGCTGCTGATCGTAAGGCCGGCTCTCAATGTCCGGATCGGGATCCGGATCGAGATAGGCAGCGGCGTTCACCTTGACTTGGATATTGCCGGGCGACGCCAATTCGACCTCGCTCGAATGATCTTCGGACGCGCCTTGCCGGGTCCGCCCCACGACCAGCCCGTTCACGGAAAAGTCCATCAGGTGGCTTCGGCCGTCCGAGACGTAACTGCGCCCTTCGCGCACGGAATCAAGCCAGGCCTTGTAGGATAGCGGGCCGTCCACCTGCGCGTAAACGCGGCCTTGGCCAACCCGCGCGTCGGTGATGCAGGGGAAATCGGTTTCGCCCGAGATGCGCGTGCGGAAACCGACGTTCAGCGTGTGGTACCAGATATTCAGTTC
>JBEKLY010000120.1:0-21184 GCA_050010015.1 Terriglobia bacterium
ACCGTGACGGAGAACGGCGTCGCCTCCATCGGCGCCACTTTCACTATCAATGCCGGGCCCACGATCACCTCGCTTAGTCCCAATTCAGCGACGGCGGGCCAAGCCAGCTTCACGCTTACGGTCAACGGCACGGGATTCGTCTCGGGCGCCGCAGTGCAATGGAACGGATCGGCGCTCACCACGACTCTTGTGAGCGCTACGCAATTGACCGCACCGGTCGCCGCCAACCTCGTCGCCACCGCGGGCTCGGTGACTATCACCGTGACTGAGAACGGGGCGACCTCCGCCGGCGCCACCTTCACTGTCGCGCCAGGGCCGGCGATTACTTCGCTCAGCCCCAACAAAGTGCCCGCCGGTGGTTCAGCTTTCACCCTAACTGTGAACGGCACGGGCTTTGTTTCCACCGCCGTCGTGCAATGGAACGGAACGGCACTCAGCACGACCTTCGCGAGCGCCACACAATTGACGGCCATGGTGGCGGCCAGCCTCATCACTACCCCCGCCAGCGCCTCGGTGACGGTGGTTGAGAACGGGGTGACTTCCGCGGCAGCGACATTCACCATTGCCGCGGGACCTGCGATCACTTCCCTCAATCCCCTCGCAGCAACAGCCGGCGGGGCCGCTTTCACTCTCACCGTGGACGGGACGGGCTTTCTTTCCGGCGCAATAGTCCAATGGAACAGCACCGCGCTAACGACGACCTTCGTGAACTCCAACCAATTGACCGCCCAAGTGCCGGCGAATCTCATCGCTTCTGCGGGCACGGCGACAGTGACCGTGGTGGAGAACGGGGTGACATCCGCAGGAGCTACCTTCACCATCACTGCGGGACCCGTCATCACGTCTCTCAGCCCGAATACGGCAACAGCGGGCGCGGCGGCGTTCACGCTGACCGTCAACGGCACGGGCTTTGTCTCCAGCGCCATAGTGCAATGGAACGGAACGGCGCTGACCACGAGCTTCGCGACCGGCTCGCAGTTGACCGCACAGGTGCCGGCCAGTTTCATCGCCGCCGTAGGCACTGCGAATGTAACCGTGGCTGAGAACGGAGTGACATCTGCCGGCGCCACCTTCACCATTGCCGCCATGCAAGTAATCACGTCACTCAGCCCGGATTCAGCGACTGCCGGCGGCCCTGCCTTCACGCTGACGGTCAACGGCACGGGCTTTGCCTCCAGCGCGGTGGTCGAATGGAACAGTACGGCGTTGACCACGACCTATGTAAGCAGCACACAGCTAACGGCGACGGTCCCGGCGAGTTTGATCAGTACGCCAGGAAGCGCCAGCATCACAGTGACAGTGGCAGGCGCCACGTCTTCGGCTGCGACGTTTACCATCGTCGCTTTAGGCATACACCTGAGCGGACTTGCCTCCACTACATCGCCGACCCAGAATACCAGTGTGGGAGTGACGCTAAACGCACCCGCAGCGACCGAGATGACTGGAACACTCACGCTCTCTTTCGAGGCCGATTCCGGCGATGCCAATACCCCTTCGGGTTATCAAGACCCGAATATGGTATTTGTTTCAACTGGCACCACGACGATACCCTTCACCATTTCACAGGGATCCACCACGGCCACGCTGGGCAACAACGGGGCCATACAGCAAGGTACGGTCGCAGGGACCATTACAGTGAATATGACGAGCCTCCTGGCCGGTACGGAGAACGTCCTTCCCCAACCTGCCCCGACCCAATCCGTAACTGTGCCTCTGATCGCCCCGGTCATCGCGGCAGGTTCGGTGAAGATCGAAAACCTCACCTCGACGGGCTTCGACGTGGAGTTGAATGCTTTTTCCACCTCTCGAGACTTACAGCAGGCCACCTTCGTGTTCACGGGAGCTTCCGGAAGCACGCTGAACGGACAAACTTCGTTCCAGGTTTCATATAGCACCGCAGCCGCCGGCTATTTTGCAGGCAGCACAGGTTTAATGAACGGCGGCTACTTCGGCCTGACTGTGCACTTCAACTATAGTGGTGACACCAGTGTAATCGGTGGGGGCAGTGTTGCCGTCACGCTCTCCAACTCGGTGGGAGCTTCGAGCGCAGTGACGGGGGAGAATCAGTAAATCGTTGCGAGAGGCTAGTCTCCTGTGCCAGTGATTCGTGACGTAAGTCGGGGCAATTCGACCGTGTCTCGCGAGACCCGCTCGCGTGCTGGCGAAGTTCTTAAGCCCCAAAGGGGCGGTCTAACAAAGCCCAGGCCAACGGTCTGGGTGAGGAATCCATGCCGCGCAAGTGGCCAGCCCTGAAGGGGCGTGATGAGCGGTTCGAGTCGGCGGAGACGACGTTCCGCGGAGGCCCACGCCTGGTTATTTCGCCCTTGCAGGGCTTGCTCCCAGAGAACGGTGGGGTCTCGTTCTAGCCCCAGGCCGTTGGCCTGGGCTTTGTTAGCTCGCCCCTTTAGGGCTCGAAGCGTTCCCAACCAAGAATCAAATACGCCCAATCGCTGAAGGGCTGAAATAGACTACAGACTTCTGGGACACGACACTATACGTTTTCGGGGATCACCCAAGGCTCGCGATAAGTCCGCCTCAAGTAGTGGTTGGCTTCGTTGTCCCGGCCAAACGTTTCGCTCGCACTGTCGAATACCAATTTCCGGTCTCCCACCCGGTAGGAGATGTTGGCCATGTGACAGAGGGCTGCGGAAATATGGCCGTCCTCAACATCCGCGTTGGGGCGTTTCCGGCTGCGGACGCAACTAATAAAATTGTCTATATGTGCCGCCTGCATTGCGGCAAAAGTCTGCTTGTCGCTAGCCACCTTGCGGCCTTCCCGGTCGAATTGTTGCCATCCCCCTCCGTCGCGGCCCAGGATCATCATCCCGTCGCTCCCATAGATTTCAGTTCTGGTTCCGCTGAAGGGATACCAATCAGGGAACTTGGTCGTGCTTTCCCTGACATTGTCAGGCGACTTCGCCATATAAGGCGTCCACCACGCCTGCTGGAAATTCAACGTCAGGCCGTCGTAAGCATACGTGACGAGCGAGGTGTCGGGCGTTTCCGCTCCATCCTTAAAGAAGAACTTCCCGCCCGTATGATGAACGGAGTTTGGATAGGACGCGCCCATGACCCAGCGAGCCAGGTCCAGTTGATGAACCCCTTCTTCGGTCAAGTTCCCGCCGCTAAAGTCCCAGTAGACCCAGTGGAAATACTTGGGGTTGTAGGGTCGTTTTGCCGCAGGACCTAACCACATCGCCCAATCGAACCCTTCCGGCGGCAAGGAATCCGGCGTTTTCTGGAGCGGCGCCCGGCTCATCATATTGTAAACGGACGCGAGATGAACCGTGCCTAGTTCGCCGGACTGAATCAGTTGGCGCGCCGTAGCAGCATACGAAGCGCTCCTGTCTTGCATGCCCACTTGCACAACTCGGTTGTACTTACGCGCGGCCTGGACCATCTTCCGGCCTTCCCAAATATTGTGGGAGGCTGGGCTTTCCACGTAAACGTCTTTGCCCACCTGGCAGGCCAATACTGTAGCCAGGGAATGCCAATGGTCCGGCGTAGCGCAGACTAAAGCATTGACCTCGTTGTCTTCCAGGATATGCTCGAAACTGCCCACCAAAGCCGGCGGCTTTCCCTTCGTATTCTGGACGGCCTTCGCCGCCAGCGCCGCCTTCCTATCGTCAACATCACAAACGTAGGCGATTTCTACGTCCGGTCTCTGGGCAAACAGTTGTGTTAAGTAAGCCCCGCGAGCTCCCACCCCCATGATACCCACGACAACCTTGTCGCTTGGCGCAACCGCCCTCAATGGGGTCCGCATTGTGGCCACCCCAAGGGCGGCGCCTAACCCACCCTTGATACTCCGATCGAGAAATCCTCTTCTGCCGATGGCCATCCTGCACCTCGTCCTCGCTAACTCCGGATTATCCCAACACAGACACCATAGTGACCCACCCTGTGCCACCCAAGCCATTACCGGGGAATCTATTGATACCTCAGCCAAACAGCGTCCGTCAACCACACGCTTCTCGTCGATGCTGTCCTAATTTGGCCGTAGCACCGCCATCTTGGCGGCTCCATGCCGGTTGGAAGCCGGCGTTACAGCCCAAACTAGGACAGTAGGTTTCTGGTCAAGGGTCGGGGGATTGCGTAAAACTTCTCGACGCGCCGGAGGTGTTGTGCGGAGTTCGAGGATGATCTTCACTCCGGCGTAATCGGGGCAGGGCGCGTTTCGGCCGCTATTACACCTCGAAAGCAAAGAATGTTCCAGCCTGTTGGAAAATCCCTGCCTGCAAGTTGCAATGCAGTTGACAGACTTTTTGCCTAAGATAAACTGGAACGCTTCGTTATGATCAAGCGACAAGAAATGACCATAGATGGAATCATTCCGATAATCCCGACGACTTTTGACGGAAAGGACCGGATCGACTGGAGCGCTTTCGAGCGGCTGCTCGATTTCGCGTGCGGGATCGATGTCTGCGCTGTCTGCCTGCCGGCTTACGCGAGCGAGTTCTACAAACTCTCCGACGCCGAGCGCCGCGAGATCATCGCCAAGGCGGTCCAGTGCTGCGGCGACAGAAAACCCGTAGTCGCACAGGCGAATGCCGGCTCCGCCATCCAGACCGTGGAACTGGCGCGATTTGCCCAGGAAACGGGTGCAGCGGCGGTGTCCGTGGCCACGCCGCGCCTGTTTCCCGTCGAAGAGAAAGACCTGCTGCGGCATTTCGACAAGATCTTATCGGCAATCGACATTCCTTTAGTGTTGCAGGACTTCAATCCCGGCGGGCCCACGGTCAGCACGGGTTTCATCACCGCGCTTCACCGGCAGCACCCCCATTTTCGTTGGGTAAAACTGGAGGAGCCCTTGATGGCCGCCCGAATCGGGTCGATTCTGGATGCCACTTCCGGCGAAGTCGGAGTGCTCGAGGGCTGGGGCGGCATGTATCTCGTCGAACTCGTGGCCGCGGGGATCTGCGGCGTTATGCCCTCGCTATCGCTGGCGGATCTGTTGGCGCGTATTTTCAGGCTGGCCAAGCGCGGGCGCCAGCAGGAAGCTTACGAAGTCTTCACAGGTGCGCTTCCGCAAATCGTTTTCAGTTTACAGAACATGGAACTCTATCATCACGCTGAGAAAAGTCTGCTCGTCGCGCGCGGCGTGATCACCGAAACACACGTTCGTGAACCAAGACGCGACTTAGACGCCCTGACTCGCGCGCACATCGATTTCCTGAACGGAAACATTCTGGCGTTGCTCGATCGCCTGGAAATGCCGCGTTGCCCGTCGTCCATCAAACCGGGAGCGGTATCCACTAAACATCAAGGCAATTCCCCTCCTTAGTTAAGGGGGGCCAGGGGTGGTTGCGGCTCCCCAAGCCACCACCCCTGCCCCTCCCCCTTCAGAGGAGGGGAATCGCACGACCGGACACACCTCAACCAGGAGTCACTCAATGCCCAAAACCGAGATTCTCCATCCCGACAAGAAAGTCTCCACCGGCGCCTATTCGGCCGGAGTGTTGATCGACGGCTGGCTGTACATCAGCGGCCAGGGACCGCTTGACCTTGCCAGCGGAGAGGTGAAACGGGGGACTATCGAGGAAGAAACCCGCCTGACCATGGAACATATCGGGAAGATCCTCGAAGCGGCAGGGATGACTTTCAACGATGTCGTGAAGTGCACTTGCCACCTCTCAGACATTAACGATTTCGGTCGTTTCAACGCCGTCTATCGCAGCTTCTTTTCGGGCGTACTCCCCGCGCGCACGACTGTACAGAGCGTGCTTGGGGGCGGGATTAAAGTCGAGATCGATGCAGTCGCGCGGAAGGGTTAGGCGGTGGCGCAGAGGTGGGCGCATTTTGCCTTCCTCTGCGGCTCTTCATCTGAATGCGGGACCGACGGGGGAACAAACCGCAGAGGAACGCAAAGTTCGCGTACCTCTGCGCTACATCGGCGCACCGCTATTAGGACATCTCAATATGCAAAGAATTCCAAGACGAACTTTCCTTATGACCGCTGGCGCCGCTCCCTTAGCCTTTGCCCTGGGCGGGCGGGCCGGAGCGAACGACCGGATTCGCGCCGCTATTATCGGCATGGGCGACCGCGGCCGGGACCACGTGGAATTACTTTCGCGCATAGAGGGCGTCGAGATCGCCACGTTCTGCGACCCGGACGAACACCGCATGCAGGAGAAGGCGTCTGAATTCGAGTCGCATGGCGGCAAGAAACCCAAACTCGAGCCTGACCTTCGCCGCGTCCTCGACGACCGGGACATCGATGTGATCACTATTGCCGCTCCCAATCACTGGCATGCTTTGGCAGCGATTTGGGCCTGCCAGGCGGGGAAGCACGTTTACGTTGAAAAGCCCATTGCGCACGATATGGTGGCAGGGCGGATGATGGTTGAGGCCGCGCGGAAGCACCAGCGGGTGGTTCAGGGCGGCACTCAACGCCGCTCCAACGGGCGCATCCGCAAGGCCGTCCAGGCGCTCGACGAAGGAATCATCGGCGACGTTTATATGGCGCGCTGTATTCACTTCCAGCAGCGAGACTCGCTGGGATTCAAGCAGCCGGAAGCTCCGCCCTCTTATCTTCATTGGGACTTGTGGCTCGGTCCGGGGCCCAGTCAACCGTTCCACCGCAACCTGGTGCATTACAACTGGCATTGGTTCTGGGATTTCGGCAACGGCGAACTTGGGAACAACGGAGTCCACTACCTGGATGTGGCGCGTTGGGGCCTCAAGCGGGGCCTGCCTGACCGCATCCATTCCGTGGGTGGGCGCTACGGCTACAAAGACCAGGGGCAGACCCCCAACACACAAGTCGTCACTTACGAGTTCCGTGATGGCACGCAATTGGTCACGGAAATCCGCGGCCGCTTCAGCAACGATGAGGCCGGCATGTCGTCCGGCGTGATTTTCTACGGGTCGAAAGGGTACATGACGGTCAGCCCTGACCAGAAGGGACAATGCACTGTTTTCCTGAACGGCAGCAAACAGCCGCAACCGGACCTGGGAAGCGACGGAGAAGGCCGTGACATGCAGGCCGCCCATTTTCAGAATTTCTTTGACGCCGTCCGCGCCGGGAAGCCGGAAATCCTGCATGCCGACTTGAATGAGACGTTTCTTTCAACCGGGTTTTGTTTGTTGGGTAACATTTCGTATCGGTTGGGCAGGAAGCTGACTTTCAACTCTGACACGGAACGGTTCAGCGGAGATTCGGAAGCCGACGGGATGCTGAAGTGTGAACACCGCAGTCCATTCAGCCTACCCGCGAAAGTGTAGCAAGCCGAGGAATAGCTATGAACCGCAGACAATGGATGATACTTTCCGGAGCCGCTGCCGTGGGGCCGCAGCGTTCGGCGCATGCCCAGGAAACCGGCAGTTCCACGAGCGAAGTCCCGACCCCGCCGGACAAGATTCTGCTGAAGGACTACCGCCCCCGTTCGATCTATAAAATCCCCAAGACTGAAATTGCCAAGGCCAGGCATCCCGTTGTCGACGCGCATTATCATGCCGAATGGGTGAAGTCGCCGGAAGACCTGGATGAGATGGTCAGACTGATGGACGAGGCCGGCATCGAGAGGACCGTCACCTTCATCAGGACTGGCTCTCCCGATAAATTCGCTGAGTTGAGCGAACGGTTCTCGAAGTACCCGGAGCGTTTTGATCTGTGGTGCGGCTTCGACCTTTCGGGCTGCACCGAGCCGGGGTTCGGACCAAACGCCGTGAAGGCACTCGAGGATTGCCATCGCCTGGGCGCCCTGGGCGTGGGAGAAATCGGCGACAAAGGCACGGGCATCTGGGGCGCTCCGAAGGGATCGAACCTTCACCCCGACGATGCGCGCCTGGACTCTCTCTACGATCATTGCGCGCGCCTCGGGATGCCCGTCAACATGCACGTCTCCGATCCCATCTGGGCGTACGAGCCCATGGACAACACCAATGACGGACTGATGAACTGCTACAGGTGGCGGATCACCGTGGGTCCGGGCGTCCTCGGGCACAACGAATTGATCGAGAGCCTCGAGCGCGCCGTCTCGAAGCATCCCAAGAGCACCTTCATTGCCTGCCACATCGCCAATCTCGAATACGACCTGACGCGCCTGGGTCAAATGCTGGACCGGAGCCCGAACCTTAATGTGGACGTGGCCGCACGGTTCGGAGAGATCGCTCCGATTGCCCGGGCCGCGGGCCGCTTCATCGAGCGCTATCCCGACCGCGTGCTCTACGGGACAGACATGACTTACACCCGCGAGATGTTCCGCATCACCTTCCGCATACTCGAAAGCCAGGACGAGCACTTCTATGGCTGGGAGATGGGACTCGACGGATCGAGCGGCGGTTTCTCTTACCACTGGCCGCTCTGTGGATTGGGCCTGCCGGACGAGGTCTTGAAGAAAGTGTACGGCGATAATGCCCGCAGAATATTCAAAACAGCGCGAGAGAACGCCGCTTGAGAGTCAGCAGGAGGCCTCCGCGGTGTAGAGCCGACGGCGCAAGTCCCATCGGCGTTAACCTTGATGACTCAACTGGCGACAGCGTTGATCTCAATGGCTTCTTGCAGAGGCCCGGAAGGCCGGCAGAGAGTAGCCCACGGCTCAGAAGCAGTGAAAAAATCGATGCCTGTCATCCTGAGCGAAGCGAAGGATCCCGGCAGTCTCTTGTGGTTCAGCGATTTACGAACAACTGCAGAGATCCTTCGCTGCGCTCAGGATGACATGTTCCCAATTTCCTCACACCTTCTCACACAGTGGGCTAATTTCTGCCGCCGCTCCGCGGCTCGTGCGGAGATTCTTCGCTCCGCTCAGAATGACAAGCGAGAAGATCGAGGATAGTACTGATATGAGAAGAACCCGCTATTTTATACTGGCCGCCATGCTTGTGGCCGCGCAGGCCATCCCCAGTCCGGCTGCGCCTGACGGCGTCGCCTCATTGATCTTTCCAACGCCGCGAGAGATCACTGATTCAGGAGGCGCGTTCGCGCTGAACAATCAGGTCGCGATTGCCGTCCCCTCCAGTCCCTCACAGGAGGACTTGCATCTGGCGCGCTTTCTCACCGACGAACTTGGAGATCGCTTTGCCCTGCACCTCAAAACCGAGCGGATAGAACGACTCGATGCAACGATGCAGGTGATTCTCATAGGGTCGATCGCTAACCCGCTGGTGAAGGCCTACTGCGCGCAGAACCACATTGACTTGAACGCGCAGAACCCCGGCGCTGAAGGCTATGTCCTCCAGGTGACCGACGGCGCTGTTTTCATTGGCGGCAGCGACGATCGCGGGGCATTTTACGGTTTGCAATCGTTACGGCAGTTGATTGCCAAGGAAGACAGGCAACTGCGCGTCCCCGGCGTGCGCATCCGCGATTGGCCCGACAAGCCGTTCCGCGGCGTCAAACTTTATCTTCCCGGACGCGACCACATTCCTTTCTTCAAACGGTTTGTCCGCGATTTCATGGCTCTCTACAAATACAACACGCTGATCATGGAGATGAACGCCGGCATGCGACTCGAAAGCCATCCTGAGTTGAACTCCGGCTGGGAGGAATTCGTCCGCGACGCGAATTACGGCCGCCGGAACTACCCTGCCGGCACGCTCCACGGACGCACACCTAACTCGTCCCATCAGGACACGGCGGATGGAGGGTTTCTCGAGAAAGACGAAGTGGCTGACCTCGCGCGCTGGGTGAGGCAAAACCACATCGAATTAGTTCCTGAGCTTCCCTGCTTTACTCATAGTTACTACCTTCTGACCATGCACAAAGACCTCGCGGAGGTGCTGGGCGAGAAGTGGCCGGATACTTATTGCCCTTCAAATCCGGAGAGCTACAAACTGGCGTTCGAAGTCTATGACGAGTATATCGATCTCCTGAAGCCCAAGATGATTCACGCCGGGCACGACGAATTGTTTTGCCCCGTGGGTCTATGTCCGCGATGCGGAAACAAAGACATCGGCGAACGCTATGGCGAAGACGTGAAGAAGATTCACGATCACCTGGCGGCCAAGGGCATTCAACTCGCCGTCTGGGGCGACATGCTGCTTCAAAGTGTTCGCGGCGTAGGCTTGCAGCCGGACCACACCGCCGACGGCTGGAAGTTTAACGCGGCCGGCGGCATGACGCGCGAGCAGGTGGAGCGTCTCGTTCCGAAAGATATCCTGATCTTCAACTGGTTCTGGGACGAACGAAAGGCGCTCGAGAGCGAAGCGCAACTCGACCAGATGGGATTCAAAGAGATTTACGGAAACTTCACTCCCGACATTAAGGATTATGAGCGGCGAAGCAAGCGCGCCACGATCATCGGCGGCGCGCCGTCCGCATGGTTTGCCACTAACGAGACCGGGTGCGGCAAGGAACTCATGGCGGACTTTCTTGGCTGCAGCAACATTCTCTGGGCCGGCAAGGTGATCAACGGCAAAGAACTCTCGGGCCTGATCCAGTCGATGCTCCCGGAAATTCGAGTCAGGTTGGAGGGAGAACTGCCGCCTAGCCGCACGGAAGCCTCGCTTGCGCCGGTCGACATCCAAGCGAGCTTCAACATGGAAACCGCGGAGCCGAAACTGGGTGTTGACCTGAGCGGCATGAAGACTGGCCAGGTTGAGCTCGGCAACGTTCCGTTTGACCTCAGCGAGTCGGGAGGAAAGAAGGCGATCCTGGTGGCTGCAGAAAGCAAGGAAGGAAGCAGCGGCCTCGCGAAGGAGGCGGACATCAAGATTGGCGAGGACGCGACCAGCCTGATCTTTCTGCACGCCTCCGCCAAACCTGCAACCAATAAGGAGTCGTTCCGGTTGATCTACGACCCGCAGGACACGGCCGATATGCTCGGCTGGTACGAAATCGTCTACGAAGACGGCTTCGTCACAAGCGTACCCATTCGCTACGGTGTGAATATCTCCGAATGGAACTGGGAGCGGCGCGAGTCTTCTCACGATTATGCCTACCAGGCCGATGCCGTGTCCGTCGGCGGATCGGAGAGCAATCCCATTACGTTCTTCGCGTTCGAGTGGGCCAATCCCAGGCTGGGCAAGGTGATCAAAGAGGTCCGGTTGAAAGGCACGACAGGTTTCCGCGGCGGCGATCCCGGCTGGATTAATGATTTCGGTCCTACTGTTCCGGATAATGGCGTTATTCTAAAGGCCATCAGCTTCGTGAGAAAACGCTAGCGCTTACTTGAAGGAGTAAGGGTCCTTATTTGTATGGCGTCGGAAGGGCGGGGCTTTAGAGTCTGTGTTAGAACTCCCTTTGCATGTCATTCCGAGCGAAGCGAGGAATCTCGCTCTGAGCATTTTCAAGGTAGTGCGAGATTCCTCGTCGCCTATGGCTCCTCGGAATGACAGACTAATCGAGTTTTCACACAGACTCTGAAGCCCCGCCCTTCCAGGCCTCAGTATTATCTCGCTTATTAAGACAACTAAGCACTAGCGATTGGATAAAACATGCGTTCCTGGCTGCTGCTCTTCAGTTGCAATTTGATGTGGGCGCTGCAATTCACCTGCGTCAAGCTGGTGCAGGATCAGGTGGGCCCCTGGGTGACGGTCTGGGGTCCGATGACCTTGGCCACGCTCATGCTCTTTCCGCTGATTCGCGCCGAGAATCGCGACTCCTACAAGGGGAAGCAACGTTCGCCAAAAGACATTCTGCTTTTCTTCATGCTGGCGCTGGTGGGAATATTCCCGGGCCAGGTGCTCATCACTTGGGGAACACGGATGTCACTCGCGAGCAACGCGGCGCTCTTGATGTTGACGCTGCCGGTCTCGACCGCCATTCTCGCCATCATTTTCCTCCACGAACGCATGAATTGGTTGCGCTGGGCGAGCTTCTCGCTGGCCATCATCGGCGTGCTGATGTGCTCTGGCCTCGACTTGCGCACTCTTAATTTCGGGACGAGTTTCTTCCTCGGAAACCTCCTGATTCTCCTCGGTACGCTGGGGAGCGCCTTTTACAATTCTTATGGCAAAAAAGTGCTGGAGCGCTACTCTCCCATGGAGATGCTTTTCTACACTTACGTCGCCATGTTCGTGCTGATGACTCCACTCGTTCTGGCGCAGGAACGCAGCGTCTTCAGCCACATTCCGCAATTCACCTTGCGCACCTGGATTGGACTTGCCCTGCTCACCGTCTTCCACAATTATTTGTCGATGGTCCTGTTCCTGAAAGCGCTGAAGGTTCTCGACGCCATTCAGGCCGCCCTTTCGAACTACCTCATTACGTTTTTCGGAGTTCCCATCGCCGCGATCTGGCTGGGGGAGAGACTGACGCTCATGGCCATTGTGGGCGGCGTGCTCGTGCTGGGAAGCACGCTGCTCATCACGCTGTGGGATGGCACGAAACCGGCGACGGCATGAAGGAATCACACGCGATGCGTCGTGTCGTGTCCCAGAAGTTCGTTGAATACCCCTGTTTTCTAACGCCTCGACAACCCTCCGCAATTGAGTGCTATTCGCCCGCGTTCAATGCGTTCTGAGATCCGCCGGGCTTGAGCGATCCGGTCCGACGTCTCACTTCACGACATTAGCAGGTACGCGCAGTTTTCTGGCCCACGAAGGCCGACCAACTGTTGCGGATATTTGTCCCTTTTTGCTCATCCTTCTCGCTTTACAAGATGAGAGCCGCACAATGCGAGCCTCACGGCGAGCAATCGCCGAACTCAACGTGGAGGTGAGATATGAATTCGAGCCGAAGTTCGAATCTCGTGAAGATTTTGAGTTTGGGCGTTCTGATGGCAGGAATCAACGCCACCTTGGCGAACGCTCAAGAGATTAAGGGAAAGTTCACAATGCCGTTCGAGGCACACTGGGGAGGCATTACGCTACCGGCCGGTGACTACACCATCGCGCTCGACCCCGCCGCGCGATCCGCTATCAAGGTGATGCAGGGAGATCGTGGTACGGGATTTGTGCTGACGCGCGGCGTTTCGGAGGACACGAAGTCCGGCGCCAGCGCTATGCTAGCTGTGCCCACTAGAGGAGGCTATAGAATCACAACGCTGCACCTCGAGGAACTCGGCGTGACCCTCTATTTCGCCCAACCCAAGTCAGAGCGCTTCGTACTTGCGCAAGCGCCGACGCTCAAGCGCCGAGTGCCGATCCTGATGGCCAGTAAATAACACTTCGTCGTGGGGCGCGCGCTTCGATGAGAGCTTGAACTCCTCCCGTGCCCGCCCCGCTTCTTTCTTAGGATCACCCAAGTGGTTTCTCTGGATTGACAATTTCAATCCAATTTCGGCAAAGTGAAACTGTATCTGGTTCGTCACTTCCTCTACTATTGAAGGATATTTTCATGCTTGTGCCAGCTCGACGACTCGACGGCATTCGGGAATCGTTCATCCGGGAGATGACGCGTCTGGCAATATCGTGCCAAGCGATCAATCTTGCTCAAGGTTTTCCCGATTTCGATCCTCCGCGCGAAATCATTGAAGCGGCCCATCGTGCCCTCGATTCGGGAACCAATCAATACACGATCACTTGGGGCATGCCAGCGCTGCGCCAGGCCATCGCGGCCAAGATGAAGCGCTGGTACAACCTCGAATACAATCCCGATGAACACATCACTGTGACCTGCGGTGTGACCGAAGCGATTTCAGCGGCGCTCATGGCCATCGTCGATCCGGGAGATGAAATCATAATTTTCGAACCGTTCCACGAAAGTTATCTGCCGGCAGCCTCCTTCGCAGGAGCAACGCCGCGTTTTGTAGCGCTCGACCCTCCGAACTACAGTTTGGATCTCGACCGTTTGCGCGCTTCGTTCAGCTCGCGCACGCGTGCCATACTGGTCAATACACCCCATAACCCGACAGGGCGGGTGTTCACGCACTCGGAGCTTTCGGGAATAGCGCTCCTTTGCCAGGAGTTCGATTCTATTGCGGTCACCGACGAGATTTATGAGCACATCATTCATGCCGATCTCCCCCACATCCCGATTGCTTCCCTGCCCGGAATGCGCGAACGCACCATAACTGTCGGGGGCTTCGGCAAGACCTTTGCCGTGACGGGCTGGCGCATCGGGTACGTCTGCGCACTTGACCCTTTGAGCACGGCCCTGCGTACAGTCCATGATTATGCGACGATTTGCGCACCCAGTCCTCTTCAGGCGGCCTGCGTTGCCGCACTCGAATTGCCTGCGACCTACTACGATCAGCTGAAGCGCGAGTACCGGGAGCGCCGCGACACCATGATGTCGATCCTGGATGAGACGGGGTTCGAGGCGCAACCGCCCGAAGGCGCTTACTACGTGATGGCGGATTTCGGCGCTTGGAAATTCGACGGCGACGATATGGCGTTTGCTCGCTACCTCGCAATGAAACATGGTGTCGCCGTGGTGCCGGGATCGAGTTTCTATGGAACCCCCGGATTAGGCAAGCGGTCCGTAAGATTCGCTTTCGCTAAGAAGCCGGAGACACTGGCCGCCGCTCGCGAACGGTTACGCACAGCTCACTAGACACGGTTGCAACGGCGCCGGCGGATTGAATGACCTTGGGGTATTCGCGATCGGAGGAGCATGGAAAGGTCGCTTGACAGGATCGGGGAGATGCTGCCAGCATAGGTTCCGTGGCGTCGGATTCTGATACCAGTTCCGCCGACGAGCAATTGCACGGGGTAACTCCATGGGTTTCTTTGCAAATCCTCGGCGAGTAACAGACCGTTGGGGGCTGCTGGCGGGCGGGGTCGCCGCATTCGCCATAGCGTTCGCTGCCAGCGGATTGAGAATTGCTGGCCAGTCTTCCCCCGCCCCCACGAAGCCGAGGGCCGCTGTCGATTTTGCGCGCGACATCGCCCCTATCTTCCAAAAAAGTTGTCTCCCTTGCCACAGTGGTGAGAAGCCGCAAGGGGGTTTGCGGCTCGACACGGAAGCCCAGATCCTTAAGGGAGGCCAGTCCGGCAAAGCGATTATCCCGGGCGATAGTGCGAAGAGCCAGTTGGTAAAACGTCTCATCGGCGAAGGTGAAGAGACTCGTATGCCGATGGGCGCCAACCCGCTTCTTGCCGCACAGATCAAGCTGATTCGCGCCTGGATTGACCAGGATGCTCTCGCGGTCGCGGAAAGCGCGCCGCCGGCGCAAATCACGCCTGTCGCAAGTCATCTTGAGCCGAGTTCTTCAGGACTGTTTGCGGGCCGCATTCGTCCGATCCTCGCCGCGCGATGCTACACATGCCATGGTCCGGATGTGCAGCAAAACGGATTGCGGTTGGATTCGGTCGCCGCGATCTTGAAGGGCAGCGACAATGGCCGGGTGGTTATGCCCAGCGACAGCGGAAAGAGCCCCCTGGTTCGCCGTTTGATCGCGCTGGATCGCCCCCAGATGCCTTATGGCGCGCCGCCTCTCAGCGCTGAAGAAGTGGAACTGATTCGCAAGTGGATCGATCAGGGCGCGAACGGTCCGGATTCGTCGGCGCCGGTCGTCGCGACGGCACCTCTTAAACACTGGGCATACATCAGGCCGGTGAGGCCGGAAGTTCCGGAGGTGAAGAACCCCGGATGGTGCCGCAATCCCATTGACAATTTCGTTCTCGCCCGGCTCGAGAAGGAAGGGCTCTCGCCTTCCCCTGACGCCGCAAAAGAGACGTTAATCCGCCGAGTCACCCTCGATTTGATTGGTCTTCCGCCGACTCTTCAGGAGGTCGACGCCTTCCTGGCGGACAAGAGCCCGGACGCTTACGAAAAAGTAGTCGACCGCTTGCTCGCGTCACCGAGTTATGGAGAGCGTTGGGCGGCGCCCTGGCTGGATCTGGCGCGTTACGCCGACACCCACGGGTACGAAGCCGACCACATTCGCACCATGTGGAAATACCGCGACTGGGTAGTTAACGCCTTGAACAACGACATGTCGTTCCGCGAGTTTACGATCGAGCAGATCGCGGGCGATATGTTGCCCCAACCCACGACAAGCCAGCTCATCGCCTCCGGATTCAATCGCAACACGATGACGAACATGGAAGGCGGCGTTGATCCGGAAGAGTACTACTGGTACTCACAGGTTGATCGCGTGAATACCACCGCCACGGTCTGGCTTGGGTCGACCCTGGGTTGCGCCGAGTGCCACAACCACAAGTTTGATCCCTTCACCCAGAAGGATTACTACCGCTTCCTGGCCTTTTTCGCCGACGAGGATTATCACGTCGCCGACGACGGTAGTGGCGATCAGTACGTGCGCGAGGCTGTCCTCGAGCTGCCAACTTCCGAGCAGGCTGCCAAGAGCAAGGAATTGCGCGATGAAGTCACGCGGCTCCAGGCAGTCTTGAATACGCCCAATCCGGAACTCGCCGCTGCGCAGCAGAAGTGGGAACACGATATTAAGGCCGCGGAACCGCAGTGGACGGCGTTACGCCCCAGCGACTATGCATCGAAGGGCGGCGCCAAGCTGACCCTGCTGCCGGATGGGTCGCTTCTGGCCGGCGGCAAAAATCCGGACGCCGACGCCTACGATGTTACGGCCCGGACAGATCTCACCGGGATCACCGGTGTCCGCCTGGAAGTGATGAACGACCCGAGCTTGCCGGCGACGGGACCAGGGCGCGCCCCCGACGGCAATTTCTTCTTGACCGACTTCGAGGCCGAAACCGCTGCTGCGGACAAGCCGGCGGATGCGCAGAAGATCCGTTTCAAGCAAGCCGCCGCGGATGATTCTCAGCGGGATTCCGGAGACGAGGATGCGGCGGGCTACAGTTTCAAGAACCTCGTGAACGACAAGCCGCAGCCTAAGGGCTGGTCAATCCAACTCAGCACGGATAAGTCACTCGTCGTCCGCCGCGGCGTGCTGGTCCCGGAGAAGCCCTTTGGATTCCCGGCGGGCACCGTGCTTACGTTTCACTTGAAGCACGACATGCCGCACTCGCAGATCGCGATAGGCCGGTTCCGGATTTCTGTTACCACGATGGCCGATCCGCTGCGACTGACGACGGTTCCGGCGCGGTTGCACGCGGTGCTCGACCTTCCCCCAGCGCAGCGCACCGAAACCCAGCAGAACGATCTTGCCGCCGCTTACCGCGCCATCGCTCCTTCCCTGCAGCCGACCCGGGACAAGATTGCGGAAATCAGGAAGAAAGATGAAAAGCTGGGCATCGTCACGACCCTAGTGATGCGCGAGAAGCCGTCCTTCGAAAGGCCATGCGCGTTCATGCACGTTCGTGGCGCCTTTACTAGCCTCGGCGACAAGGTGTGCGCGGGCGTGCCCTCGACGCTCAATCCTATGGCGAATGATCAAATGCCCAACCGTCTGGGCCTGGCGGAGTGGCTGGTGTCAGAAGATAACCCGCTCACCGCCCGCGTCGAGGTCAATCGCCTCTGGGAACAATTGTTTGGTCACGGCATCGTGGAGACGAGTGAGGACTTCGGCACTCAAGGCACTCCACCCACGCATCCGGAACTTCTGGACTGGTTGGCTACGGAATTCCCCGGCCAGGACTGGAGCGTTAAGAAAATGCTGCGGCTGATGGTGACTTCCGCGACCTATCGTCAATCTTCAGACGTTTCGCCGACACGCGAGGACCGCGATCCTTATAACAAGCTACTGGCGCGAGGCCCGCGCTTCCGCGTCCCGGCGGAGACGATCCGTGACTGCGCCCTCGCGGCGAGCGGCCTCCTCAGCTCGAAGCTCGGAGGACCCAGCGTCTTCCCCTACCAACCCGACGGCATTTGGGACCGGCCCTACAACGACGAGAAGTGGGTTGAGAATACTGGCGAAGACCGCTACCGCCGTTCGCTGTACACCTTCATTCGCCGCACGTCACCTTATCCCAGTTGGTCAACGTTTGATGCGCCCACCCGCGAGTTTTGCACCGTACGGCGGGTTCGCACCAATACGCCACTCCAAGCTTTGACGACGCTCAACGATCCTGTGTTCTTCGAGGCGGCACAGGCTCTTGCCGTCAGGATAACGCGAGACGCTAGTCCTGATCCCGCGAGCCGCGCCGCCTACGGATTTCGCCTCTGTTTGACTCGGCGGCCCTCTGCTTCGGAAGTCGAACGAATCCTCAGCTACTACAAGCTCGAGCTAGAGCGTTTTCAAGCTGACCCGAAAGCCGCAAGCAAAGTTGCCGGCGCCAAAGTTGGACCGAATTCGAATCTTCCAGAACTGGCGGCATGGACCATGGTTTCGAATGTTTTGCTGAACCTCGACGAAACCATAACGAAGGAGTGAGTGATGACGGATGAGTATCCTCCGGACATGAAGGATCTGGTGAAAGCGGTCACGCGCCGCTACTTCTTCAAGCACGCGGGAATGGGCGTCGGAGCCACGGCTCTATCGCTTCTGCTGAACCGCGATCTCCGGGCCGACGGCATTGCGACTCCCGCCCGGCCCGCGCCCAATCCCCTGTCTGCCAAGCCGCCGATGTATCCCGCCAAAGCGAAGAGCATCATTTATCTCTTCATGGCGGGCGCGCCCTCGCATCTCGATTTACTCGATTACAAACCGGTGCTTCAGCAATATAACGGCCAGCAGATTCCGGAGGAATTTCTTAAGGGCCAGCGCTTTGCGTTCATCAAAGGCGTGCCGCGAATGCTGGGTTCGCCCTATCGTTTCCAAAAGTACGGTCGATGCGGGGCGGAAGTTTCCGAGCTTCTGCCGCACCTGCAGGAAATCGTCGATGAGATCGCGATTGTGAAATCCATCGGGACCTCTCAGTTCAACCACGCACCCGCGCAGATCTTCATGAATTGCGGATTCCAGATCATCGGCCGCCCGAGCATGGGCTCGTGGCTTACCTACGGGCTCGGAAGCGAGTGCAGCGACCTTCCGGGATTTGTCATCTTGCTTTCCGGTGAAAACCAGCCGGACGGCGGCAAGTCCTGTTGGGGAAGCGGATTCCTTCCCACGGTGTACCAGGGCGTGGAATTTCGCTCCAAGGGCGACCCCGTGTTGTTCCTCACCAACCCCGAAGGTGTTCGGCCCGAAGACCGGCGCGATTCCCTGGACGCGTTGAAGGATTTGAACGAAATGCACCTGAAGGCAGCGGGCGACCCGGAAATCCTCACGCGCATTGCGTCCTATGAGATGGCCTACAAGATGCAAACCAGTGTTCCTGACCTTGAGGACATCGCGAAAGAACCGGAGCACATTCATAAGATGTACGGAACCGAGCCGGGCAAGGCGTCGTTTGCGAATAACTGCCTCCTGGCGCGGCGCCTCGTGGAACGCGGCGTTCGCTTCGTGCAGCTCTATCACCGCGGCTGGGACCATCACGGCACCTCGGCGCATGACGACATCATCAACCGCCTGCCCAAACTTTGTCAGGAAACCGATCAGGCTTCAGCGGCACTTGTTAAGGATTTGAAGCAGCGCGGCTTGCTCGATTCCACCCTGATCATCTGGGCCGGAGAGTTCGGACGCACGCCGATGAACGAAGCTCGCGCGCAATCCAAGTTTCTGGGACGCGACCACCACCCGCGCGCTTTCACAATGTGGTTGGCGGGTGGAGGCATCAAACCCGGCATCACTGTGGGAGAAACCGACGAGCTCGGCTATAACGTCGTCGAGGATCCTCTCGACATCCACGACTTGCATGCGACTGTGCTTCACCTAATGGGCATCGATCACACCAAACTGACTTACAAGTTTCAGGGGCGGGATTTCCGGCTGACCGACATCTCGGGCGAGGTCGCCCGGAAGCTCCTGGCGTAGAGCGGGCCAAGCGAGCCACCTCGAAACACGAACTGAACCCGAATTCCGAAGTTGCGAGGCTCTGGGTGAAGAAACCCCTCACCCGGCTCGCTACTCTCGCCACCCTCTCCCCAAGGGAGAGGGCTGAAATCCATCATCGTCCCTGCGCCGCATAGGGACTAGCGGGCAGGCTCATTGGGGGCCCCTTGCGCTAGCTGACTTTTTTGCCTGAGTCTTGTTAGCATCCCGCGGGCAGGTCTGCTCTTTGCGCGGTCGATGGGGTTGTTTACAGGCAAGAGCTT
This sequence comes from Terriglobia bacterium, assembly GCA_050010015.1. Taxonomy (GTDB): domain Bacteria; phylum Acidobacteriota; class Terriglobia; order UBA7540; family UBA7540; genus CAVROP01. Next base: position 19,841 of record JBEKLY010000120.1, read on the forward strand.
TTCGTGCAGCAACAATTCTGTGGCGCAGATCGCGGGCTCGGAGTGGAACAGTTTCTGAATGGCGCCGTCCGTAAGCAGGTTGCAGGCGGCCAGCAGGCTCATACCTTGATGATGAGCCATCCAGCACGGCACCACTTTGTGTGGCTGTCCGGGATCCAGTCGCGCCGGCGCGAAATCGATTGAGTCGCAGAAACCTAACTCTCCTGACCAGCCGAGTTCCGTCATGCGCTGAAGGTTGCGCACGGCCTGGTGGGGATCCAAGCCGAGGGCAAGAAATGTAGCGTATGGTGAAACCACAACGTCGTCTTCGGAATTCGGATTGATGGCCAAAGCGGGGACGCCAAAAGCCCGGTATTGGTAATGCCCGCCTGCGTCCTGGACGTTATAGGCGGCTTCAGAAATGCCCCAAGGCATCCCCTTTTCCTTTGCCCAATCCACCTGGCACTGCACGGCCACGCGCGCGCTTTGCTCGAGCAGCGTGCGCGGGTAGTGCTTGAACCACAGAGCGGGCATTAGATATTCGAACATGGTTCCGCTCCAGGAGAGCAGGACTCCCTGTCCGCGCCACAGAACCTGGGCCCGCCCCAGATGGAACCAGGTTTCCTGCGGAATGTCGCCCTTGGCAATCGCCGCGAAAATTGCCGAACGCGCTTCTGAGGCCAGCAGATCGTAGCAGCCCGCCACCACGGACTCGCGCCCGGCGTCGCAACCGATCGAAAGCAGCTTCCTTGACCGGTCGTAAAGGAAACGAAAATCCATGGCCTGAACCAGGCGGTCGGCCTCATCGGCCACTTCTGTGAGTTTCCTCACCAGTTCGTCGGCCTCGGCCAGTGAAGCGGAAAGCTGCTGGCGCAGGGCGCGGGCCGTTTCGCTCAAGGCAGGGTCTGCAGCCGGGTTTTCGAGGTAGTTCCCGAGCTGCGAGTCGATGTCTGCTGAAACCGCCCAAAGCGAAGCGAGGGTGAGTTCCGACAAGGCTTTCGGCACTTCGTCGGAGATTTGATTCAGCAAGTCCCGGTTCCCGGGTGACAACCAGGGAGCCAAGAGCTCGATCATTTCGCGAAGAGCCTTAGCCCGGCGCGTGGTCTCGGCCGCCCACCAGCGCAAATCCTCGACAGGTCCGGATTGCTCCATGAGGCTGCCCGCGATCTGGCGCAAGTCCTGTTCAAGCCCCGTAAGCGCGTGCGCCCAGGCGGGGCCGTGTTCGCCCAACATTTCGAGCTGTGCGTTCATTCTGCGCAGGGAGTGAGCCGCACTCGAATTGGCCACGGCGCGCGACGCCAGTTCGTCCAGGAGGCTGATGTGGTCATACAAACCTTGCCAGGCCGCGGGGCGAAGCAGAGGGTC
>JBEKLY010000121.1:0-21104 GCA_050010015.1 Terriglobia bacterium
GAAAAAGGAGTCAAAACCGTGCCGGCACCGTGAGTAAGTCTCAACTCGGCCTCCGCCACCGACTCGAATCGGTCCCGAGCGTGTTGCATGAGATTGAAAACAACAAAAATTTCACAGCTTCAGAGCCTTTCCGCAAGGCAGGGCGGCAGAGCCGCAGGTCGTCTCCAGCAACAGCACAGGCGATTTGGGCGCGCCTCGTCATAAGCCGGCCCACCCGCCGCGATAAGCGTCGTGAAGGTAGCACTTCCCATGGTACATTGGAAGGCTTATCACCAAATGTGCCTGAAGGGATACCGCCTATGCCGCGCCGCGTTCTCATTACTGTGTTCGCAGCTTATATTCTGCTAACGCCCATTCGAGCGAGCCTTGCAGAAGATGCGCAGGCTCCCAAGTCCACCGTGCTCCAAGCACCGGCAGGACGATTGCCGGTGAAGATCAATCCTCGCGGCATGACCATTCTCCCCAACGGGCGGCTCATCACGCCCTTCGGCAAATATGTGAAAGTGGCGCCTCATCCCTACGGCCTCGCCCTCAGCCCGGACGGCAAGACCCTGGTCACCGTCAATGGCGGCACGAATCCCTTTTCGGCAAGCATCCTGACGGACCTTTGGGGGCTCGCTCCTCATGTGGCGCAGATTCCACCCGGCTTCAAGTCTTCGGACGCCGATCCGCAGAGCGTTTTTCTGGGCGCCGCCATCGCTCGCGACAACCGCACGCTTTACCTCGCCGAAGGCAACAACGGCAATGTCGGAATCTTCGACCTGGCGTCGCACCAACGGCTGGGCGCGCTCAGCCTGGACGGCGAGTTCCAGGGCAAGAAATACGCGAACAGTCTGAGCGGAGAACTCCTGCTCTCTCGCGACAGCAAGGTTCTGTACGTGCTCGACCTCGCCCACTTCCGCCTGGTGGTTTTTGATTCGCGCAGCAAGCAGATCATCTCAAGCCTTGCCGTCGGCCGCATGCCCTTCGGCTTGGCGCTCTCGCGGGACGGGAAGCGGGTTTATGTCTCGAACGTGGGCACGTTCCGCTACAGCGTAGTTCCGAACTACGACGCAAAGAACCCGCGAGAGACCGGAATCACGTTCCCGGCGTTTGGATACCCCTCGAAAGAAGCCGAGGCGGGCACGACCGTCGAGGGCAAGCAGATCGCCGGGCTCGGCGACCCCAACGTTCCGGAATCCAATTCGCTTTATGTGATCGACGTGAGAAACCCCCGCGCGCCGCAGGTGCTCGACCGCATCCGCACGGGACTTCCGATTGGCGACCAGGTGGTCGGCGGAAGCAGCCCGGGCGCCGTGGTCGCGGGCAAGAAGCAGATCTTCGTCTCGAACGCGACGCAAGACAGCATCTGCGTAATCGACGCTCGTAGCGGAAAGGTGGAACAGAATGCGCTGATCGCCCCCGCCACCGAAGTCAAGGGATTGCGCGGCGTCCTGCCCTTCGGCATGGCGCTCAGTGCGAATGAAAAGCGCCTGTATGTGGCCTGTGCCGGCATCAATGCGGTTGCGGTGGTTGAGACCGATCAGATGCAACTCCTGGGTTTCATCCCCGCGGGTTGGTTCCCGGCGCGAGTGGTGCTGAGCAACGACGGCAAGACGCTCTTTGTGGCCAATGCCAAGGGTTTTGGCGCCGGGCCGAATGGGGGAAAAGGTGTTCAGCTTGGCCCTGAGGGCGCTTACATCGGAGACATCACGAAGGGCACGGTTTCAATCCTTACGGTCCCGAAAGATTACCAGTTGCGTCCCTTCACCCTGCAGGTGATGAAGAACAACGGCTTCGTTCCGGGCTTCCAGGTGCAGGCCACGAGACCTGCGCCGGAGCGCCCGCCGGACTTTCCCATTCCGGTCCCCGGCTCGCCCAGCCCGAAGATTCACCACGTGGTCTTCATCACCAAAGAGAACCGCACCTTTGACGAAGTGTTTGGCGACTTGGGCGGCGACGGTGCGGACGGCGATTCGACGCTCGCCCGTTGGGGCATGGACGCCACCGCCAAGGAGGAGAAGCCGCCGGCCCCGACGCTCGAGCACATTCAGGTGACGCCCAACCAACACGCCCTGGCCAAGCGCTTCGCCTTCGGTGACAACTTCTATGTGGATTCGGATGTCTCCGTCGACGGGCATCACTGGCTGGTGGGCAATTACCCGAACGAACTCCTTGAATCGGCCTGGCCCGCCGGTTACGGCGGTAAGTTCGACTTCATCCCGGACCAGGATGCGCCCGGGCGGCTGGACATCGGGGCCTCGTCTACGATTCCGGAAATGTACCTGGAGAACGGCTCGTTGTGGGAAAACCTCGCGCGCACCCACATTACCTTTCGGAACTATGGCGAGGGAATGGAGTTGCCGGGCGACGATGAGAGCACGGGAGAGTATCCCACCGGCTCGCGCCAGGTTGTGAATGTGCCCATGCCGAAACCGCTTTTCGAAAACACTTCGCGGGAATTCCCAACCTTCAATACCAACATCTCAGACCAGTACCGTTTCGCGCAATTCAAGAAGGAATTCGAGGAATTCGTTAGCGGGGCGAAGCCGATGCCACAGTTTATCTACATCTGGCTGCCCAACGATCACACCTCCGACCCGCGCCCTGAGGATGGATACGCGTATCGCGCCTCCTACGTGGCCGATAACGACCTGGCGCTCGGCAAGCTGGTGGAGTTGTTCTCCCACAGCCCCTTCTGGAACGACACGGCGATCTTCGTCACCGAAGACGACGCGCAGGATGGCCAGGACCACGTTGACGCGCACCGCAGCCTGTTGCTCGCCATCAGCCCCTATGCGAAGCCCGGAGTCTCGCATGTCCATACCAGCATGGCGAGCATTATCAAAACCATCAACTTGATCCTCGGCATGCCTTTCATCAATCAATACGATGCCGCGGCTACCGACCTCTCCGGCATGTTCGCCAATACTCCGGACTTTGCGCCTTATGATGCGCTACCCTCCGACGCGCGCATCTTCGACCCTGCGAAAGTAAAGGAGCCGGGCCTCCAGGCCAAGCCCGGCGAGCCTCTTGATAATCCCGACCTGATCCGCCAAGAGATGAAGAACCGCACGACGCCGAAACCCTAGCGCGTTGCCGAAAGACTTCCCTCGCGGGTGGCGCATACGTCCCGAAGCCTCTCGTCGAAATGCATGTGCCTATCGCCCCGTTCTCGGCAAGAACGCGATGCAGAAATGCCAATCGGCGGCACGTCTGCGCCACTCGTGACGATCGACCTTCGCATTCGGCAATCGATTGACATTCCGTCTCCTTGACGGTCTGGGAGGTATACCCTAGAGTAGGGTGGTTCGTGCCGAACTCACGCCCGTGCTCCGGAAGGTCACGGAGTATCGAACGGGCACAGGCAGCGTCCGGAGTTTGCCAGAGGCACCATGTATTTCAGTCTGCGCACAAAACTCTTCCTGCCCCTCGCGGTGTTGGCGTCCGTCGTTTCGGCGCTCTGCTTCACTCCCCTGGCGGGGCGGCACGGGATGGTGGCCTCGAGCGAACCAATTGCCTCCGAGGTGGGAGTCGAAGTGCTCCGCGACGGCGGCAATGCGGTGGACGCCGCGGTGGCGGTGGGGTTTGCCCTCGCGGTCACGCACCCCGTGGCGGGGAACATTGGCGGAGGCGGCTTCATGCTGATCCGCCTGGCGAGCGGCGAGTCCGTGGTGGTGGACTACCGCGAGGCCGCGCCGGCTGCGGCTTCGAGAAACATGTACGTTGACTCCAAGGGAGACTTGATTGCGCACGCCAGCACCGTCGGAGTACTTTCAGCCGGTGTTCCAGGCACGGTGGCGGGACTCGCACTGGCCGAAGAGAAGTACGGAAAACTTGGGCTGGCTCGGGTGATTGCCCCTGCGGTTCGCCTCGCGCGCGATGGATTCGCGGTGAGTTACAGCCTCAGCCAATCGCTCGGCCAGGAAGGCGATCGTCTCTCAAAGTTCGATGCATCGCGCCGCATATTCCTGCGGGAAGGGCGCTATTACGAGCCGGGCGAGACTTTCAGGCAACCGGAACTGGCCGAGACCTTGGAGGCGATAGCACACCAGGGTGCGAAGGGATTTTACGAGGGACCCGTGGCGCAGGCGATCGTTGCCACCATGCAAAAGTACCATGGCCTGATCACGGTGCAGGATCTGGCCCGCTACCATCCGATTCTCCGCCGGCCGCTGGTCGGCCATTTTCGAGGCTACGAAATTCTCTCCGTTCCGCCGCCGAGCTCGGGAGGCGTGGCCTTGATCGAGATGCTGAACATCCTTGAGCCGCTCGATCTGGAATCGCCGGACTCATTCGAATCGATGCATCTCATGGTGGAAGCCATGCGGCACGCTTACGCCGACCGCGGCGCTTACCTGGGCGACGCCGACTTCACGCCGGTGCCTGTGGCGCGCCTCACCAGTCCGGCGTATGCCGCGAAGCTGCGCGAGGAGATTCTGCATTCGAAGCCGGACGCGCCGATTGCTGCGGGCAATCCGCAAGCGGTCGAGAGCTCCCAAACCACGCACTACTCCGTGGTGGACGATGACGGGAATGCGGTGGCCAACACCTACACGTTGAACAACGGTTACGGCAGCGGCGTGACGGTCGAAGGCGCGGGCTTTCTCCTGAACGATGAGATGGACGACTTTGCGGCGAAGCCCGGCTCGCCCAATCTTTATGGTCTTGTGCAAGGCGAAGCCAACGCCATCGCTCCCAACAAACGCCCGCTCTCGAGCATGACCCCGACAGTGATTCTCCAGGACGGCAAACTGCGTCTCGTGCTCGGCTCCCCCGGCGGAGGCACGATCATCAACACCGTTCTCGAGGTGCTCCTCAACAATCTGGTCTTTAAGATGGACATCCTCCAGGCTGTCTCCTTCCCTCGTTTTCATCACCAGTGGATGCCGGACCGGCTGATCCTCGAGCGGGTCGGCTTTTCGGCGGACACCATCCAGAAACTGCGGGAAGCCGGCTATCAAGTTGATCTTCGAGGTTGGATGGGCGACTGCGAGGCGATCGAAATCGATCCCCAATCGGGATGGAAGTTCGGCGCGTCCGACCCGCGCGCCGGCGGAAAGGCGGTCGGATACTGATGAATTACGGTCTCTCTACATCGCTCTTTGCCGCGGAAAGACTCAATGCGCATACCCTGGACAAGATACTGGCAGTGGGCCTGCGTCATCTCGAGATTATGGCTGCCCGCCAGCATCTGGATTATCACGATGTGAATCAGGTGCGAGATGTGGCGCAGTGGTTCAACGACCATGGGGTTAACCTGCACGCGCTGCATGCTCCCCTATTCAGCGACTGGAATTGGGGGCGGGCGGGAGAGCTGCTCATCTCAGTTGCCAGCCTCGAGCGCCGGGCGAGGATCGCCTCCATGGATGAAATCAAGCGCGCTATCGAGGTCGCGGAGCACCTTCCCTTCCGGTACCTCGTGCTTCACCTGGGCGTTCCGGAAGAAGAGTACGACTTGGCCAAGTTCGATGCCGCATTCACCTCCCTCGAACATCTGCACCTCTTCGCTAAAGAGCGAGGCGTGCAGATTCTGCTGGAGAATATCCCCAGTGAATTAAGCACCCCCGAGCGCATGATGAACTTTTTCCACTACACGCGCCTGGACTTGAAAGTCTGCTTCGACACCGGCCACGCGCATCTGACCGGGGGAGTCGGAGCGGCCTTTCGCACACTCCGCGAGCGCATTGCCGCCGTTCACCTTCACGACAACCACGGTGAAAAGGACGAACACCTTTTGCCGTTCGAAGGCCAGATTGATTGGGCCCCGGCCATCCGCGACTTCCGCTCCGCGGACCCGCCGTACCCCTTGCTTTTTGAGACGAACAGCGAGCGCCACGACCCTGGCATCCTGGCGCGGCTTCCGGAAGTGATGGCGAGACTGGAAGAATTTCAGATCTGAAATCTGAGATTAGAGCATCTCATGAAGACCCGCGCTCCTTGGCCGCGAATTCTAGTCATTGCCGGCGGTATCGCGATGCTGGCGGGAATTGTTGATCCCTTGGAGGGATCCGTCATCATCCTGGCGGGTAGTGGCCTTGTGACCCTCGGCACCTTCCTGGCCATTCCCGGACGCCGCTTGCTCGTTTATTGGATTTGGGTCTTCATCCTCATCGCGGTCGGCGTCGGTGCGATGTTCGGGTTGAGTGCGATGGGAGGCTTCGGCGGCACGACCGGACGCTCGATGTGGTGGGGACTTCCGATTCTACCCTACCCCGTGGGTTGGATTATGGGCATGGTCAGCCTCGCGGCCAGGCTCATCAGAAGTTTTCGCCACGGTCATGCAGTCTCGTAACGACGTTTGGTCTGGCCTTTTGTTCACCCGATCATCGGATCGCGCGATGAGCCGGGTAGCGCAGACCTCTGCTCTTGAGGTCTGCGGCTTTTCTGCTATTGTTCACCCGATCACCCGATGAATGAGGAGATTCCCTTGATTCCTACAGTTGAAATTCGACACGTCTCGGATTACGTTGGCCAGGAAATCCTCGTGCAGGGCTGGCTCTATAACCTGCGCGAAAGCGGCAAGCTGTTGTTTCCGCTTTTTCGCGACGGCACAGGCATGATTCAGGGCGTAGTGGTGAAGAACGCCGTTCCGCCCGAGGTGTTCGAGCGGGTCCGCCATCTGACCCAGGAATCGTCCTTGCGCGTGACGGGCAAGGTGCGCGCCGACCAGCGCGCTCCGGGCGGCTTCGAGATGGATGTGACGGGGCTCGAAGTCGTGCAGTTGGTCCCGGCCGAGAACCCTTACCCGATTACACCCAAAGAGCACGGCACGGAATTCCTGATGGACCATCGCCATCTCTGGCTGCGCTCCGTGCGGCAACGCGCCATCCTGGGCGTGCGGCACGAGATCATCAAAGCCGTGCGCGACTTCTTCGACGGGCGCGGCTTCACGTTGGTGGACACTCCCATCTTCACGCCCGCGGCCTGCGAGGGCACCACTACTCTCTTCGAGGTGAATTACTTCGACGATAAAGCTTATTTGACACAGTCCGGCCAGCTTTACAACGAGGCCACAGCCATGGCCGTGGGCAAGACTTACTGCTTTGGCCCGACGTTCCGGGCCGAAAAATCTAAAACCCGCCGGCACCTGACGGAGTTCTGGATGGTCGAGCCGGAAGTGGCCTTCGCCCATCTCGAGGACGCTATGGCGCTAGGCGAGGAACTGGTAGCCTTTGTGGTGGAGCGCGTGCTCGATAATCGCCGGCCGGAATTGAAAACCCTGGAGCGCAACGTAGCCAATCTCGAGAAGATCAAGCTGCCTTTCCCGCGCCTCAGCTATGACGAGGCCGTAAAACTGCTTCAGGCAAAAGGCAGCGAGATTCAGTGGGGCGGGGATTTTGGCGGCGGCGATGAGACCATCATCTCCGAAAACTTCGACCGGCCGGTACTCGTGCATCGCTACCCCAGCCAGGTGAAGGCATTTTATATGGCGCCTGACCCGCAGCGCTCGGAAGTGGCCCTCTGCGTGGATGTGCTTGCCCCCGAGGGGTACGGTGAAATCATCGGCGGGGGAGAGCGCTTGGCTGACTACGACCTGCTGCTCAAGCGGATCGAGGAAGAAAAACTGCCTCGCCAGGCGTTCGAGTGGTATCTCGATCTGCGGTGTTACGGCAGCGTGCCTCATTCCGGCTTCGGCATGGGCATCGAACGCGTGGTGGCCTGGCTTTGCGGCCTCGACCACGTGCGCGAAACCATTCCGTTTCCGCGCATGCTCTACCGGTTGACGCCGTGAGCGGGAGGCTGTTTTTTGAGGCTACCTTGCCAGTGGCTGGCGCATACGTCCCGACGGTTGTTGTCGGGATGTATGCGCCATTTTAGAATCAGGGAAGCGCAGGCATGCCAGAGAACGGCACGTCTGCGCCACCCCCCGAGGGCTTTAGGGCAACGTGACCACAGCCACGGCCAGTCCGCCCAGGGCTACATCATCGCCGCCGAGTTGTGACACGGCCGGCGGCTGGAAACCCGTCTGCTGGTCGACCGCTTGGAGTTTCCCTCCCGAGGCGCCGGGAACAGATGCTACGACTGTCCACATCCGCTTATTCACCAGCAGCAATTTGCGCTTGCCGTCACGAGTGACGAAACCCAGACCATAGACCGAAGGTGTTGCGATATTCGTTTGAACGAGCTTATCGCCCGGGCCGAAATTCGAGCGAAGCAATTTCAGCACCCAGAAACGCGCGTTGGGCTGGCCTGTCTTCCAATCCACCATGCTGACGGAAGGCCACTGCCGGGGATAACCGACCATCTGCGACTCGCCGATAATCTCAATGCCGAGCTTGGCCACTTCGCCAAAAATATAGGCGTACATCGCGCCGGAGAGATTCCAGTAGGAATTCGGAATCGGCGGCGCAACGTAGTCGGGCGGCATTCCGGTGCCGTCGGTGCCGGTTTGTGACCCGACCTCGTCGAGGTCCGTCTGGGTCTCGGGCGAAAGGCGCTGGCGCACGGACTCGACCCACCGAACCACTGCCAGGAATCGATCGGCCTGATTGAAGAAGGTGTACTGTTGAACTTCCGGCGGCTCATTCTGCGTGGGCTTAGCGTAGAAGTGATAGCTGATCGCGTCGCGCGGGATGTCCGGCTTGTGATGGTGCGGGTCCAGGAAATACTCCACGAGCGGCATATGACCTTCCGCCGAGTCGAGCGCCAACGCCATGAATTTCGTGCCGGGCGCGACTTGCCGGATGGCCGCAACGATGGCGTCGTAACTGGCCGCGTAATCCTCTGCCGTCATCGAGTGCTCGTCATCGACTTCGTTAAAAACTTCCCAGTAGTCGAACTTGTAGTGATGCCCGGACTCGAGACGCTTTCCGGCTTCATCGGTGAATCCGCCCTGCGTGTACCAGCTCACGAGGCGCGCGTAATAATTCGCCAACTCCTTCCGGCTCGGGTCGCGGAGGTCCTTTCCATGCTCGTAGGTCCAAGTTATCTCGTCCGGGTCGGACGGGTACGGCACGGGCTTCTCGGTTTTGTACATCCACTGCGGAATCGTGCTGAAATTGATGATCACCGAATGCCCGGCTTGGGCATTCATGAAATCTTCCATCATGGGGTCGATCAAGGAGAAGTCCCAGGAACTGTGGTCGCGAGTCGGAGGCTCGAGTTCCGCCACTGCCAACTTGGGGTAGGGAAGCCAGGGAACATAACGAACGTCGTCAGCTCCCAAATCGCGCAGAGCTTCGAAAACCCGATCGTGGATTTTTGAGCCGCGCCGCAAAGGCGGCATCACAACCACTTGCAAAGTCGGCGTGGTTTTGGAAACGGTAATCACCCTGTCCCAGGCGACATTGACCCGAGCCTTTTCCGGCGCAGGCGTGTTCGCGATTTCTTTCCGCGTACACGAGACTACGGCGAACAATGTGCACATCAATGATGTAAGCAGGGTTTGAACAGCTCTCGAAGATCTCATGATGGTCCCTTTTAAGGGCAGTTCGCGAACCGTCCCTACTGACTTGCCGACCCGCATCAGTCAAGAAGCCGTGAGCACATGGCGCGCACTCGATTGAAGACGTGGAATCCGTGAGCTCGGCGTCGGGCGACAGATATCCCTCTCGCTTCGGCTCGTCGTGCAGCAGGATGCACCTACGGAGAGCTTATTCCCCCAGGACCTGCACGAGGTAGACTCTCTCCAGCGGTCCATCATACTCCATAAAGTAGATGGTCTGGCGTGAGCCCCGCACAATTTTGCCGTTTTCAATCGGGAACATGCACTGGATTCCGCCCAGGATGCTTTTCAGGTGGGAGTCCGCGTTGAAGCCCATGCGGCCGTCGAAATCGAGGTAGCGCCGATGATGATAATCTTCCTCCTCAGGAAACAGCCGCGAAAAATGCGTGAGGATGTCCTCCTCGAGGCAGGGAATACCCTCCGTTACCAGCAAACCCGAGGAAGTGTGGCAAGTCATGACGTTGACCACACCGTTCTTCACGCCGCTTTTCTCCACGATGTCGTCAACCCTCGGCGTGATGTTAATCGCTTCTTCGGACTTGCGGCTCTGGACCTTCACCCTCTCAATCTTGATGATCATTGACGCATCCCCAGCAAGCGTTCCGCGTTCGTTGAGAAGATCTTCTCGAGACACCCCTCGGTCAGCGAGAGCGACTTGAGCGCTTTCACCATGTTCTTGATCTCGACACGCGGGTAGTTGGAGCCGAAGACGACCTGGTTTCTGAGGCTCCGCTCAACGAGCGTGGTCGGGATCTGTTTACTGAAAACAAACTGGAAGAACTCCGTCGGGCCGTCGTAGTAAAGGCAGGATGTATCCAGGAATACGTTGGGATACTTCAGGGCCAAAGCGGTTGCGTCCCAAACCCACGGCCAGCCCCAGTGAGCCAGAACGAATTGCAGCTTCGGGAATCTGCGGATGGCCTTTTCGAGCAAGAGCGGCTGTCCCCGCTCGAGCGGAGTTTCCGGCGCCCAACTCATTCCCGTATGAATCAGCACAGGGATTCGCAGTGACGCGGCTGCTTCATAAACCGCGAAGACTGCCGGATCGTTCAGGTCAAAATCCTGAAGTGCCGCGTCGAGCTTCAGGCCTTTAAGGCCAAGCTGGGCGATGGCGGATTCGAGTTCCTTCGGCGCATTCGGCGCCATCGGATCCACGCTCGCGAACCCGATGAAGCGGTCTGACATGCCGCAAAGCTCAGCAACCTGTTCGTTGCTGCTGACGGGGTCTTTACGCGCGCGCCCGCAGGCTATGGGAAGCAGGACGGCCTTCTCGATTCCTGCCGCATCCATTTGCAGAAAGAAAGTCTCGAGCGGCTGAAAGTTATTCCCGATATTGAAGACTTCTCGCGCCACGCGCACATAATTCGGGTATTTTTCGGTGAACTCACGGATCAGAACCGGGTGGGTATGGAAGTCAATCATCGATCCTCGCTGGGTAGCGCGGAGCCCCGGGGTCGGGGTCCGCGCCTCTTTCGCAGGCGCGGGGACAGGCCGCGGGCCCCAACCCCGGGGCTCCGCGCTACGACCGTGCCATCTTACTAAAGAACTCCTCCGAGCGCTTTCGATCGCGGAAGGCCTCCGTACCGCCCGGTCGAGTCGTCGAAAACGCGCCGGCGGTGTTGCCGTGCGCGACACAGTCCGCGAGCGCCGCGTCTCGCACGTACTGGTGAATGAACCCCGCATCAAAACTATCTCCCGCTCCCACCGGGTCAACTACCTCAACAGTGAGCGCCGGGAATCGGACTTCCCCGGAGGGACCGCGAGCCAGCGCTCCCTCTTTTCCTAGCTTCACGACCAAAATGGGAACCCGCGGGGCAAGCGCGGCAATGGCCGCTTCCAAGCTGTCAGCGTGCGCGATCTTCTGCGCCTCACGCTCGTTGGCGAAAAACACATCGACATGCTTCAGGACTTCGAACAAGTCGTCCCCCCAACGGTCTGCGGGGTCATCATTCGTGTCGAGCGAAGTGGTCAGGCCTTTTTGTTTCATCTTCGCGAACAACTCCGGGATGCGGGCACGAAGGCTGCGATGCAAATAGAAAGACGAAAGGTGAAAGTGTTTCGAGTCCGAAAGGTAATCAACGTCCAGATCCTCAAAACACATCTCGTCCATAGTCCCAGGATAAGTCAGAATGTTGCGGCAGTCGCTCCGCGGCAGGATGACGGTAAGACCCGTAGTTGTCGGGCCGCTTACTCTTCGTACCCTGGAGACATCGACTCCACCGGCCGCCAATCGATCGAGCGCAATCTGCCCAAGCGGATCGTCTCCAATGCGGGAGATGAATCCGACCTTGCTTCCCAGCACCGACAAGTTGTGGGCAAATATAGCTGAAGAGCTTCCCAGGGTGAGCGCCAAACGGTTGGCTAACAACTCACGCTCCGGCTCGAGCTGCTCCGGAAGTCCGTAGAGGATCAAATCGAGGTTCAACTCGCCGACTACCGTGACATCAAAACTAGGCAATTGAGATAACCCCTTCCAATCCGAAGTTGTGAAAAAGACGACAGGATCTCATCCTGCGCTACTTCCCTGTCATCCAGAGCGAAGCGAAGGATCTCCGCAGTAGCTTGCAGGTCGTCCACGTTAAAATCAACTGCCAGGATCCTTCGCTTCGCTCAGGATGACAAACTTCCTAGTTTCTTCACGATTTCCCGCTGAGGATCACGGCCCTCGACAAGTTTCGCGGCCGGTCTATATCGTAGCCTTTCTTCAACCCTGTGTAGAGCCCCAGCAACTGGCAGGTGATGAGGTAGGCAGCGAGCCTTGCGCATTCGGGAACATCGAGCTTGAGCTCGACGAGGAAATCCGCGTTTCTTCTCACCACCGCATCGGCTTGGTTGGTAATCACCAGCGTCGTTCCGCCCAACTCCTTCATCTCCTCCAATACTTCCCGCTCCGCCGTGTACCCGCTTTCGGAGAGAAGAAAAGTGAGAAGCGTTTCCGGCCCCACAATGGCCTTGGGGCCGTGGCGGAATTCCAGAGTATGAAAGACCTGCGCATAAGAACAGGACATTTCCTTGATCTTGAGTTGGCCTTCCGAGGCGATGCCGAAGAACGGCCCCTGGCCAAGGAAGACGTAGTCGGCAAAAGATCGGGCTTGAACGAATTGCTGAATTCTTGGATTCACCGAGTCAAGGATCGGCTGCACCGCCGCCGGGAGCCGCCGGAGGCCGTCCGTAATTTCCTTTCGGTGCGCAACATGCGCGGCCAGCGACTGCAAGCCCAGCAGCATGGAAGTAAAGGACCGAGTCATCACCACACTTTTTTCGTCGGCCGGCAAGAGGTGGATCGTGAAAGCGGAGATCTCCTCGAGCGGGTGACCCGTCGAGCAACTGATGGCCAGCGTGCGGATGTCTCGCGTGCGCTCCAGGAACTGTGCCGCCCGAACGACCTCTGAGGAGTGGCCGGACCGGGACACCAGAACCGGCTGGCACTTCACTGCTCCGTTCAGGACCAGGTCCGGGTACAGAAGCACTTCCGACGCCGGAACAGCCCAGGCTCGTCTTCCCGTGATCAAGCCCCAGCTTGCCGCGGCCGCCTGCGAAATGTAGTAGCTCGAGCCGCAACCGATGAAGATGTATTCGGGGGCATCTAACTTTGCGGCTCCTTCGAGCTGCGCGCCTTTGTCCAGCGCTTTAAAACATTCTTCCCAGCAACCCGGTTGGGAAAGAATCTCGTTCTGCGTTTTTGCTTCCACGGCCTCATCTTTTGAAATCATGCAAAGCTTCTCCCAAGTGTTCTCTCGACCTCTTTCCATTTATAACGTTTCCCTTCGTTTGTCAAACAGAATAAGACGTCTGGCTCCCGTCTTCGCGACGGTGACTGGACAAGGTCGTTTATCCACCGGCGCCCTCAGCACGCAAAATCGTGGCCATCTACGCCACTTTTTTCGCCTTGACAAGGCCCCGGCGCGTATATAAGTGTAACCCTACGAAATGTTCGGAAAGTGACAAAATGAAACGGTATTTATCGGCGGTTCGACTAATCTGAAGGCGGGAGGCATAAAGTGAGACCAGCGAAATGGTGGCTGCTATTTTCGGCCATGGCGGTACTGACCGTGATGGTCACGCTCGTATCGGATCTGAATTCGACGTCATTCTGCGGAGGCGCATCCGGCCGGCCGCCCGCTAGCGAACTCGCCGGCTTCACCGCTCTTGCGCCGATCGACGCCCACGTACACCTTTACAAAGACGATCCGGCTTTTGGCGCCCTCTTCGAGCGTTTGGAGCTGCGTATTCTCGACATCTGCGTGATTGACGATCGCGACCCCTACGGTAAAGGAATTGAGCCGCAACGCAGCGACGTGCTTAAAGTAGTCCGCAGCACGAGGGGCCGGGCGGTTTTCTGCACGACCTTCAGCCCATACGATTTCGAGAAGCCGGGATTCAGCCGGCGCGCCATACAGCAACTCGACGCCGACTTCGCGGCAGGCGCGATTGCAGTAAAGATCTACAAAGTCATGGGCATGGAAATGAAATCCAAGGCGGGCAAATATGTGATGCCTGACGATCCCGCCTTCGAACCTGTCTATAAGGATATAGCTGCGCACCACCGCACCGTGGTGGCGCACCTTGCGGAGCCCGATTCGTGCTGGCAGGCGCCCAACCCCGCCAGCCCAGACTATGAGTACTACCGGCAGCATCCCGAGGAATACGCTTACGCTCATCCCCAATGGCCCTCGAAGGCGGCCATTCTTGCTGCACGGGATCATCTCGTGGCCGAGAATCCCGATCTGAGAGTCATCGGTGCACACTTGGGAAGCATGGAATCGGATGTGAACCAGATGGCCCAACGCTTTGACCGCTTTCCCAATTTCGCCGTTGACACCGCCGCACGCGTCCCCTACTTCATGCTGCAGCCGCGTGATAAGGTGCGAGCCTTCCTCATCAAATACCAGGACCGCATCCTCTATGCAACCGACATCGTGGTAATGCCGAAGGATAAGACCGAAGAAGCGCTCTCGGAGTTTACCGACACCTACGCGCGCGACTGGAAATTCTTCGCCACAGATCAGACCGTCGAATATATGGGCCACCGCTATCAAGGTCTCGCCCTGCCCGGCCCGGTACTCCGCAAAATCTTCCACGACAACGCGGTCCACTGGCTGCCGGGGATAATGTAGGGGTAGGGCTTGCCCTACCCGCGGTTGGTTCACGCCATGATTGCGAGGGGACGGCAAGCCGTCCCCCTACGATCACCAAGTTGATGGGCGAACCGCGACACAGCTTGCGAAATACCTTAGGCTGTAACCGACCCATAGCTAATCTTCCCTAGATCCCGCCGATCATTCAATGCGGGCATCTTGTCACACCTAAAAAATAGAGACTTCATGCATTTTCCCCTTGTAGTAGATGATCTATGGGAGTATAACCGGGACATGCCAAAGAAAGGTTCACCACCGCTGGACGGCGAGCTGCTTCAGGGCACGCTTGACCTGCTGATTCTGCAGACGCTGGTGCTCGGCCCTGCGCACGGCCACACCATCGCCTACGCCATCGAACACCGTTCCGAAGATGTCCTGCAAGTCGAACATGGCTCCCTCTACCCGGCTTTGCATCGATTGGAGGACCGCGGCTGGATTGCTTCGTTCTGGGGCACTTCGGAAAACAACCGCAAGGCGCGCTACTACCGGCTGACGCCGGCGGGCCGCACGCAACTGGCCCAGCAAACCAGCCGATGGGATGAACTGGTGCGGGCCGTTAATCGCATTTTGCGGCCGGCAGAGCCGTGAGGTGGGACAGGCACTCTTGCCTGTCCTGCTGGCCGTTAAAGGCGCAGAGAGACAGGCAAGAGTGCCTGTCCCACTTCGCTAGCCGTCGCGGGATCGGTAACGGGTCGACCGCCGGCACCGCGATTGCGGAAGGGTCGTAGCGAGATGTGGAGTAAGCCATGAGTTGGACCAAATTCTTTCGTCGTCGCCGATGGGATAAAGAACGGGCGCGTGAGCTCGAAGACTATCTCGAAATCGAGACCGACGAAAACATCGCCCGTGGCATGTCGCCGGAAGAGGCGCGACGTGCCGCGCATCGAAAGCTGGGCAACACCACGCTGATTCGAGAGGAGATCTATCAGATGAACAGCCTGGGTTGGCTCGAATCTTTTGGGGAAGACCTTCGCCTCGCCGTGCGGAAGCTCGCGAGGACTCCGAGCTTCACTCTGGTTGCGGTCCTCACGCTTGCTTTGGGTATCGGCGCCAACACTGCGATCTTTAGCATCGTCTATGCGGTATTGATTCGCCCGTTGCCCTTCAAGGACCCCGGACGGCTGGTGATGGTCTGGGAAACGTGGAGGGGCGAGAACCGTGTCGTGGTGGCTCCCGCGAACTTCCGGGATTGGAAGGAGCAAAGCAAGACCCTGGAGCACTTGGCGACGTGGTGGGGCTGGGGAGGGCAGATGACGATCAACGGCGAGCCCACCGACGTTTCCGGCGATCGTGTGAGCAGCGACTTCTTTGACGCGCTGGGTGTGATACCCGCCCGCGGTCGCCCTTTTTCTTCAGAAGAGCAGCGTCACGACGGTTTTCGAGTTGTGATTCTCAGTGACTCGCTATGGCGCAGACTCGGCGCGGACCCCAACCTTATCGGTAAGACCGTTGAGTTAGATCGTAAACCGCACACGGTGGTCGGAATCATGCCGCCCGGATTCAGCTTCCCGTTGAACGATGAGGCTTGGTTCCCATTGCCGCAGGACGTGCTCGGGAACGGCAGGGGGAGTCATTATCTGCGAGTGATCGGTAAGCTCAAGCGCAATATCAGCATCGCCCAAGCACAAACCGAGATGGACACCATCGCGGCCCGCCTTCGCCAGGCGTACCCGAAGGAAAACGGGGAGCCAGGTGTCGGTGTGAATGTAGTCTCACTCCTGGACGAGACCGTGGGCGAGGTCAGGCGCTCCCTTCTGGTGCTGATGGGGGCTGTCGGGTGCCTGCTCCTTATCGCGTGTGCGAATGTCGCCAGCCTGATGCTGGCGCGCGCCACAACTCACAAACGGGAATTTGCGCTGCGGCGGGCGATGGGCGCCAGTCGCTCGCGGCTGATTCGATACGTTCTGGGTGAGAGTATTCTGCTGGCCATAGCGGGCGGCGGACTCGGGGTCGTCTGGGCCTACTTGGGAGTGCGCGCTTTCGTGGCCTTTGATCCTGTTAAACTCCCCAGAATCGAGGAAATCGCTGTCAATCCTCGCATGCTATTGTTCACACTTTTGATAGCCGTCTTCACAGGAGTATTGTTCGGCTTGGCGCCGGCCCTGCGATCTTCGAAGCCGGATCTGAATGGGGAACTAAAAGATGGCTCGGAGCGGCAATGCGGCAAAAGCTCCCATTCGCGGGGCCGCAGCGTGCTGGCCGTGGTGCAAGTTGCGCTTTCGGTGATGCTCTTGACCGGGGCCGGACTATTGTTGCGCAGCTTCGTTCACCGCGTGAGCGTGCCCTTGGGTTTCCGGCCGGACGGCCTCTTGGCTGTTGAACTTCCTTGGAACGTCAATCCACACATCGATGACCTGTTGGAGCGCCTCCGCGGGCTGCCTGGAGTACAGTCAGCCGGCGCCGCCGCCTCATTCCCCATTGATCCGCCTGGCACAAACGCTCCGCTAGAGGTCGAAGGCCTGCCCGCAACGCCCGGCGTGGGCCTTGATGCAGGTAAGACACCTGTCACCGCCGATTATTTCCGCGCCGCCGGCATCGCCCTGCAAAAGGGCCGTTTGATTGCAGCAAGCGACACGGCGACCGCGCCACTTGTGACCGTGATCAACCAGGCGCTGGCGCGCCGCTGCTTCCAGGGCCAAAACCCTATCGGCAGACACATCCGGTTTGGGGGCGACCCGTGGCTCACCGTCGTCGGAATCGTCGGTAACGTGAAGGGATTTGGAGTGGACGGCGATCCCATGCCCAACGTTTACTTTTCGCGCCAGCAGACCGAATGGGGCAACGGTGTTTACGTGCTCATCCGGACAACACTTCCGCCTTCCAGCATGGCGGACCTGGTTCGAAAGGAGATTCATTCCTGGAATAAGAACGTTTCGATCGGCGCGCTGGCGCCGATCGAGGACCTGCTCTCCGAATCCGTCACGGTTCCGCGCTTTTACATGCTGCTGGTGCTGGCGTTCGCCTCCCTCGCCCTCACACTTGCTGCGGTGGGAGTTTACGGCCTTCTGAACTACTCGGTGCAAAACCGTACGCACGAAATCGGGGTGCGCATGGCGCTTGGCGCGGCAAGGGGCGATGTTCTCGGGATGGTCCTGCAACAAGGCTTCCGGCTGATTATGACCGGAGTTGTAGTCGGGTTGGCAGGCGCCTGGGCGTCGACACGCGCTTTGGAGAGCATGCTTTTCCAGGTACGTGCCAGGGATGCCGCAACATTCATCGGCGCGTGTCTCGTGCTGATTGTAGTCGGCTTGCTGGCCTGCTACATCCCCGCCCGGCGTGCCACGAGGGTCGATCCTATGGTGGCGCTGCGCAATGAGTAGGCGGGCTGGGGGAGAGGTTGGCCGGCTACCGGCATTTTCTCCAGCCGGAGCGGGAGGGGTGAGAGGGTCAGTGGCCTGCGTTACGCCTGTCATGCTGAGGGCAGCGAAGTGTCTCCGCAGTTCGACGCCAGGTTCCGAGCGAACAACGAACTGCGGAGATGCTTCGCCCCGACCAGCCGGGGCTCAGAATGACATCCGCCTGAAAGACGAGCTGCAGTATGAATAGCAGTCAGGGATTAGGGAACAGGAAACAGAGAATCAGGAACCTGCAACACACATCCGGTGTCTAAGAACTCAGCCCTCTCCACCCAGTGTAGGGGCGCCCGCTGTGGGTGCCGGCGGGCCTCCACACCCGCGGAGAGCTGGCTCGCGGCGGTGTTTGCACCGCGCACTCAGCAGGGGCGACCCTTGTGGTCGCCCGCCGCCCCCATGCGGACGGCCCCCCGTCGGTGGGTGTAGGTACGTCGGCGTGCGGCTGCGGGGCGGGCGGCCACAAGGGCCGCCCCTGCGATAGTTTGCTCGTCAGTTCCAGACAACTACTCCCATGATAACGCGCCTCGCTCGCGCCAGCTTAGTAGTCTTATTCTGGCTTGCCGTTCAATTGTCCGTCCTGAGTTTCGCTCAAGCCCCTCCCAAAGCAGTTCGAACCTTAACCGATCATCCCAAAGAAGCGGAAAAAACACCCCTCGATCCGACGTTGGACATTGCCTCGCCTACACTCGAATCCAGCGTACACACCTCCTTGCCGGAGCAATATATCTGGAGTTCTTTGCCAGAGAGCACGAGCGAAGGCGTGTTCAATTGTCTGCGGAAATCTTTCACCTTGAAAAAGGTCCCGACGGTGGCGACGCTCTACGCCGCGGGCCCCCACTATCTTCGTGTATACATCAACGGAAAGCTCCTGGCTGCCGCGGAGCGCGACGCCAAAGACAGGCTTCGGCCCTTTCTGCTGGCGATCGATGTTTCGGGTCAACTGCGGGCGGGGCGCAATGCAATTGCCTTGACCGCCAGCGGCGACCGATTGGTGTTGAAAATCATCGCCGCTCCCCTCCAGGTGGTAAAGCCCGCTCTGCTTTTCACCGACGCCACTTGGAAGTGCGGCAACGGATCAAGCAAGGGATGGGAAACTCTCGGATTCGATGATCGCGCCTGGCCCCAGGCCACATCACAGGGCGCTATCGAATCACGCAGTGAGTTCTATCAGGGCTACGCGGACGCCGCCATGTACCGATGGCCGGGCTATGACGGCATTTCGCCGTTCCTCGCACACGCTATTTTGAAGGCCGAAGAGCTAACCTATGGCTTCGAAGGCATGGGGAAATTCTCGCACTCCTCGGCGCTGATGGGGAATGACCAGCGGGGCGTAGGGGCGCATCGCGATGCGCCCCTGCCAACGTTGCAGGAGTTCGCCGCCACGCTGCCCGCCAAGAAACTGCCGCAATCGGAATACCCGTTCCTGGTGCTGGGGTTCAGGAAGGAATGTACGGGCCGGCTGCGCATCGTCTCCGATTCGCCGTCGCCCATGCGTCTCGAAGTTCAATACGGCGAGTCCGCTGAAGAAGCTTTATCGAATCCCTACCTGGGGGCGACTGAAATCTATGTGCCGCCCTTCGGCACCGTCTACGGCCCCAAGAGCGCCTTCCAATACGCCTTGGTCAGGTTCCTGGCGGGGCAGTCGCCCCTGCGTTTCAAGGCCATCGACGCGGATTTCATCTACTACCCTGTGAAGCAGATGGGTTCGTTCGAGTCTTCGGATCCCGTCGTCAATAAGATCTGGCAGACCGGCGCCTACACCGCGCACCTCTGCATGCAGGATTTGATATTGGACGGGCCCAAGCGTGACCGGATGTGCCTGGCGGGCGGGCTGGACATCAGCGCGCGCGTGATCAGCGACGTTTTTGGCGACCGCTTCCTGATCGATAAATCCCTGAAGGACTTGATTGCCGGAGTGGGCAATCCCGTGAAAAACGACGTGAACGGAATTCCGGGCTACTCGGCGCTCTGGGTGATGACGGAGGCGGACTATTTTCGACACACCGGAGACCTCGCGCATCTCAAGTCCGTCCTGGATTCTTTGCGCGGCTTGATGGAGTACATGGCCACGCAGATTGACGACAAGGGCCTCTTCAGGAATACCAATAACCGCTCCACGTTTGTCGACTGGTCTCCTGATCTAGATCAAGACTCCGCCGAATCGCGCCGCATCACCATGATGGAATTCCAGCAGGCTTTTGGCGATGGCGCCTGGCTGCTGGAGCAGGCGGGCGACGCGACGGGCGCGCAGAAATTCCGCCAGATCGCCGAAAAGCTGCGCGCCGATACGCTCCAGAACTCTCTCGATCCCGGCCGGAACACTTTCGGCGACCGCTGGCAGACCAACGCCATGGCCATCTATTCCGGCCTCGCTGACCCGGCCCAGCGCGTGGCTGTTTGGGAAAACATCCTCTCCCGCACCTATCGCTTCAACGTGACGCCCCATTTCAACTATTTCGCCGTGTCGGCGATGGCCGACGCCGGGCGCCGCAACGAAGCCGCCGATTGGATTGTGGATTACTGGGGCGGAATGCTGCGGCCTGACACGACGACCTTTTGGGAAGGTTATGACAAGCGCTGGCCGACTGAGCACTTCCACGCGCACCTCCAGACCGACCACGGCGAGGGCTACTTCGTGAGCCTCTGTCATGGCTGGTCAAGCGGGCCCACGGCCTGGCTGATGGAACAGGTGCTCGGCATCCAGCCGACGGCCGCAGGGTTCAGCAACGTCAGCATCCGCCCCGACCTGTGCGGCATGAAATACGCCCGGGGCGCCGAACCCTGCCCCCACGGCCTCCTCAAAGTTGATTACCGCCACGATGACACGGATTTCCAGGCCGCTATTGAATTACCGGCGGGAGTGACGGCGCAGGTCTCGTTGCCGGTGGATAAGGGCGTTGAATCGATTGTGGTGGATGGACATGCCGTGCCGGGAACTCCCGTCGAAGACGGAACCCGGCTCGAAGTCACGTTGAACAGCCCAGGGGCGCATGAGCTTCACTCGCACGCCAGTCCGCCATAATCATTTTTCCCCGAAGCGATAGATCACCTCAGTTCGTAGCTTTAATCCGAAGTTCCAACAGCCTTCGAGGGATATCCTACTGATTCCTTGAGGGATACTGCCATGCTCAGTTTCCGGTTACTGGGAACGCACGGATCAGTTCGTACGCCCGCGCCTGGAGGGGC
>JBEKLY010000122.1:0-25524 GCA_050010015.1 Terriglobia bacterium
ATCCAGCGCACGACGGACGATCTCCTTCAGGTCGAGCACGGCTCTCTTTACCCCGCCTTGCATCGGCTGGCGCGCAAGGGCTGGGTGGTCTCCCGCTGGGAGGCAGCCAAAGACAGGAATCGCGAGTTCAAGTACTACCGCTTGACGCCGATGGGCAGAAAACAGTTGGCGCGCGAAAAATCGAAATGGATGCAATTGGTCGCGGCCATTTCGAGAGTGATGGCGCCGGTCGGCTGAATTGCGCGAAGCGCCTTGGAGTGCGGCGGCTTGACGCCGCCTTCCCACACCCTGGACCAACGCCATCTTGAGAGGCGCCGTCGTGGCCCTCAGGTTCCAGGGCGGCGTCAAGCCGCCGCACTCCAACGGGCCTTCGGCGCAAACGCAGTTCGAGGATGAGACTGACGGAGGCATCTATGAAACTCTGGCGCAGTTGGCGCAACCAGCGGCAAGCGCGTGAAGAGGACATGCGGAGAGAACTCAGCGCCGATCTGGAACTGGAAGCGGAAGAGCGACGTGACGCCGGCGTTGCGTCAGAAGAGGCCAGCTATGCGGCGCAGCGCGCACTGGGGAACCGCATCCAAGTCGAGGAGGAAATCCGTGATCTGTGGGTCTGGACATGGTTCGAGAGTCTCGGGCACGACATTCGCTACGCGTTCCGCACCTTGCGGAAGAATGCCGGATTCACTCTGGTCGCCTCGCTCTCGCTGGCGCTCGGCATCGGCGGCAACGCAGCGATGTTCAGCCTGGTGGATGGCGCGCTCCTTCGGCCGCTTCCATATTCCGAACCGGACCGGATGGTGCGGCCGACCGGGTATTACCCGATGGGTGCTTTCCTCGCCTTACAGCAGTTGAGCCGGAGCATGGAATTCGCGACTTATTCCGACAGGCCCGAGAATGGTTCGGATTTCAACCTGACAGGACAAGGCGAGGCCGTGCACCTCGCGGGCAGCGCCGTTTCAGCGAATATCTTCTCTCTGCTAGGGGTGGGCGCGAAACTGGGCCGAACCTTTGAACCCGGCGAGGATCACGTCGGACAGGATAACCTGGTGATTCTCAGTCACGCCCTCTGGCAGAACAAGTTCGGTGGCGACCCCAGTGTGATTGGTCGCATGATCGAGCTCAACGGAATCGGCCGGCGCGTGATTGGCGTAATGCCGCCCAACTTCAATTTCCTGATTCCGGAGGCGCAACTGTGGGTGCCGTTGCACATCGATCCAGGCAACCCAGGTGAGAATTGGAACCATGGATTTAAGCCGCTTGTCGGCAGGTTACGTCCCAACGCGACCTTGGCGCAGGCTCGCGGCGAGATTCGCAGCATGATCCCCGAAGTGATTCGGATGTTTCCATATCCCATGGCGCACAGTTGGAACGCCGACGCCACCGTGGTCCCCTTGCAGCAGGATCTGGTGGGGAACGTCCGTACGAAACTTCTGGTATTGATGGGCGCGGTCGGCGTGGTCCTGATGATTGCGTGCGTGAATGTGGCGAGCTTGCTGCTTTCGCTCGCGGCTTCGCGGCGGAAAGAAATCGCCCTGCGGACGGCGCTGGGAGCGGCACGCGGAAGGCTCGTGCGGCAATTCCTGACCGAAAGCGTGGTGCTGGCCATGGCCGGAGGCGCGCTCGGCCTGGCGCTGGCTTTCGCAGCCTTTTCGGGGTTGAAGACTCTTCTGCCGGCGGATATACCCCCCAGCGTAGAGGTCGGCATGGACTGGCGCGTGCTTGCGTTTGTAATGGCCCTCTCCCTTCTCACCAGCCTGGCGTTTGGTCTAGCGCCGGCGCTGCGGGCTTCGAAATCGGGCCTGGCGGATTCCGTGAAGGCCGGCGGACAGCGCTCCACCGACGCTGCCGGGATCAGCCTTCGCAGTTCGTTGATCGTGGGCGAGGTGGCGCTGGCGGTGGTGCTGGTGGTCGGCGCCGGGCTGCTGATCAGGACCTTGTGGCGATTGATGGAAGTGAATCCCGGCTTCCGAGGGGAGCACGTTTTGAGCGTCCGCGTCACGCCGGATCAGTCCTCGTGCCGCGAGCGATCGGCGTGCGTGGCGCTTTATGACGAGTTATTGCGCCGGGCCCGAGGGATGACCGGAGTTTCCGAAGTGGCGGCCGCGAATACCGTGCCTTTGACAGGCGAAGCGCCTTACATCGTGGCCGAGATCGAAGAACACCCGTTGAGGGAAGGGCAGTCTCTCGCCCCTTTGCTCTGGGCCGGCGCCATCACTCCCGGCTACTTCCACGTGATGGGCATTCCGCTTCTTCAGGGCAGGGAATTCGGCGACTCCGATGGCGAGAAATCAGCCGGAGTGGTGATCCTGAGCGCGGCTACCGCGCGAAAATATTGGCCGGGCGAAAACCCCGTCGGCAAGCATATCCGGTTGGTCTGGGATAAAGACTGGCGGACCGTGGTGGGCGTCGTTGGGGACGTGCGCCAATTCAATCTTGCGGACCGGCCCCTGGATTGGATCGATGGGGCGATCTATATGCCCTACGCTCAATCGGTGGGTGCAGACCAGAAGCTGCCCACGGCCATGTACTTGATCGCGCGGACTTCGACCGGCGCGGATTCTTTTGGAGGCGAGATTCGCGACCTGGTTTCGAGTGTGAACCCCAACGTGCCGGTCGGAGAAGTACGGACTCTCGGAGCGATAGTTGTGGATTCGGCCTCGCAGTCGCGCTCCATGATGTGGCTGTTCCTGAGTTTCGCTGCAGCCGCTCTGGCCCTCGCCGCTATCGGCACTTACGGGGTGGTTTCCTACGCGACCACTCAAAGAACCTTCGAGATCGGCGTTCGGGTCGCACTGGGCGCTTCCCGCTCGAGCATTTTCGGGATGGTGATTCGGCAGAGCCTCGAATTGGTAATCGCCGGGGTTGTTTTGGGCGCGAGTGCGGCGTTGATACTCAGCCGATTGCTCTCGAGCTTTCTGTATGGGATCTCGGCCCAGGACCCGCTCACCTTCGTGACTGTAGCCGGACTCCTGCTGCTGCTGGCGCTCGCTGCCGGATACGTTCCCGCCCGCCGGGCCACCAAAGTCGATCCCATCACCGCGCTGCGGCATGAGTAGGTGTCAGGGGCCGGGTGTCAGGTGTCAGGTTCGAAAAAGCTATCAGCCGTCAGCCCTCAGCTATCAGCAAGCAATTAATGAGTGTGCTGCCCTCTCCCGTGGGGAGAGGGTGGCACTCTCCGGCGTCTTCATCAGCCGGAGAGTGACGGGTGAGGGGTCACTTCGGTCGCTCTGACAAACAGCATCGGAACGTATGCGTCATCGGCGCACCAAGCTGGGTGACAAATTTACATCTTGACAAAGCTCTCCCTCTATGCTACAGTGCTAGCGTACCCCCGTGGGGAGTTCGGGGAACCAGGGAGTGAAGAGGTTGAAGGGACAGAAAGTCGGGAAGTCGCAGCCGGACCGAGCGCCGGGCTGGGCGCGCTTTCCTGAAAGTCACGCCCGAACTCGTCATTCCCGCGCATGCGGGAATCCATTGTGTTCCGAACCAACAATGGGCGCCCGCTTTCGCGGGGGCGACAGCAGCCGGCTTTTCTACTTATACGCCGATAGGCGGCTTTGTCATCGGGATGCCGGGAAATCCAAAGAAGAAATGCAAAATAGCGGGAACGAAGCGAGGAAGTCATTGAAAACAAAGGAAGTCGCATTTTGCAATGTGCGAAAACGAACCCAAAACGCACCCAATTTGGCGCGCCAAGCACGCACATTTGGCACCGCAAGCGACTCTTCAGTGATTCACCTGCCTCAACCGATGGCCAGACTGGCAGAGTTCGGAACATCCGCATGTGACACGCCATGAGCGGGGAATCTCGAGACCGCAAGAAAAACACGAAATCGTGGGAACGAAGCTAGGAAGTTTTTGAAAACAAAGCAAGTCGTTTTAAAAACGAAGCTAAAAAGTGCACGATTTATGCAACAAGACTGTGCGTTCAACGCGATTCGCGCAGCTTTCAGTATGCTTGTGCCGAAGGCTCACTGGACCGCAGTAGCGACGGCGACCTTTGCGCAAGCGATTCCAAGGCGGCAGCTTCGCTGCCGCACTCCAAAGGCTTCGCGCACTAGAACTCTCCGATTCGCGCCTGGGTTATACTGAGGGAACGAAACTTCTGGCCTGCTGCCAGCGTATTGATGATTAAAGCCTGAAAGGAGTGCAAACTGTTATGAAGGTGCAATCAATTCGCAGTCTGGTCCTCATCCTGGTGATGGGAGTGTTGGCGACGTTGGTTCAAACCAGCGCGGTCTGGGGTCAACAGGCTCCTGCGCCAACCCCGAGCGTCGGCGAGAGCTTCATGGCCCATGACTACACCAGCACACATTCATTTCCGAACGTCTTTGATTCCTTCATGTCTCTGCCTGTTCCCCAGCCAAGCATGCAGAACTCGCCAAGGCTGAAGGACTTGATTCGCGATGGGAAGCTCTGGCTCTCCCTTCAGGATGCCATTGCGCTGGCGCTCGAAAACAACCTGGACATCGATTATGTGCGGTTCAACATACCCCTAGCGCAGACGGATTACCTCCGCACCAAGGCTGGATCGGCGGCTCGCGGCGTGCAGGGCGAAACGATATCGACGGCGCTGTTTTCGGGCGCCATTGGCACGACTTCGAGCGGCAACGGGTCAGGCTCAAGCAGCGGCGCAGGCGGCGCAGGCTATGGCTCCGGTGGCCCAATTAATCTGGGTTCGGCTGGCTGCTGCGATCCGTTTCTCGCTATCTCTGCGGGATTGAACCAGGCTGTCACTCCTCTTGGAGTGGCCGTCCTTACCGGACTTTCCTCCGTAACCACGCATTATGGAGGATATTCTGCCTTTTACGGCCAAGGTTTTATGACCAACCTTCTGAATGGCTTTGGCTACCGCGCGAATGCTGCGAATTTGCGAATCGCGAAGAACGGCCTCAAGTTTGCCGACAGCGCATTCCGGCAGAACGTCATGACGACCTTGCAGACCGTGGTCAATGACTATTGGGATCTCCTTTACGACCGCGAGAACATCCGCGTGGCTGAAGAAGCGGTCAAGTGGGCGGAGGCGGACTTAAACAACAACACCCGCCAGGTGGAGATCGGTAACATGGCGGCTATCGAGATCACGCGGGCGAAGTCCGAGATCGCCACTCGAAAGCAAGGATTGATCCAAGCCCAAACCGCGTATCAGCAGCAGGAAGAGAAACTGAAGACCGAGCTTTCGAAGCACGTGGACGGCGATCTGGCGGTTGTGCCCATCGAACCTACCGATAAGCTGCCCGAGCCAGGCCCCAATGACATTCCTTCGCTGCAAGATGCACTCAACCTGGCTGCCAAGAACCGGCCGGAGATCGAGCAGGTCCAGTTGAACATGCGGAACCAGGAGATCACGATTCAGCAGAACAGGAACCATCTGCTTCCTTCCTTGAACGTTTACGCCACCTACGCCCCGGAGGGACTCTCCGGGCATTTCCTCTGCGGGACCAATCTCTATGAACCGGCCTGTCCTGCGGGAGCGACAGGGTACCTCCCGGGAGGAACCGGCGACTCGCTGTCCCAAGCGTTTCGCAACGTTTATCCGAACTACTCATTGGGAGTGAACCTGTCGATTCCGATTCGCAACCGTGCAGCGCAGGCTGACGCAGCGACCGCCCTGCTCCAGGAGCGGCAATACCGCGTTCAGTTGCAGCAGAAGATAAACCAGGCCCAGCAGGACGTGCGCAACGCAGTGATTGCCGTGACCCAGGCTAAAGCCCAGATCGATGCGGCTGTGGCAGCGACGGAGCTTGCCAAGGAGACGTTGGACGGAGAACAGAAAAAATTCCAACTGGGAGAATCCACCCCGTTCCTTGTCATCCAGCAGGAGAGAGATCTCGCGACCCAGGAAGCTACTGAAGCTCAAGCGCGCGACACTTACGCCAAAGCGCTCGTCCAGTACGCGCAAGCCACCGGCACCACACTGGAAAGGTTCAATGTTGAAATCTCGGAGGCCAAGAACGGCCAAGTCACCAAAGCCATGAATATTCCGGGAGCGGCGGCAACGCCGACGGGGCAGTGAGGAAGGGAAGAGGGAATTGTAAGTTATAAATTATAAATACTAAATGTGATAATACTAAGTGTTGAACATAACACTTATCATGATTTGACAACCCTCTCCCTTGGGGAGAGGGTGTCGCGCTGAGCCCCAAAGGGGCGAGCTAACAAAGCCCAGGCCAACGGCCTGGGTTTCGAAGCTGACCCCATCCTCTGACCCCATCCTCCTGTGGTAGCAAGCCCTGCAAGGGCGAAATAACCAAGTGTGGACCTCCGCGGACCGGCGCCTGCGCCACTTCGAGCGGCTTCTCACGCCCCTTCAGGGCTGTCGAACCGCGCGGCACCGAACTTTCACCCAGGCCGCTGGCCCATAAGCGCTAACCTAAGCTCGCCACGACCATCGGAGCCGCCGAGCGGCGGCAGAATGTGGCCCATGGCGAAAGCCATGGGATAAAGCATAAGCGTCGTGAGCAAGCCCCATAGGGGCGACAGAGATATTGGACGGAGCGCAGGTAGTCTGTCGCCCGCTGACGCGGGCTTGATCGTTAACCAACACGGCCATCCCACGGCTTTCGCCGTGGGCCACAATCTTTCGGCCCTCCGGGCCTCTGGAAGCTTACGTCACGAATCACTGGGACAGGACACTAGCGACGCCCGGAAGAAACCCCTCACCCGTCCGACGACGGCTGATGAAAGCGCCGTCTTCGGACACCCTCTCCCCAAGGGAGAGGGCTGTTTCGATAAGAACGAGGAGACGGCTGAAGATCCTGCGGCCACCTACCTGCCGATCTGCCCATCTGCCAACCTGCCCGCCTCACGGTTGGATCAGGCCTTTCTTCACCGCGAACAGCACCAGTTCCGCCGTGCGGTGGAGGTCGAGGGTTTCCATGACGCGGGCGCGGTGCACGGCGACCGTATTGACGCTGATATTAAGCAGTGTAGCAATTTCCTTATTGGATTTTCCCTGAGCGATTAACTGCAGGACTTCCTTCTCTCGCAGGGTCAGCTTCTCATACGGGTCCTGGCTCGTCCCTTGGAACGTCCCCGCCTTCATGCTTTCCAGCACGATGTGAGAAACGCCGGGGCTGAAGTAGGCCTGGCCTTCCGCGAGCGCCATGACGGCGCGCGTCAGATCGACCTCGATGGCGTTCTTCAGGATATAGCCCTTGGCGCCCAGTTCGAACGCCTTGCGGACGTAGGCCTCGTTCGAATACATGCTGAGGATGACGACCTTGATTTGCGGGTTGGCCTTGAGCACTTCCGCGGTCGCCTCGAGCCCGCCTAGTTCCGGCATGGAGAGGTCCATCACCACGACCTCCGGCTTGAGTTCCTTGCACTGCTCGATGGCCTCGATGCCGGTGCGCGCTTCTCCGACCACGGTGATACGTGGATCATCCTCGAGGATGCGGCGGAATCCCTGGCGCACCAGGGTGTGATCTTCTGCGAGCAGGACTCGAATCTGCTTATCCTTGCTGGGGGATGTCACGGTTCAACTCACCTCTTGGACGGCGTGGTTTAGCGACGGCCTTTTGAGGGGAACGGTGACGCTGACCACTGTTCCCCGGTTGGGCGATGAGTGAATCGAGAAGGAGCCTTTCAGGTGCTCGGCTCTTTCCCGCATTCCCATCAAGCCTATTCCCTGGCCCGCCACTCGATTGCTTTCCGGGCCCATTACGAAGCCTGCTCCGTTGTCACGGATTTCCAGGCTCAGCGTGCTCACATCTTCTTCAACCTTCACCCAGGCTTCCTTGGCTCCGGAGTGTTTGGCCACGTTGTTCAAAGCTTCCTGAACGATGCGGTACAGATGGATCGCATCTTCGGGCAGGAAAAAGCCGTCCGATAGCTTGCCCTTATAGTGTACCAGAACACCCGTCTGCCGCGAGAATTGGTCCACAAACCACTCGAGAGTTTGCCCCAGTCCGAAATCGTCCAAAATCGCCGGGCGGAAAATCTGCGACTCGGAGCGAACGGACTGGAGCGTGTCCTCGACGATCTTCTTGACGTATTTCACATCCTCGACAAAGACGGGGTCTTTGTCCAGCGCTTTCTGACTGGCGCGGCCCAGTGTTACGCCGATGGCCGTCAGGATCTGGCCGAATTCGTCGTGCAGGTCGCGCGCCACCTGCCGCAGTGTCTTCTCCTGGACGTCGATCAGTTTCCAGGAGAGCATGCGGAGTTCTTCGGACTGGGTTTGCAGCCGCTCGGCGAGGTGGTGCAAGCGATCGAACGTCTTGCGATTGGCCTGAAGCGTGTAGAGGCCCGTGCCCATCGCCACCAGGAAGAGAACGCCGATCAGCACAAGAATGTCCCGCTTGACTCTTCCATACGTCAGGCTGACCTGCTGCCCAGCCTCTGTTTGCGCCTGATCGTTGAGCGCTAACAAGCGCGTGATGATCGAGGAGATGTTTTCCCGCTTGCTTTCAAGCTGCGACCGGATCATGTAGCGCGCCGTTTCTTCGTGGCCCTGGTCGGCCAGTTGGAACGCTTCGTCGGAGCTGAGCCAGAAGTCGTCCAGCACGTCGCGCAACTGCCGGCGTTTTTCGTCTCCGGCGGGGGTGCTGGCGGAATACTGCCCTTCCAGACGCAGGGCCTCATCCATGTCCTGATGCACCCGCGTGAACTCGCCTTTCCAATAGAAGATCGGGTAACGGCTTTCGGGCAGGGTCATATCGCGGAGCGATACGGCAAGCTGGTAGGTGTCGTCCTGTAGCCGCAAGAGCTGTAGGGAAGCCTTGCGGTTCTTCTGCACCACGTTCACTTGAAAGTCTTCCAGCCAGCGGATTTCACGGATGGTGTAACCGGCGAAAATCAGGAAGACAGTGAGCGTGACGCCCAGGCCCAGCCCAAGGCGCGCCGAGGGTGACGGAATCGCGCTCAAGACATCGTGCTCAGTATCCGCTTGGACCATTGCGTATTCGGTGTGGGCGCAAGGAGTTCCGCCCTCACAATCTTGTCACTGAATGTGGGGAGATTCAAGCGAGCCGTCGAGTCCGAAATGGCCGTGAAGGTCTGAAGCATGTCGGAATGTGTCATCCTGAGCGCAGCGAAGGATCTCTGCAGTTGTTCGTGAATCGCCAAACCACAAGAAACTGCCGGGATCCTTCGCTTCGCTCAGGATGACAGCGAAGAGCTCGGAATGACAGGGTGAGGTGAGGATTTAGAGATTAACAGGTTTTCAGATACGCCCGGACGTAATCCTTGAAGCACCGTTCAAGCGCCATCGTAATCTTGCCCGGCGCAGTGAAGCGCCACTGTGCGTCGATGCTTCCCACCGCCGCGACCTCACGGGTCGTAGAGCTGATAAAGACCTCAGATGCCGAAGCGAGGTCATCCAGCGTCAGGTTTTGCTCCGAGAGTTCAAAGCCGGCCTGAGGCACGACTTCGCGCAAAACGTCGCGCGTGACGCCCGGCAGGCAGCCGGAAGCGAGGGGTGGAGTCAGGACCCGGCTATCGCGAACCAGGAAGATATTTGCGGACGTGCATTCCGCAAGATGGCCGCTCTCGTTGAGAAGCAGCACATCGTCAAACCCCTCCGCGTGGGCCTTCTCGAGCAGCCCGGCGTTTTGAACCCAGGAGAGCATCTTGGCTCCCGCGAGGCGGGTGGCAGAGTAGAGCGCATGCTGCTGCAGCTTGAGCCGATGGACCGCCGGCCACTCGACCAGTTGTCGCGTGAAGATCAGGAGGTCGGTCTCGGGGGAGTCGCCCGCGTCGGCCCAAAGTCCTCCACGGTTTTTCACGAATGACACCCGCGCCGTACCTTCCGGACGACCATTGGCCTCCGCCAGCTTGCTCACTGACTGGCAAACGGCCTCCTGCTCGTAGCCAAGGCTCATGCTAAGGCGCTCTGCGTCATGCGACATCCGCGCCCAATGGCGATCGAAAGCGAAGGGCTTGCCTTCGTACACGCGCAAAGTGGTGAAGACTCCCCAGCCCATCAGCAATCCCATTTGACCCGGAGAGAGACGCGCTTTTGACAGGGGGATGATGCTGCCGTTATGAAAGATCAGGGTGTCCATAGATTTGGTGGCGTCCTAGTTTAACTTGTAGCACTGGCCTTCAGGCCAGCATTTGCCGGCCGTTCGCTCCCCTCAGGGCAGGCTCTGAAGGCCGGCGCTAGGCTCCAATTAGGACACTACCATAGATTTGACGATTGTGCAGCACACCGCCACACACTGACCGGAATGTGGTCAAGAGAGGGCGCGTATTTTCCAGAGGCCGACGGTTCACCAAGAGACGCGAACCGTGAGCGGGTAGTTCAAGCGCAACAGGCACTGAGTTTCGGGCGGTACATTGACCTCGTGCCCTTTCGGCCAGAGAAGCTCGTAACCGACCGCCGCAGCGCCCGCAACGGAGAGGCCGACGGACGCGGCTGCGGCGCCGGTGGCCACCGCTCTGATGGCGCCAAAGCTTCCCAGTCCAGCCCCGCCAATTAGCGTTTTCCACGAACGTGCGCGGCCTCCCGTGAAATGCCCCTCAGCATCGAGGTGCAAATCGGGATTGCTCGACTTCTGGAGCGATGCCAGCACGCCTGCCATGGGCTCGGCCTGGCCGTCCGGCAATACTACCTCGTCAAAGCGCAAACGCAGTTCCGCGGGACGGTGAACGTGGCCTGACTTGCGGATCATGGTGATCCGTCCATCGAGAATGCTGCCGGATGGCAACGCAATGTGCCCGTCGACGTATACCGGTTTCAGCACACGTGCCGTAACAAGATCGTTGGGGTGGTTGACCCGCGTGTGGATCCCGGAAAGCATCTGAATGCTTACCTGGGTTTCCGCGGGGACTGTGACGCTCCCCATGGGGAACGCAGGGCTAGCCAGTCCAGGACCGTTGCGGTGAGGCAGCACCGGAGGTCCCTCGTCCTGCGCAAAACCCGCAATAGCGAGAAAGCCTATCACCGTGATTGCCGTTAATACCCGACGCATTAAGTTTTACCTCCAAGGCCACGCCCCAAGGCGTTACGGATGCACCTTTCCCCCGAGTACAAAGGCTTATCCTGGCCAAATTCTTGCAGTCTTCCAAAAGCCGCTGTTCCAGATAACCGATATTGTCCCGCTTCACTACGGAGAAATCAAGTACGGAATAATAGACGCAATATCAGGCGCTTAAGTTTCATTTTGTTATGGGGTTGTAGCGAGACCAAGCTTCGCATTGGCGAAACCGACCGGGAATCGCGCGCCGTCACCGTGGATGGCGCGCGAGGCGGAAAATAGAAAGGCCCAACCGCTGGGGCTGGGCCAGGAAATTGTACAAACGGATGCTGTTGTTTACCCGACCTTCGTAACTTTGTCGGCCTGAGGTCCCTTTTGCCCCTGGATAATCTCGAACTCAACTGTGTCGCCTTCTTGCAAGGTCTTAAAGCCCTCACCCTGGATGGCCGAGTAATGCACGAAAACATCAGCTCCGCCGTCCTGGCCGATGAAGCCATAACCCTTGCTGTTGTTGAACCATTTTACCTTACCTTGAAGTCTTGCCACTTGCACCCTCCTTGACTCGTCTTTGCGGGCGCCGCGCGGATAATGTAGCCCAAAATGGAAAAAGCCGGGATCCCGCTGGACCTCGGCTGCTTCTTACTTGCGCATATCTGGCGGACACCTCGCTGACTCCTTGACTTAACATATATATCGCAGGGCGTACTTGTCAAGAGAAATGTTGATCGGGGGTCAATTTGACGCTGGGTAAAGTGGGGCTCAAATCGCCCGAGCGGGGCAGCGGATCGGTAGGCGGACCGCGACTTCGACCTCTCACAGTCTATTACTAATTAGATTTTAGATAATTGGTGGAGTATTAACCACATAAGTCCCAGTAGAGTTTTGCCGTCACGGATTTCCTTGGAGCGGATCATTTTGCTCAACTTGATCAGGCTGAAGTGCCCAACTTCCAGGTTCTCGTCGGGGTCGGGTTGGGCTTGGGCCTGTGTCAGACCGGTCGCCTCGACCAGGAACATTCTCTCCGTCAGGATTCCGGGGCTAGGGAAGAAATCGAATAAGAGCCGGCATTTTGCCGCGCGATACCCTGTTTCTTCCAAGAGTTCGCGCCGCGCGGCAGCCAGGGGTTGTTCTCCAGGCTCCATGCCACCGGCGATCAATTCCCAGAGGCATTCTCTAACCGCATATCGATACTGCCTTACCATGACGATACGGCTGTCGCTCGCATGCGCCAGAATCACCACCGAACCCGCGTGATGCACGACCTCGCGCACCGCCTTCACGCCACCCGGCTCGATGATGTTATCGACTTTCAGTTGGATGACGCGGCCCCTGTAGATGTCTTTGCTCTCGATTACTCGAACCCGCTTCTGCACGATAAACCTCCGCTGGCCATGCTAGCACAGAGCGCCGGTATTGGAGTAAACTAACTTTCATGAAGATCACGGCTTTGATTGTTGACGATGAACAGCCCGCTCGAGACGAACTGGGATACTTGCTGAAGGAGTTTTCGGACGTGGAGGTCGTGGGGCAAGGGAAGAACGGCGTGGAAGCCCTAAGCCTGATCCGCGAATTGAGTCCACAGGTGACTTTTCTGGATGTTCAGATGCCCGGGCTGGACGGCTTCGGGGTGATTAAGAAGCTGCTCGAAAAGAAGATCCGCCTTCCTTTTTTCGTCTTCGCGACGGCTTACGACAACTACGCAGTGCAGGCCTTCGAGGTGAACGCTCTTGACTACTTGTTGAAGCCCATCGCCAAACCGCGTTTAGAGAAAGCTATTGTCAAGTTGCGACATATGATTGAGACCACCGCGCCGACCTATGAGAAGCTCGACCGGCTGGTGCAGATGATCGAGGATCGCCCCGCGGCGCAAAAGAACAAGTTGGTAGTGAAGAGCCAGGGACGCTTGTTCCTGGTCAATGCCGAGGAAGTTATCTTCGCTACCATTGAAGACGGGGTCATTAGTATTTGTACTCGCGACCTCGAGGGGATCTCTAACTTCCGCACGGTAGAAGAGCTTCAGGGTAGTCTCGATCCCAAGGTTTTCTGGCGCGTTCACCGCTCCTACCTGGTGAACGTAAACCACATCAAAGAGGTTGTGCCCTGGTTTAAGAGTTCCTATCAACTCAAGATGCAGGATCGCAAGCAAACTGAAATTCCCGTCTCTCGAGCCCAAACCCGCAAGCTGCGCGAGTTTCTTAACCTATAAGCGCACGCTGGTCATGAGAACCGCCCGGCGGAGGACGGACGTAGCGCGGGCGTCCCGCCCGCGCTACAATTCTTAAAGCGTGGTGGTTTCCGCACCGAGTCACAGCACTGCTGTTTCCTCAATAAGCCGGCCTTCGGCAAAGCGATCGAGGCTTAGCGTGTGCGGATCGATAAGGTCCGACGTCCCTCTCAGAATCAGGTCCGCCAGAATCTTTCCGGTTGCGGGCGAGTGCATTACTCCGTGGCCGCTGAACCCGTTGGCGAGGTAAAAGCCGGGAACTTCGGGAACGGGGCCCAGGATCGCATGATGGTCAGGCGTCATTTCATAGAGGCCGGCCCAACCCCGCGCCGGATTCACTTGCAGGTTTTCAAAGCAGGGCACACGCCCGACGGCGCGCGTCAGGATTTTCTCTATGAATGACGAATCGAAACTGGTCTTGAATCCCGGTTTCTCATCCGGGTCACTCCATGCCAGCAGCAGTCCCAGTCCTTCCGGGCGGAAATGGAAACCCGTGGCCATGTCGATGGTCATGGGCGCCTGGTGCGATATTTGAGGAAACGGCTCCGTAGGGACGAGCATGCGGCGCAGAGGCTCAACCGGCAATTGCACGCCAACCATGCGCGCCACTTCCGCTGCCCAAGGCCCGGCGGCGTTCACCAAAGTACGCGTCTCGACGCGTCCTCTCCCGGCCTCGACACCGGCCACGCCGTGGTTATCTCGCAGAATAGCAGTGACCTCGACGCCTTTTTCGATGCGGGCGCCGCGCGCGACTGCCCGAGCAGCAAATCCCGTCATGACGCTGTAAGGGTCCACGAATCCGTCGGTCGAGCAAAAGCTGCCTCCCACTACATCGTCAGCCCGCAGTTGCGGCAAGATTCGCGCCACGTCCTGCGCTGACAGCAATTCGCAGCCTTGGAAGCCCAACTCGACTTGCTTCGCTCGGTTCGTCGAGAGGTATTCGAGGTGTCTCTCTGAGCTTGCGACAAACAGATAGCCCTGGGCCCTGTAGCTCGATGGGTGTCCGGTCAATTCCTCGAAACGCTCGAGGAAGGGGATCGAGTACAGCGACATCTGAATATTGACCGCCGTGGCAAACTGAGCTCGCACGCCGCCCATGCTCTTGCCCGTTGAGCCCATCCCCTGATGGGCTTCGCGCTCCAGCACCAGAACGTTGCGGCAGCCTTGATCGGTCAAATGATAGGCGATACTTGAGCCGACTATCCCGCCACCGACAATGACCACATCGGCCGATTTGGTCAATGGCCCCCTTTCGTCTTCTTCAGATTCCTGCCGTGGGTTGCTTCGCCCTTTCTTTCATATCAACATTACAGCAGAAATCTGAGGTTGCCAAAAGGGGGCCAGAGGGTGGCGTGTTGTCCTAATTTGAACGTAGCGCCGACCTTTAGGTCGGCAGATGCTGGCCTAAAGGCCAGCGCTACGCCGGAACTAGAACACTACCGACGCTGGGATGAGTGCCTACGATTCGAGCTCTAAGGCCTTGTCGCCGACGCATGGGAGGTGCTGCGCACGAACTCTTCAAAACTTTCAGCTGTCACGAGACTGTGAAGGAGCCGGCGTCGCTCCTCGGAGCCCAAGGGGAGTGTGAGCAGATGCCGGCGCTCGCGGCCGAGCGCCTCCACCCACTCTTCGTATTCATGCCCGAACTGCTGCTCGAGTTCCCGGCGAAGGCGCTGGGCCAACGCCGGACTCTGGCCGTTGGTCGAAATCGCGATCTGAAGTTCCCCCCGATTTACGACTGCCGGGTAATAGAAGTCACATCTGGGGGGATCGTCGACTACGTTGCACAAAACGCCGTGCCGTTGCGCTTCGTGGTAGATCGTGTCATTCAATTCGCGTGACGGTGTCGCCACCACAACAAGAAACTTGCCGCTGAGGTCGGTAGGCTCGAAGCGGCGCGCCTGCCAGTCGATCTTGCCGGCACGAGCCCATTGCAATACGGTTACTGTCGCCTCGGGAGCTACGGCCTTGACAGCCGCTCCCGCCGCCAACAGACCCTCAATCTTTGCCTCGCCTACCCGGCCCGCGCCCACCACCAGACACGGGCGGTTCGAGAGTTTCAAGAACATTGGGAAGAGGCTCATTTCAACTCCATAGAGCTGTGGACGGTCCATCGGCTGATGGGACGTAGCGCTGACCTTTAGGTCAGCATTGCCTCGATGCCGACCCTTCGCTCCGCTCAGGGCAGGCTCTAAAGGCCGGCGCTGCGACTCCATGCTCCCTGCCGCCTACTTCGCCGCGTGCAGACCGCATTCGGTTTTCGCGAAGCCTGACCAGCGCCCGGCCCGGGGGTCCTCCCCCGCCTGCACAGGGCGTGTACAATGGGTGCAGCCGATGCTCGGATAGCCCTGGTCGTGAAGAGGATTGTAAGGAATGTCGTGCGACCGGATGTAGTCCCAGACATCGTCCCATTTCCAGTCGGCCAGGGGGTTGAATTTGATCAATCCAAACTTAGCATCCCACTCGAGTTTGCGCGCATTGGCGCGGGTCGGAGCCTGGTCGCGACGGATGCCTGTGACCCAGGCGTCGAGTTCCCCGAGCTTGTGGGTGAGCGGCTCGACCTTGCGGATGTTGCAGCACCGGTCGGGCTGACGGCTCCAAAGCGCTTCACCGAACGATGCAGCCTGCTCCTCAGGTGAGAGGCGGGGCCTCGTCCGCTCCACCTTGATTTTATAACGACGCTCAATGTCATCAATCAGCTCATATGTTTCGCGAAACAGGAAGTCGGTATCCAACGTGAAAACGCGGAAGTCTCGACCCGCTTGGGCGGCGAGGTGAATCAATACGACATCTTCAGCTCCGAAACTCGATGCAATGGCAACTCGTGGGCTGAATCGTTCCAGGGCAAAACTCACCAGCTCGGCAGCGCTTGAAGCCTCCGCCTCCGCTTGGGTCAAGCCGACTTCTTCAAGAGTATTACTCATTCATTTCCTCCATTCGATGTAGAGTCATTTCGAGGCGCCATTGCCGACCCGCGGGCCGGCGCTACACCTCGTGTCTTATGCGAACAGCAGCCGCACACCGATGACGGTAGTTGCAGCGGCGATGCCGCGTACGAACCAGTGGCGCGAAATCCAGCGCGATAAAAGGCTCCCCAACAGCACGCCTGGCAGCAAGCCCAGGAGAACCTTGCCGAAGAGTACCGAATTGAATTCTCCGAGCTTGAAGT
This sequence comes from Terriglobia bacterium, assembly GCA_050010015.1. Taxonomy (GTDB): domain Bacteria; phylum Acidobacteriota; class Terriglobia; order UBA7540; family UBA7540; genus CAVROP01. The sequence continues at coordinate 16,316 of JBEKLY010000122.1, forward strand.
AGAACCCGACGCTTAAGGCACCCACCGCCGCCCCAAAAAGGTTGCTCACCGCCGCCATTTGAGGCACTTCCCAGTCTGTCGTCGAGGCCAAAATAGGGGTGAGCAGACTTCCTGAGCCGGCTGAAGTGAGCGCCTGAAGAGTGCCAACAACGAACCCGATAGGAAACAACAAAACCCGGCTCCTGCCATCTCTCGTAAGGCGCCGGCCTCGAGCGCGATTAATCTTGAGCATCGCGAGCGCAGCCAGTATAAGCATGACGGCAAGCGCCCGCTTCAGCCAGATATTGAAATCGATGTGGCTGGGCAGCAACACGGCAGAGGCAAAGCACCATGCCAGTGCCACGCCCGCAGCCCCTCCGGCCAGCAGTGTCCAGACGCCCCCTCCCGGCCAGTGGCCGAGACGTTCGTGCACGGCGGCGCCGAACAGCTTTGACACCACGGAGACGCCCAACCCCGTCCCCACAGCAACGGCGGGACTGTAGCCGGCCAGAATCAGCAGAGGCGTCACGATCAGCCCCAGGCCTGCGCCCGTGGAGCCAATGAGCACTCCACCCGCGGTTCCTATCAAGAATTCAAGCACGGTTGGTAGTCTCTCCCACTTTGATACCTCGAGGGCGACGGCCTGCGCCGACCCCGCCCGATTATCCTTCGACGCCATGCGGGACGCGTCCGGGCGAGGGATCGCGGGTCACGGGCACTACCTCGCTGCCGGCCAGAAAGGTGCGAAGCCCCTCGTCACTGTAGCGAGCGAAAAACTGGCGCAGGTTTTCGCCAGAAAGGCGCCTCTCGAGATATACACGAAGCAGGCGTTCGATGGCGTCCGGAACCTCGATTGCCGTGCAGCGATAGCCGGTGGGGCGCGCGAAGGCCTGATGGCTACCCACAGACCCTCCGACACAGAAATAATAGGCATCCGTCAGCTTATTGTCCACCTTCATCTTTTTGCCCTCGATGCCTAAGTCGGCAATCCAGTGCTGGCCGCAACTGTTGGGACAGCCGGTGACGTGGAGCCGCAACGGCTGATCGAACTGCGGCAAGCGCTCCTCGAGTTCCTCGACCAGCCAGCGCGTGAAGCTCTTAGTTTCTGTTATAGCGAGTTTGCAGAACTCCGTGCCCGTGCAGGCGACGGCGCCCCGCGCGAAGCTTGACCCGCCCGGATGCAAACCTATGGCGTCCAACTCTCGCGCCAACTCGGCAGCTCGAGGGTCGGGGACATTGGCGATCAGCAGATTCTGCATGTTGGTGGTTCGCAGTTCGCCGGAAGCAAAACGGTCCGCAAGCTCGGCAGCGGCGCGTAGCTGTTCGGCTCTGATGCGGCCGCGCAGCACTTCCGCGCCAACGTAGCTGTAGCCAGGCTGCTTCTGGGGGTGAATCCCAACGTGGTCGCGATAGACGTCAGCGGGGGGCTTTTCTTCCACCATCGGATCCAGCTTGAAGCCAATGCGGCGCTCGAGTTCCGCCTGGAAACTTGCCTTGGTCCAGCCGTGGCGCAAGAAGAGATACTTCAAACGCGCGCGCTCCCGATTCTCACGCAACTCGCCGGCGTCGCGAAAGATCTCGGTCACGCCTTGTATCACAGGGATTACCTGGTTCCAGCGCACAAACGCGTCCAGGCGCTGGGCAAAGGCAGGCTCAGACGAAAGTCCGCCTCCGACGCGAAGCGAAAAGCCGACTTCGGGACGCCCGTTCAAGTTGCGGGTTGTAGCCGTTAAACCGACATCATTGATTTCAGGATAGGAACACCACACTCGGCAGCCAGTGATGCAGACCTTGAATTTACGCGGCAGATTGTAGTACTCCGAACTCCCGACCAGCAGGCGCGTGGCTTCCATCACCAGGGGCGAGGCGTCGCACACCTCATCTCCGTCGATCCCGGCCAGCGGGCAGCCTGTAATGTTTCGGGCGTCATCGCCACAAGAGCCCTTGGTGGTGAGCCCCGCCCGCCACAGCATTTCCAGCATGTCCGGGAGCGACTCGATGCTCACCCAGTGCAGTTGCACGTTCTGCCGCACCGTGAGGTCCGCCAAGCCGCGTGCGTAGCGCTCGGAAGCCTCCGCGATGGCCCGGACCTGCTGCGACGTCAACAGGCCGTTGGATATGCGAATCCGCACCATGAAGTACGGTACAGCCTTCCCTTCGCCGCCCTTGCCGCCCACCACACCTGCACCATCGCCCTGAGTGTAGACGCCCCAGGGGCGGAAGTAGGTGCTGAGCCATTCTGCGGGGATTGACTCGTACCCGTTGCGGGCAAACTCGCGGATTTCGTCAAGCCGCTCCCAGGCGTTCTTCTCCCGCTTGAGCCGCTCGGCACGCTGGGTTTTCGTTTCCTGGCCAATCGTGGCCATTCCTTACTCCTTTCCTTCTCCGGTATGCCCCGAAAACAAAAAAGCCCACCCGCCGTCGTCTGGCGAGTGGGCTTTGACCTCCCAATCTTGGGTTATCAGGCTCTTACTTCATGCGCGCCCCACCGCCAGACGACACGTGGATGTGGCAACAACAGATGCACGCGTTTTGGCAGCAGATCTTCATTTCGACTTGGGCCCGCGGGGTTTGCTCAAATCACCGGCTAGCGCTCGAAGAGATAATATGCCTCAATCAGTACTATTTTGTCAAGATGGCAAATTTTTATCACAATCATAAGTGTTTTTTTCACCACGGAGGGACGGAGACACCGAGCAAAGCGGTTTGGTCTTTTCAATCGGCTGCCTTCAGACTTCTGAAATATCCTTCGATGGCTCGAACCAACGCAGGAATTGTGGATTCCGTTGCTTCTATCGTTACAACGAGTCCTAGCGTTGTGACTGTTTTCGACGTGATCGGCCCAATCGAGGCGATAGCGACGCCGCCGAGCAATTCGCTCACTCTTTGTTCGCCCGCGAGTTTAGCGAAGTTAGACACGGTTGATGAACTGGTGAACGTAATTACATCCGGGGCCGGGGAAAGCAGGCGCTCGAGTTCGCCGGGGGGAAGCTTGGGAACAAAGGTCTCGTAAGCTTCGACGACTTCCACATGCGCGCCCTTTTCGGTCAGCACGCGCGGAAGTATGTCGCGAGCCACTTTGGCGCGAGGGATCAGAAAGGCTTTACCGTGGAGGTCGCGATTGCCGAGCGCTTCGAGCAAACCTTCTGCTGTGTATTCGTGAGGCACCACGTCGGCTTTTGCGCCGCTCTTTAATAATTCAGCCGCGGTGGCGGGGCCGATGGCGCCGATACTCACGCCCTTCAGGTCGCGCACATCTCGCCCGCACGCTTTCAGCCGGCGAAAAAAACTGCGCACCCCGTTCGCGGAGGTCAGGAGCAGGTAATCGAACTCCCCGAGGCGCCGGATGGCCGAATCGAGGGGCTCCCAGGACGCGGGATCGCGAATTTCGATGGTCGCTATTTCAATGACCTCAGCGCCCAGCGCTGTTAACTGATCCCTTAACACGCCCGCCTGCTCGCGGGTGCGGGTAATGGCGATTCGCTTGCCTGAAAGTGGCTGTGCGTGATCGGGAGATCGGGAGATCGGGAGATCGGGTGATCGGGTGAGCCGAGGATCGGAGGCATCGCCGCTGCCAAGTTGCCCGGATGCCGCCTGAGGCTTCTGTTCGTCTTCGCTAGGTCTTTCGGTCATCTGATCAACCACTCGCTCACTTTTGTTCACCCGATCACCCGATCATCTGATCTCCCGATGGATAGGATCTCTCCTGCGCCTTTTCCGAGCAGCTCCTCGGCCACCGCAGCTCCCAGGCCTTCGGGGTTTCCCTCGGGACCGCGTGCGGCGGCTCGAATCAAGCGGCTTCCGTCGGTGGCGGCAACGACCCCCCGTAAGTGCAACTGCCCTTCCTCGAAGTTCGCGTGGGCGGCAATCGGAACCTGGCACCCTCCTCCCAGTCGCAGCAACATGGCGCGTTCGGCACGGACGGCCAGGTGTGTCAGAGGGTCATCGAGCGGCGCGACCGCGCGCGCCAGTTCCACGTCGCTCTGCCGGATCTCAATCGCCAACGCGCCTTGCCCAACGGCGGGGCAGATTTGCTCGAAGCTGAAATAGGCGGTGATGCGGTCGCGCAGGCCAAGCCGGTGGATTCCCGCCGCCGCCAGAACCAGCGCGCCGTATTCGCCGCTTTCAAGTTTGCGGAGGCGCGTGGTCAAGTTGCCACGCACGGGGACCGGTTTCAGGTCCGGCCGGAGCCAACGGACCTGTGCCTGCCGGCGGGGGCTGCTGGTGCCCAGGCACGCGCCGGGCGGAAGCTGTTCGAAAGCGATCGAGCCGGCAGAAATGAGCACGTCACGAGCATCTTCGCGAGGCGGAACTGCAGCCAGAATCAGGCCATTCGGTAAAGCGGTGGGAAGATCTTTGAGACTGTGCACCGCGAGGTCCACTTGGCCGGACAGCAAGGCCTCCTCGATTTCTTTGATGAACAAGCCTTTGGTTCCCGCTTCAGCGACTATTTGAGCGAGCGAGGCAAGGAGCGGTTCAGTGGGCGCATAACTTTGCAGCTTGTCGCCGCTCGTGCGGATGATTTCAATGGAGACCTCGTGGCCGGCCGACGTGAGCTGGTCCTTTACCCAGTTGGCCTGCCAAAGCGCCAATTGACTGCCGCGAGAACCAATCGCAATGTTCATAAGTCAGGATCCAGGAGTCAGGAGTCAGGAGTCAGGAGTAAGAACAACACCTCGTTACTAAGCAAGAAAATAGGAGTTGTGAACCACCCCTCATTCGCAGCGAGCGGAATCAGGCTGTGACAGACCCGGTACCCGTGGCGGGGTTGCTGAATTCTGTCTCCTGACTTCTGACTCCTGACTTCTGACTCCTGACTTCTGACTCCTGCTTTTCACTCGTCACTGCTCTTAAGCCCGAAGACCTTTCGGACGAACTTCACCAGATCCACTTGTTCGGGCTGGCCCGCGCCGCTCTTAAGTTCTGTGATGGGTCCGTGCAGAATCTTGTTCATGATTCCGCGCGTGAGGGCATCGACAGCCTGACGTTGTTCCGGGGTCAGATTACCCAGGCGGCTGTTGTATCGTTCGATTTCACCGGCGCGGATGGCGTCCAGCCGGTCCTCGAGCGCCACGATGGTGGGCACAAGGTCACGCGAAGCGAGCCGGCGCATGGTCTTCTGCACTTCCTCCGTTACAATCTCCTCGGCCCAAACGGCCTCTCGCGCTCGCTGCCGCTTGTTGGCCTCCACCACTTGTCCCAGGTCGTCGATATCGTAGACGAACGCATTATCCAGTTCGTTAACCTCGGGGTCGACATCGCGAGGGACAGCGATATCCACGAAAAACACCGGCCGGTTCCGGCGCGCAGCCAGGATTTTGGCGGCGTGGTCCTTGGTGATGACGTAACCTGGGGCTCCTGTGGAGCTGATGACGATGTCAGCTTTCGGCAGCTGTTCGAAGAGCTCCTCGAACGGGACTGCGGTGCCGCTAAAGGCCGCCGCCAACTGTACGGCGCGCTCGTAAGTGCGATTGGTGACGTAGATGGCGCTGGCCCCGCTGCTAATGAGGTGCTTGGCGGCAAGCTCGCTCATCTTGCCCGCGCCCACCACAAAAATGCACTTGCCTTCGAGACTGCCGAAAATCTTCTTGGCCAATTCGACCGCGGCGTAGGAGACAGAAACGGCGGCGCTGCCAAGCGCCGTCTCGCGTCGCACGCGGCGTGCCACAGCCAGCGCCTGGTTGACAATCTCCTGAAGGTTGCCGTTCAACCCGCCCGCTTCACGCGCCAGCGCGTAAGCGCGCTTGATCTGGCCGAGGATTTGAGGCTCTCCCACGATCATCGAATCGAGACTTGCGGCCACGCGGAAGAGGTGGCGCACGACTTCCTGCTGCTGGTAGCGGTAAAAGAATCGCTCGTAGGGGCCAAGGTCGAATTGGTGGTGGTCGGCCAGGAATTGCTGCATGATGGGATCGGCATTGACGCTGTCTTCAGACGAGGTCACGATTTCGATACGGTTGCAGGTGGAAAGAATCAGCCCTTCGCGGATGCCCTGGCGATGCATCAGGTCGGACACCGCCTGCGCGAGACGCGATTCAGGGATGTGCATCCGTTCGCGGACCTCGACGGACGCGGTGCGATGATTGATGCCGATGAGAGCTAAATTCATGCGAAGAATTTCAAATTTGAGATTTCAGATTTCAAACTCAAAATCCCCTGCCCGAAATCCCAAAATCCACCGCTTGCCAACGGCCAATTGCCAGCGGCCAACAGCCCGCTGCCGACTGCCCGCGGCCGACTGCGTATTGCCGACTTCCCGCTGCCCACTGCCGACTGCCGACTGCCGACTTGCCCACTGCCCTCTCCCCCTACGGTCCCTGCCGAAGCGTGGGCACATAGCCATGCGGTCCACTGAGCAGGCTCGCGCCCAGGAAAGTCACCATGATGGCGGCAAAACCGAAGATCGCAATATAGGCAGCCCGGCGGCCTCGCCAGCTGCCGCTCACGCGCGTGGAAAAGAGCACGAGGTATATCAACCAAGTCAGAAGGGAAGCCAGGATTTTCGGGTCGAATTCCCAGGGGCCTTTCCAGGTGCGGCTGGCCCAGACGAAGCCGGTCAGAATCCCGACGGTCAAGAGGGGAAGGCCGAATAACAACGATCGGTAGTAAAGCTCATCGCAGAGTTCCAGTGACGGCAGACGGTAATAGAACGCCCGGGGAATCCTCGATTTCAGCTCCTTCTCCTGCATCAGGTACATGACCGCCGCAACAAAAGTGAGGAAAAGACCTGTGTAGCCCAGAATTATCGAGCCGATATGAACGGCCAGCCAGCCGCCCCGGAACGCCGACAAATCAAAAGGCCGCTCCGGACGGAACGCCGAAATCAGCGTCAGCACAAATACAAACGGCAGCATGAAAAGGCCAAGAGAAGTAAGGCGATAACGCAGGTAAAGAAAGAAGAACGCCAGGGTCACCAGGAATGCGTAAAAGGACATGGTGCTGCGGACATCCGTCACCGGCAAGCGGTGTATGCGCGCCGCCTCCCATACGATGGCCCCGGCGTGGGCCAGCAAGCCCAGCCCCAGTGCCCCGAGGGAAGCAGAGGAAATCGTGGGCCGGCGGTTGACGACCGAAGGGATGAGCAGAAGTGTCCCTAACCCATAAAGAGCCAGGGCGGTCCAGAGAAGTGCAACTTGCATAAAGGCCTCAGGCTGACAGTCGAGAAGTTGAGAGTCGAGAGTAGACAGTCGAAAGTCCAGAGACGAAACCTACTTCTGGACCGCGACGATGAAACAAGCCTCAGATTCGGAATTATAACACCGGCAGTCTTCGCCTCGGGTCAGGGTTGTTCAACCGATCTCCCGATCATCCGATCACCCGATCAACTGATCTCCCGATCAGTGCAGTTGCTCCTCCGCCGCGATCGCCTCCAATTGGACCATCTGCGGTTGCTTTTCCTCGATGCGGACTCGTGTGCCGCGCGCCTCAAAAGCTTCGAAAAAGTCAGGATCAATGTAGTTAGTTCCTGGCACGAACTCCCAGGCGAACAGCTTGTAGTCTCCCGGCGGCAAACCCAACAGCGAGAACCGGCCCAGACCGTCGGCAGTCTTCATGCTATACATTTGGTCTTGGTCTCGATAGGGCGGGTCGGGTACCAACACAACTATCGCTCCCCCAACGGGGTTCTGGCCGCGCACCACGGTGCCGTCCACGCGCCCGCCATCAGGGGAGAGTGTGATCTCCAGCGGGGACAGAGATTGGCTGCGGCCGACGGTCAGCCCGGAAAGCAGCACCTCGGTTCTCCCTTGCTGCGCCGATTTGACGTAATATTCCTCTGGAAACCCGAAGACGCGCACTCGATAGTTTCCGTCGAACACGCTCGGAATTACGAAGGTTCCATCCGATTTAATGCTCGCGCTGTCGCTGCCTGTCGTGTTGTCCGTGGATTGCAACAGCAGGCCCAAGCGTGCGAAATCGATTTGGCCGCCGCCTTCGACGCGGAACCTGCCCGCGATCGTCATGGGGCTGGCCAACAGCACGGTGAGATCATCAAGGTTGGCGCTACTGACATCGACCGGGACCTTCGCGCCGAGTTGCCGCCTGCCATCATTCCAAAAGGCGACGACGTTATACGGCCCGGGCGGAACGGCGCGAATCTCGAAGTCGCCGGAGTCGTCCTGCACCGGGCTGGCGTAGTTTCCGTAATTCGAGAAGGAGTAGTTCCCCTCGGCGGAACGCGGTATGAGCGAAACCATAATGCCCCTCAGCGTTTTCAGAGGGGCATCCACCGTGACGCGCCCCCGCACCACGACAGCGTGCGCCTGACGGAGGTCTACATCGACGCCGGAAGTTTCGGAGCCGGGCTCAACCTCGACCACGGTGGCTTGCGAGGAATCCGCGGTGCTGGGATGAAAGGTGGGCAAGTAGACCTGCTCGGTGGGCTGAGCCGGGCTGAATTCCGGGGGCTGATAGGTTGCGGCCACCAGATACTTCCCTCGCTGTAGTCCCCAGATGCGGTACTCGCCGAGGTCATTGGTCTGCTCGGAGCCCGATTCCCCGACCGACCGGTGAGCGCCGGAGCCGCTCACGCGCATCGCCCTGACTTGTGCCGACATCACAGGTTGGCCATCTTCGTCGAAGACGGTCCCCGTGATGACCCCCGGAGGCACCAGGCGGAAAGCAAGTCCGCGGGCGTACTCCCCTGGCGAGAGGTTGAGGATTCTCGTTTGGGAGCCTGCTTTGCCGTTCTCGGCGGCCTGCTCTACGTATCCGTTCCCCGATGCATAGATCGCGTATCGGCCTGGCGCAATGTCGCGAATTACGAACCGGCCGTTACTCTCTGTGACCGTTGAGTGTGATTGTTGGCCTCCCCTCAGAGGTGTAAGTTGAACCGTCACTCTTTTTATGCCTTCGCCGGTGGTGGACTTTACAACAATCCCCTCCACAGTGCAGACGTCTGAGGATTGGGGATTCGACTTCTGAGCCGGGTTGGGTTCCTGACCCGCTGCAGCGGTAACACAAACCACAAGCAAACTCAGCACCCGGATGATCGGCATAGGAGCCTCTATTGTATCCGATGCGGCCGTGACAACCGGAGTTGACAACGTCCGAGCCCGTCGATAACCGCCCCGCCGTAGGGGGACGGCTTGCCGTCCCCACATTTCTGCAGGCCCCGACGAGGGTAGGGCAAGCCCCATAAGCGTTCACTTAACGCCTCAACTGGTCAAGTGGTGGCAATTTGGGTCTCGTTCGCCACTAAATTCAGGCCCGGAGGGCCGACAGGGAGTAGC
>JBEKLY010000123.1:0-24144 GCA_050010015.1 Terriglobia bacterium
CGAGACCGCAACAGCCTGCCGCGCGGCTATTGGGAAGCCAAGGATACGCAGGACGATCTTGACACCGAAATCAAGAAAAAGATCGCGCGCGGCTACCCCCTCTCCAACATCATCTTTGAGGATACCCAAACCGGCGTCCTGTTTCAGAGCAAGCAGAAGGTCAACGGACCGTACGCTCTTGGCAATCCCAAAGAGCTGGCCGCGCTTCTCAACCAATTCTTCTCCTACACCGAGCCGGACATCGAGGGTTTTGAAGAGGCGGTGGACGAATTCAAGGAGCGCGTGCCTGAACTGGCGCGCGGCTTAGTGGAGAAGATTCAGCACGCGCACAGGGATAACCCGCCATTCCAGGCCGCCTTCGAGAAGTTCTTTGAGCTTTGCCGTACCGCGCTCAATCCCAATATCCGCGTCGAGGCCGTGGATGAGATGCTGGTGCAGCACCTGCTCACCGAGCGCCTGTTCCGCACCGTCTTCAACAACCCGGAATTCGTCAAGCGCAACGCCATCGCGGCGGAAGTGGAGCGCGTTATCGAAGCCCTGGTGAGCAAGAGCTTTGACCGCACCGAGTATCTGAAGAGCCTGGACCGATTCTACCGCGCCATCGAGGGCGCCGCGCGCTTGCTGCCCGACTTCAGCGAAAAGCAGCACTTCCTGAACACCGTTTACGAGCGCTTCTTCCAGGGCTACTCGGTGAAGCTGGCTGACACGATGGGCATTGTTTATACGCCGCAGGAAATCGTGAACTTTATGTGCGCGAGCGTGGCCGAGGTGCTTGAAAAGGAATTTGGCAAGAGCCTTTCGAGCCCCGACGTCTTCATCATCGACCCGTGCACGGGCACCGGCAACTTTATCGTGAACCTGCTGCGTCGCATGCCCCGCCGCGATTTGCCTCGCGTTTACCGCGAGCAGCTTTTCGCCAACGAAGTGATGCTGCTGCCCTATTACATTGCTTCGCTCAATATCGAACATGCCTATTACGAATTTACCGGCAGCTATGAGCCGTTCGAAGGGCTGTGCTTCGTGGACACGCTCGACTTAGCAGAGCGTCAGCAACTTCACATGTACATGACAGAGAAGAACGCGGAGCGCGTGGACCGCCAGCGCCGCGCGCCGATCACGGTAGTCATCGGTAACCCGCCATACAACATGAACCAGCAAAACGAAAACGACAACAACAAGAACCGCAAGTACGAGGTGATTGACCGGCGGGTGGCTGAGACGTACGCCAGGAACTCGACAGCTAGTAATAAAGGGGCACTATCTGATCCCTATGTCAAATTCTTCCGTTGGGCCACGGACCGCCTGCAAGGACGGGAGGGAATAGTTTGCTTTGTTTCCAACGATAGCTTCGTGGACCAGCATGCTTTTGACGGGATGCGCAAGCATTTGCTTGAAGATTTCAGCGAGATCTATCACGTGGATCTGCACGGCAACGTGCGGCGCAACCCCAAGCTAAGTGGAACCACACATAACGTTTTCGGAATCCAGGTCGGTGTTGGCATCACGATCGCCGTGCGAAGAGGCGGGCGAGACAATACGAAACTGCTGTACCGCCGCGTTCCTGAGAACTGGCGAAAGGTAGAGAAGCTCACGTGGCTGAGAAATAGCACGTCAGTTAGCAGTGTTGACTGGATGGCCATATTTCCGGACGGTCGTCACAACTGGATTGCCCTTGAGCACGCCGATGAATATGCTGAATTCATGCCCCTCGCAACAAGGGCATCGAAGGCGGGTGAGGCGGCTTCTGAGGACAAGATCTTCAGGTTCTTCTCGGTAGGCGTCAAAACGAATCGCGATGATGTGGTTTACGACTTTCAGGAAGATGTCCTCGTTAAGCGAGTTCAACAGTTTGTGGAGGACTACAATAGCGAGGTTGACCGGCACAAGCGCTCTGCTGGAAAGCAACCGGTCGATGACTTTGTCCGGTACGAGAGGATAAAGTGGAGCCGCGACCTAAAGGCGGACCTTCAAAGAGGCCACTCCGCGGTTTTTGACGAAACGAAACTCCGCACATCCCTTTACCGTGCCTACTGCAAGCGGAAGCTGTTCTTCGACAGAGTCTTGAACGAAGAGGTCTACGGCATCCCCCAAATTCTCCCGAATCGAGCGAGCGAAAATGAGAATCGATTGATCTGCTGCACAATCGATTCACAGATGCCCTTTTCAGCTTTAATGGCAGACATCATACCCAGCCATGCCCCTGGCGGACGGCCAGGCCAATGCTTCCCTTTTTACACTTACAACGAAGACGGTACAAACCGTCGGGAGAACATCACCGACTGGGCGCTGGAACATTTTTGCGAGCGTTACAAGGACAAGCAAATCACCAAGTGGGGCATCTTCAATTACGTCTACGGGATTCTGCACCATCCCGATTACCGCTCGAGATACGCCGAAAACCTGAAGCGCGAACTGCCGCGCATTCCGCTTGCAAACGACTTCTGGGGATTCTCGAAAGCCGGAGAGGAGCTGGCCCGGCTGCACATTGATTATGAGAAGGTCGAACCGTGGCCGTTAAAATTCATTGAGACATCTTCGGGCTTTTTGGGAACGGACGTAGCGGCGAGTTTACCTCGCCATGGCGGCGTAAAGCCGCCTCTACAAAAGGCCGAGCGCCGCTCGGCCCTACAGAGTGCCGACCTGAAGGTCGGCGCTACAATCCCGCTCTCCTACCGCGTCGAAGATAAAATGCGGCTCTCAAAGGACCACCGTTCGCTCAAAGTGAACGATTCCTTAACACTGGGCGGCATACCGCCCGAGACGTTCGAATACCGCCTGGGCAATCGCAGCGCGCTCGAGTGGGTGATCGACCAATACCAGGTGACGGAAGACAAGCACAGCGGCATCCGCTCCGACCCCAACCGCGCCGACGATCCCGAGTACATAGTGCGCCTGGTGGGCCAGGTGATTTACGCAAGTCTCGAAACGGTGACGATAGTGAAATCTCTTCCCGCCTTATGACGGTACTGTGGAGGAATCACGGGAACTTGCTCAGCAGCGAGTTTCGAAGCGGCCAGGGGCTGAGATAAGTGTAAGGCTTCGATATGCTGGATAAGTCAAGACAATCCAGACGAGCCGGGATGTTCACGGTTTCGGCCGACAGGACCGTCTACGGCGAGCTTACCTATGCCGGACGGCGTACATCCCTCCGACTTAGGGACAGCGCGTATTTTGATACGTACCCGATAGAAGGTGGATGCCTCAAGGGAACTCTTCACGATCTCACAAAAGTCACGCTGCTGCACTGTCTAACCACACCGCTTCCAAGCAACGTCAGGAACGGCACCGAGGGGTACTACTTTGCAGACATTTTCCCCCATTTCGTCGTTCACGGCGATCGCCAGATTACCAGTGACGAGAAGGTGATTACTGAAGTCCGGTTTCTCGTTGACGATGCGAGCACTCTCTTTTATGACTTCGACGCCTTCGGAACCCTGATTGACGCGCGCCCCCTGATCGGGGAGGTTGTTGGTGCCGTTCGCCGCGAACGTCAGAAATGGCCGGGCCCGCCTCGCGAGATTCGGGTAGGTCCTGACCCGGCGATTTTGTACTTCACGGGGAGACACGAGATAGTTGCGGTTGAAACAGTGCTAGGGAAGATCCACGCGGCGCATCATACCTCACATAGCCTAGGTGGCCCTCATGGCGTGTCCGTAGAGAGCAAGATCTTTACGGGGATCACGTTCAAGGTCCCTCGTTCCTTCGACGACGCCATAGACTGCGCACTAGCGCTCATCAGGTTCTTGGAAGTGGTCGTGGGCCGTCCCCAGAATTTGCTCCGCCTCGAACTGCGTGTCCCGTCTGAAAACGAGATGCCTTGCATACTTGACGTGTATTGGAGTATGCCGCCAAAACGTGAGGGGGGCAGCGGCGAGAGCCCGCAGCCTGCCGACATTCTTGTAAATGGTGGTATGCAACCGGATCAATTCGCGCATGTTCTTAGCAATTGGCTGAGTCGAGAGGAAAGCTGGCGTGACGCCCGCCTAAGGTTCTCGAACTGTTTCAAGGGGCAGCATCGCTACAGCGTTGACCGGCTGGTCGGTGCGGCAAACATCTTCGACATCCTTCCGGACTCTGCAGTCCCACGTAGGGTAGAGCTCTCTGAAGAGCTGACATCTGCGAAAGCAAGGTGCAAGGAGATCTTCAAGGCGCTTCCCGCGAGTCCGGAGCGTGAGAGCATCCTGAATGCCCTTGGCCGGATTGGGAAGAGCACGCTCAAGAACAAAATCCGTCACAGGGCCAAGCTTTCAATCGGTGCGGTGGGGGATCGCTTCCCGGAGCTCACGACCGTAACCGATGAGGCTGTGAATTGCCGGAACTATTATGTCCACGGTGGCGAGGCTCGGTTCGAGTATGGCAACCACCTTGAGGTCTGTAACTTCTTCACAAACACGTTAGAGTTTCTCTTTGCGACATCGGACCTGATCGAAGCCGGATGGGACGTGAAAGCGTGGTGTGAAACCCCAACGTCCATGTCCCATCCCTTTGGTCGATACCGCGTAAGTTACTTGGATAATCTCCGAAGGTTGAAGTCCCTTCTCCCGCAAAGCCATGCCCAAGACTCCCCAACTGGTTTGTCAGCATCTGGAGAACATCAGCGGTGATGTTTTGGAGGATTACCAGGATATCATTCGCGAATACGTTGCCCGGCGCCAGGGTGTTTACGCACTCTACGACGATGACCAACTCTATTACGCGGGTGGCGCATACGTCGCGATGCTTTTGTCGCGATGTATGCGTCCCTGTAGGCTTATAGTCCGGCCGTGTCCAAGGCCGAGGTGCCATCGGGGTGGTTAACTTCTTTGGCACTTGACAAATGGGATATCATGGGTTAGAATGTAGTAGTAAGGCCCGACAAGGCGCTCAGGCCCTGCCACGTACGCTATGCCAGAAAGTCCTCTTCTGTTTTCTTCCGTAGTCCCTGCCTGTGGATTGTGCCTCCAAGTACAGCCAAGAAGTCGAGGTAGCGCGGAGGTACGCGTTCTTAGCGTTCCTCCGCGGTTCTTCGCTCCCGCTCACGCGATCCGGAAGGCGCGTTCGGCCGAAAGGCCGCGGAGGAAGCCAGACTGCGGCTACCTCCGCGCTACGCCTTCCAAAATCGGGGAACAAAGCGAGAATGTCTATGAAAACAAAGGATAAGTACAAAACGTCTGGTCGCGCAGACCGCCGGTTCTGCGGTCTGCGGCTCTTCGCATGATCCGCTGGGGCAGGCCGCGGACCGCAAGCACGGCGGTCCGCGCTACACCAAAACCGGCGGAACAAAGCGAGAATGTCTATGAAAACAAACAGTCGAGGAGTTGAGAAGTCAAGAAGTCGAGGAGTTGTGAAGCCAGATCATGAGGTCAGGCGAGGAGATGTCTACGGGTTGTCACTCTTCGACTTTCAACTCTCGACTCTCAACTGCTTGACTTGAATTCGACGGAACAAAGCGAGAATGTCTATGAAAACAAAGGACCGGCGCAGGAATCAACCACGACTGACCTCTTCTTATCCAAGGTGGGGAACAACTTGGCTGATAGCTGAAGGCTGACTGCTGAAAGCTGGTTTTAGACGAACGAACCTGGAATGTCTATGAAAACAAAGCACAAGGACAGAAAGTCGGACAGTCGAAGAGTTGAGGAGGCGCAAGCGGCAACCTAAGAGTTGAGCGCAACCCTCGGGCCACAGGTTGGAAGGTTAACCTATCGTCGTCGAGATCGCGCCGCATCCGCGTAGAAGACGGCCCTGCCACGGACTGGCCACAGCCGCTCTCTCTCTGAACCTGAGCTTGGCGCGGTGGAGATGGTATTTTAGTGTCCCGATCGGTATTCCCAATGCCTCAGACGCTTCTCGGATGTTCAGCCCTTGAACGATGCAAAGCCGCATCGCATGTCTACAGGGTGGAGGTAGACTCTGTAAACACTGCCTTACGATTTGACGGCGCTCCTGCTGTGCGTAAATCTCCTCTGGGTTTGTCCTATCGTCGGGAATCCTGTGCGCCCAGGGTTCCTGGCCCGACCCGGGTTGGTCATCGATCGAGGTCACCACCTCGGGCCGTCTTCGCCGCATCTGCATTGCAGCAGCGTTGAAGACGATGCGTGTGAGCCAGGTGGAAAATTGGGAGCGGCCTTCGAAAGTGTCGAGTTTGCGAAAAGCGGAGAGTAAGCCGTCTTGCAGCGCATCTTCAGCGTCCTCGGGATTTCGCAGGACCCGAAACGCCGTGTTGTATAGTCGGCCCCGGTAGCGCGAGAAAAGTTCCTCAAGTGCCTCGCGGTTGTCATTGACCAGTTGAGGCAGAAAGACATCAGTTCGGCGAACGCCATCGCGGTTGGCTGTAGGTTTCATGACGTGCTCCTTTTCGATTCGTCAAAGCCCGCCGATATGGAAAGCACGCGAAGTTCCATCAGACACTCTTAATCACTCAGTCTCGGGCGCGGTTGATAGAACCGAAAACAGTGTGCTTACGGCCCGACTACAGGAGACTTGCTCTGCCCATCTTACCGGCCTACCCTGGCCAAGTGACGAACGTCGAGGCACGGTAACCGCGCTTCGACGGTGGTTGGTATTCTTCACGGTCGAGTAGCACAGTTGAGGAGAAACGTAGGGGCAAGAGCCTGGTGCTTACTTGCAGAAGGAAGCGTTCTTATTCGTTTGGCGTCGGAAGGGCGGGGCTTCACGTCGGAAGGGCGGGGCTTCAGCCCCACCGCAGAGGACACGCCACTCCTCGGGGCTTTAGCCCCTGAAACCGCGTTGCTTCAGGGCCTAAAGGCCCCTTCAACCGTGCGCTGCGTACCGGCGGGCTAAAGCCCCGCCCTTCCAGGACTCAAAATATGGGAGCGGCTCAAACTGCTGTGGGGAAGGACAACCAGAACTGTTTCGCTCTGGCCGCGCATTGGTATCCGGCGTGCACGGTGCTGAGCTTGCAGCAGTTGAGCAGGCGGAAGGGGATCGAATCGACCGGGCAAGCCTCTAATCGGAGGGAACTGTAATGACCGAGGGAATCACGGCCCTGCTCGTGCACGAGAATTCTGAAACGCTAGCCACTCTTAAAGGCGCTTTAGAGCGGCAAGGTATGCACGTCCTCCACGCTGGATCGCACGCGCAAGCCAGACGAGTGCTTACTGGACTGAATCCCGCCCAACTGGTCTTCACGGACACGCAACTGCCCGATGGCACGTGGGCGGATGTCCTGGCAGTAGCCGAGAAGGCCTCAGAACCTGTCAATGTGATCGTCGTGTCTCGGATCGTGGACACGAGTCTGTACGTGGAGACCATTCAAACCGGCGCCTTCGATTTCCTCGCGCCACCCTTCGTTGACACCGACCTCGCTCACGTGGTGCGGGGCGCGATCCACAATGTCATCGCACGACGCGCTGCCCAACGATATGCTCCGCACACTGCACAGCAGGGCCAGTCGTGATAGCCCTGAGAACGGACCGGGTGTTTGGATTCTTCGGCAGTAACCCCTCACCCGTCCCGCCCCGGCTGATGACTGCGCCGGCTGCGGGACACCCTCTCCCCAGGGGAGAGGGCGTCAACATGTTGGATTTCAGCCCTCTCCCTTGGGGAGAGGGTGGCGAGAGTAGCGAGCCGGGTGAGGGGTTTCTTCCCACAGAGCCTCGCACTTCGGAATTCGGTTCTAACACCACAACGGATCTTCGCACTCCGCCCGCGATTTCTGCTCACATAAGCCAGCGATTCGTCACCAGGTGGGGCAAACGCCGCTTAGCGAGAGCAGAGATGTGATCATTTGCTGACAGATGGCAAATATGGTGGTCGAGGACGGCGAAACGGGTTTCTCGAAACCCTGCAGCACACGCCGGGCAGAGGCCTCGTCGAAGGGTGCAGGGGCGGTGGCGGGTTCGTGCGCGACACACGCGGCGTTATACAGGAGGGCATCGCTGTATTCGTTTAGAAAACGGTCCAGCGCCTCATTTTGCTACTGCGTCAACTCCACGGCGCTTTCCCGCCGCTGACGATGTTGCAGAAGGTCCAGTTCCGATACGAAAATCGACCGCGAGGCTGGCTGAGCGCGCTTAAGGTGCTCCCGCGCGGCAAGGTCGTCCTCGCGGCGGGCGCTAAACTCAGATTCTACTCGCAGGGCGTCGAGCTGCGAAGCCAGACTTACAGAATTTTCATTGAGCTGGCTTCGAAGGCGCTTGATCCGCGGAAGGACCTTCGCGTTGTCGCGTTCAACCAGGCAGAGTGCGAGTTGTGACAGCATGCGCAAGTTCTCGACGAATTGCCGCCTCATCAGATCCGCATCGCTCTTCGCCCCAAAACGGTCAAAAATGAAACCCGTGGCGAGAATGCCCAGGAGCACGCCAATAACCCGATCGCGCGCGATGCTGAGATCGGTCTGGATCTGGAAATCCTGAAGATGGATGAAGTAAAACGCGAGCGCCATCTGCAAGCCAAAGTAGGAAAGTCTTGGGCTGGAGGTGGCGAACCAGGCGGCAATCGCGGTGCCCGCCGCAAAGAAGAGGGCGAATGCCAGTTCGGTTGCCCCCAGTGGCTCATCAGCCGGACAGCGTCAGTCAGAGGATTTCGGGCATGTTTGCTATGAGATAGGTAACACAAAGACAAACTGGGAGCTTCATGCCCAACACAATGCCCCGACAATGTCCCAACGGTCCATCACGTAATTTGCAAATTAATGGTATACTCCTGGATTGGGACAGAATGTCCGAGCATCCCGGATTTCCCCGTGGATTGCGTGAGTTGATGCCGCCCGAAGGTGGTCCAAGCCGTGTCTACCCTTACGACTAGGCGACCCGGGGCCCTAAAGTTGGTTACTCCCTTCCTGCGCTCGGCCGTACTCGCCGTTGTGTCGATTGCTTCTCTTACTGGTGTTCTCCGCGCCCAATCCACCCACGCCTCGGTGGCGCACAGCGTGATTGACCCCAGCGAAGCAGTCATTGCGGGGGCAAGGGTCGCCGCCATCTCCAACGATACAATTCTCCAATATGACGGTAACACCAACTGAGGGAATGTCTTCGATGACAGGGCCCACCGAATACGTGCTGGAGCCCCTCCGGGAAGGCCCGGAGTTCACGCTTTACCGCGGCCGGCAGCATGACAACCGATCGCCGATCCTGGTTATCGCCCCCGCCACAGAACAGCCGTCGCCTCAGGTTCTCCGCCGGCTTGAACACGAACATTCGCTCGTGGCTGCGCTCGATCCTGCGTGGGCAGCAATGCCTCTGGCGTTAACTCGTCATGAAGGGCGTACGGTTCTCATCCTTAAGGACCCGGGTGGCGAGCCCCTGGACCACGTCCTTGAGCGGGAAAGTGGGCAGCCACTCGATCTGGTCCGCTTTCTGCGCCTCGCGATTGGCCTGGCGACGGCGCTTGGTCAAGTCCATCGGCGCGGCCTGATCCATAAAGACATCAAGCCTGGAAACGTGCTCGCCGATGACGTCGGCAACGTATGGCTTACCGGCTTTGGCATAGCCTCCCGCGTGCCGCACGAGCGCCAGGCGCCCGCGCCGCCGGAGATCGTTGCCGGTACCCTGGCGTACATGTCTCCCGAACAGACCGGCCGCATGAACCGCTCGATTGATCCCCGCAGCGATCTCTACTCTCTGGGTGTCACGTTGTACCAGATGCTTACGGGCGTGCTCCCGTTTGCTGCCGCCGACCCTTTGGAGTGGGTCCACTGCCACATCGCACGCCAGCCTGTCGCGCCTATCGATCGCGCCGAAGCCCCCGAGTCGCTTTCTGCCATCATCATGAAGCTCCTGGCCAAGAACGCGGAGGAGCGTTACCAGACCGCCTCGGGCCTGGAAGCCGATCTTCGGCGGTGCCTCGAGGAGTGGCAGTCGCATGGCCGCATCGATCCATTCCCTCTGGGCACGGACGACCTGCCGGACCGATTGCTGATCCCGGAGAAGCTGTATGGACGGGAGCGCGAGGTCGATGCTCTGGTGGCGGCGTTCGATCGGGTTGTGGCGCAGGGAACCGCCGAGCTGGTGCTGGTTTCCGGTTATTCCGGCGTCGGCAAATCCTCAGTGGTCAACGAGCTGCATAAAGTGCTTGTGCTGTCGCGCGGGCTTTTCGGCGCGGGCAAGTTCGACCAGTACAAGCGCGACGTACCGTACTCCACGCTCGCTCAGGCCTTCCAGATGCTCGTCCGCCAGATCCTGGTCAGCAGCGAAGCGGAAGTCGTCAAGTGGCGGCACACACTGCGGGAGGCGGTGGGACCGAATGGCCAACTGATCATTAACCTCATCCCCGAAATCGAGTTCCTCATCGGCAAACAACCGCCGGTTGCAGACTTGCCACCACAAGAGGCGCGAAATCGTTTCCAGTTGGTGTTCCGGCGGTTCCTGGGCGCCTTCGCCAGTGCGGAACTTCCGCTGGCGTTGTTCCTCGACGATCTGCAATGGCTCGACGCAGCAACCCTCGATTTGCTCGAGGACCTGTTAACCCATCCGGACGTGCGCCATCTGCTGCTGATCGGAGCCTACCGCGACAACGAAGTCAGTTCGTCTCATCCACTCATGCGGACGCTGGCTGCGATGCGCGAGGCCGGCGCGAAAATTCAAGAAATCGTGCTGACGCCACTCGGGCCGGGCGATGTGGGTCGATTGGTCTCCGATTCCCTCCGCTGCCAGCGGGGCGCTTCCGCTCTCTTGGCGCAGTTGGTCCACGAGAAGACCGGCGGCAATCCCTTCTTCGCAATCCAGTTCCTCACGGCGCTGGCCGAGCAAGGGTTGCTCAGGTTCGACCAAGATGCACCGGGCTGGATCTGGGACGTGGGCCAGATTCGCGCCAAGGGCTACTCCGACAATGTAGTGGATCTCATGGTGGGGAAACTCCAGCGATTGTCCCGCAGGACGCAGGCCGCTCTCCAGCAGTTCGCCTGTCTCGGGAACGTGGTCGAGATTACGACACTGAGTGTGGTTTACGGACAATCCGAAGAGGAGATCCACTCTACACTGCTGGATGCCGCCCGCGCCGGGCTGATTCTCCGCCTCGAGGATTCGTATGCCTTCCTCCACGACCGTATTCAGGAGGCGGCCTATGCGCTGATCCCCGAAAGCGAGCGGGCGGGAGCACACCTGCGGATTGGCCGGGCGCTGCTCGAGAGCGTGACGGCGGACAGCCTCGCCGAACACCTGTTCGATGTCGCCAACCAACTGAATCGGGGCGCCGCACTGCTGAGCGATCACGACGAGAAAGTGCGTGTAGCCGCGATTGACCTGAGTGCGGGTCGAAAGGCCAAAGCGTCCGCGGCCTATGCGTCAGCAGGCGCGTATTTTGCGGCCGGCATGGCGCTCGTGGACGAAAGTGACTGGAGCCGCCAGTACCAGTTGACGTTCAGCCTGTGGCTCGAACGCGCGGAGTGCGAGTTTCTGACCGGTCATTTCGACAGAGCCGGACAACTGCTTGGGGAGTTATTGCCGCGCGCGGCGTCGAAAGTCGACGAGGCCGCCGTCTATCATCTGAAGGTCCAGCTCCATGTCATGAAGTCGGAACACCAGCAAGCTGTGTACACCGGGCTCACGTGCCTGCGCCGGTTGGGTATCGACATGCCCGCATATCCCACTCAGGAGCAGGTCCAGGCTGAATACGAGACGGTCTGGCAAACCCTCAAGGGGCGCCCGATCGAGAGCCTGATCGATCTGCCGCTCATGACCGATCCGGAACTGTTGGCTGCAATGCAGGTGTTCTCTGTCCTTTTGCCCGCCGCCTACTTTACCGATCACCGTTTGTGGTGCTTGCAGGTGTGCCGCACGGTGAAGATCAGCCTCGAGCACGGTACGAGCGGAGATTCCGCGTCCGCCTATGGCTTTTGGGGAGTTGTGCTTGGATCGGTCTTTAACCGTTACGGTGAGGGCTATCGTTTCGCCAAGCTTGCGCTCGACATTGTCTTCAAGCACGGCTTCATCGCAAGTCAACCAAAAGTCTACGCTTCATTGGCGTTAGTTGCCATCTGGACGCAGCCCATCGGGACCGCGATCGATTTCAACCGGACGAGCTTTCGCACCGCGATTGAGACGGGTGATCCGACCTTCGCCTGCTTCGGGATGTTCTCATCTATCACAGGCCTTCTTCTGCGGAACGATCCACTCGACTTGGTTTGGCGCGAGTCGGAGATGGCGCTGGACTTCGCCCGAAAAGCCAGGTACCGGGACGCCGCGGACATTATTGTAAGCCAGCAACGCTTCATCGCGATGATGCAGGGCCGGACGGTGAACTTCTCCACCTTCAGCGATGCGCAGTTCGACGAGGCGACATTCGAGGCTCAGCTCACAGGGGACCGGACGCACTTGATGATTTGCTGGTATTGGATTCTCAAACTGAAGGCGCGGTTCCTGTCAGGCGATTACGCCGAGGCACTGGCAGCAGCCGACAAGGCGAAGCAGTTGCTTGGGGCCTCCGCTGCCCAGATCCAGCTACTCGACTATTTTTGTTACACGGCGCTCGCGGTGTCCGCGCTCTATGAGACCGCGTCGGCCGATGAGCAGCTAGCGTGGGACGAACTCCTGAGGGCGCACCGAAAACAACTCTACGAGTGGGCCGAGAACTACCCGCCGACTTTCGCCGACAAGTATGCGCTGGTGTCTGCGGAGATCGCCCGCCTCGAAAAACGCGACGCCGATGCCCAGCGTCTGTACGAGCAGGCGATTCACCTGGAGCGTGAACTAGGCTTCGTTCAGAACGAGGGCCTGGCACACGAGTTGGCGGCGCAGTACTACTTGGCGCGTGGTCTCGAAACAGCCGGTTACGTCCATCTCCGCAACGCCCGGAACTGCTACGACCGCTGGGGCGCCCCCGGCAAGGTAAAGCAGCTCGACGAACGCTACCCGCGGCTGCGGGAGGAACGAACTCCCACCGCTTCGGCCACGATTGGCCAGCCGGTCGGGCAGTTGGATATCGAGACTGTAGTGAAAGCTTCGCAGGCACTTTCGAGTGAGATGGTCCTCCCCAAGCTGATCGAGAACCTCGTGCGAATAGCGGTGGAGCATGCAGGGGCCGAGCGGGGCCTGCTCATCCTCATTCGGGGCGGCGAGCCGCGGATCGAAGCGGAGGCCACCACCGGTCACGGCAGGGTGGAGGTTGCGGTTCGACAGGCCGCCGTCACGCCAACTGACCTACCGCCATCCGCGCTGCATTACTTGATCCGGACGCAGGAGCGCGTGCTCCTCGATCATGCCTCGGCCGATGACGTGCATTCAAAGGACGAATATGTGCGGCAGAAGCGCTCCAAGTCCGTCCTGTGCCTGCCCATTCTCACGCAAGCGAAGCTCGTCGGCGCACTTTATTTGGAGAACAATCTGACTCCGTGTGCCTTCACGCCGGACCGGGTTACCGTGCTGGAGTTGCTGGCTTCACAAGCCGCAATTTCTCTGGAGAATGCCGGCCTCTATTCCGATCTGCAGCGCAGCGAAGCATTCCTCGCTCAGGGCCAGAGGTTAAGCCAAACGGGCAGTTTCGGCTGGAGTGTTTCAAGCGCAGAGATCTACTGGTCGGATGAAATTTACAACATCGTGGAACACGATCGAGCGGTCAAGCCAACGCTGGAGTCGGTGTTCCAGCGAATTCATCCTGACGACAGAAATCAAGTGCAGCAGACTATCGACCGCGCCACCAACGAGAAGACAGATTTCGACATTGAACATCGTTTGTTGATGCCGGATGGCAGAGTCAAGCACGTCCACATCATCGGCCGGGCGTTGAAGACCTCGTCAGGCAACCTCGATTTTGTGGGCGCCGCGACGGACGTCACGGCGGCAAAGGAGGTGGAAGAGAAGCTCCGCCAAAGGGAAAGTGAGCTTCGACAGATCCTGGATTTCGCGCCGCAGCACGTCTATGTCTTAGGGCCTGATCCCGCCGGCGCCAAGCTTTATGTGAATCGGGCCGCGCTCGAATATCTCGGCCTTACCTTTGAGGAATGGCGGACCTGCGACCTCCGCGAGCTTTTTCATCCGGACGATTGGGAGCGGACGACGAGCGAAGCGCAAAGCAAAATCGCGGCCGGCCTCCCGCACGAAGTCGAAATTCGTTTACGGAGAAAGGACGGGAAATATCGCTGGTTTCTTTCCCGCCGGAACCCGCTACGGGATGAACACGGACGCCTCACGCGTTGGTACATCGCCGCCACCGATATCGAGGACCGCAAGGCGGCTGAGCAAAGGCTCAAGGATGAGAATGTTTCGTTGCGCGAAGAGCTCGACAAAGCCTCCATGTTCGAAGAGATCGTCGGAAGTTCGGCCCCCCTGAAAAAGGTGGTTTCCCGCATCTCCAAGGTCGCTCCAACCGACTCCAGCGTTCTGATCACCGGCGAGACCGGCACGGGCAAGGAACTGGTGGCGCGCGCAATTCACCGGCGGTCACCGCGATCTTCTTACGCATTTGTGAGTGTGAATTGTGCCGTGATCCCCCGCGACCTCATCGCATCAGAACTGTTTGGTCATGAGAAGGGCTCCTTCACGGGAGCAATTCAGCGCCGTTTAGGACGCTTTGAACTGGCCGCCGGAGGCACCATTTTTCTCGACGAAATTGGAGAGCTCCCGGCCGAAACCCAGATTGCTCTGCTGCGTGTTCTGCAGGAACACGAATTTGACCGCATTGGAGGAACAGAAACCCTTCGCGCCGATGTTCGGGTGATTGCCGCCAGCAATCGCGACTTGGAGTCTGCCATCGCTTCCGGTACGTTCCGAAGCGACCTGTTTTACCGGCTAAACGTCTTTCCCATTGAGATGCCGCCTCTGCGGAAACGAAGAGAAGACATCCCCTTGCTCGTCGGGTATTTCCTGAATCGTTACGCACGGAAAGCAGGAAGGCATTTTACGGCGGTAGACAAGAAAAGCCTCGACCGGCTGCAAGCGTACGCCTGGCCGGGTAATATTCGTGAATTACAGAATGTGATCGAGCGATCCGTCATTGTAAGTGAGAATGAGACATTTTCGGTTGATGAAAGTTGGCTTTCCCGGCAGCCTCCACCAACTGACCTGGAGATCCGCCCGAACCTCTTTAACAGGCTTCCTGCTCAGGAGAAGGCCATCATTGAGGCTGCGTTGAGCGAATGCGGAGGACGTGTGTACGGGCCCTCGGGCGCCGCAGCCAGACTCGGCATGCCACGGACCACTCTGGAATCGAAAATCAAGTCATTGAAGATCAACAAGAATCGCTTCAGAGGGACAGATCCTCTGAAAAACAGCTAGCCTCACCCGGATTATCTCGAATTCCGAAGTTCGTTATTGCCCGCCTTGATAGTCCTGAGAACGGAACGGGTGCTTGGATTCTTCGGGAGTAACCCCTCACCTGTCCCGCACCGGCTGATGACTACGCCGGCTGCGGGACACCCTCTCCCCAAGGGAGAGGGCGTTAATGACAAATGATCTCGGCCCTCTCCCTTGGGGAGAGGGTGGCGAGAGTAGCGAGCCGGGTGAGGGGTTTCTTCACATAGACCCTCGCAACTTCGGAATTCGGGATCACCCGCACCCACCTTACGAGAAGATCTTTGCCCAGCATTCGTCAATTGACGAATCTCGTCAATTTCGCGGTCGGGCAATGTCTTTCATTTCAATAACTTCCGGTTGGAACTGGACCTGCACCTAAGCATGCAAGGAATTGGACAATGCCAGGACGCGGCTTTCAAACGCACCTTGCGCGATTGAGGATCGACTTCCTGGGAAGGGCAGAATGTTAAGAATTGGCAGGTCGGCAAACGGGGAAGTGGTCTTCACGCTAAGTGGCCGGATCGACGGAGAAGATATCGCCGAGTTGGAAACGCTAATTGGCGCGGAGGCGAAGGGTCGCCGCATAATTCTCGACCTCAAGGATATGACTCTGACGGGTGAAGTCGGCATCAATTTTCTGGCTCGGTGCGAAGCAGGTGACATCGCGCTCGTGAATTGCGACCACTATGTTCGAGAGTGGATCACGAGACAACGAAGCCGACGGCAGCGCAGGCTGGTTTGATCAGGGGAACAGCGCGCAATAATTCCCGCATTCCATGAAGGAGTAAAACGATGTCCAGTTTAGATTTGATCGGGTCCAGTCCGAAATTCCGGGCCTTGCTCGAAGTCGTAGAAAGGGTTGCACCCGTGGATGCCGCCGTCCTAATCCAGGGGGAAACGGGCACCGGTAAGGAAGTGATTGCACGAGCGATTCATGAGTCGAGCCCCCGCCGTCAGAACCGCTTCGTGCCCCTCAACTGCACGGCGATTCCTGCCGGATTGCTCGAAAGCGAGCTGTTTGGCCATGACCGTGGCGCCTTCACGGGGGCTGTTTCCACTCACCTCGGGCGGTTTCAGCTCGCCGATCGCGGCACGCTGTTTCTTGATGAAATCGGCGAGTTGCCCCTGGAGTTGCAACCCAGGTTGTTGCGCGTCCTCCAGGACCAGATGGTGGAAAGGCTTGGCAGCACGCGCACAATTCGCCTCAACGTCCGAATTATCGCCGCCACAAATCAGAATCTGGCTCGACTGGTGGAGGAGCGAAAGTTTCGACCCGACCTTTACTATCGCTTGAACGTGTTCCCGATCACTCTCCCCCCTCTCCGCGACAGGGCGGAGGACATCCCGGCGCTGGTCGAGCACTTCGTGCAAAGGTTCTCACTCGAGATGGGAAGAAGAATCGAAACGATCCCTCCCGAAGTCATGCATATCTTGAAACTGTATGACTGGCCCGGGAATATTCGCGAACTGGAGAACATCATCAAGCGCGCCGTCATCGTGTCCTCCGGGCCGGTCCTTCGTCCGTTGCTCGGTGAACTTAAACGTCTGCCCGGTCAAACTTCGCCGGCGGCGAAGCGGACGCTGGCGGAGGCCGAGAGAGATCACATCGTAGAGGTCCTGCGAGACACGCGATGGGTACTGGGGGGAGGCAATGGCGCAGCCGCGCGGCTGGGAATGCCGCGGACCACGCTGGTCTACAGAATGCGCAAACTCGGAATTGTCCGCGAACAAGGCCGCAAGTCCTTCCGAGGCCGTCCCGGCATCCTGCCCGAATCGCTCGCCGAGTTCAGCAGTGACCGGCAGGAATCACCATTGGACGGGGCCGAAGCGACAATCGAAAGGGCGCTATCACAAATGGGGACGGCTTAAAACGCAAGCCGCATCAGCAAGGAGGCTACCCGGCATTCTTCGCCCTCAGTGGGCGCCCTGCGTCGGGGCACATATCCTGGTTGAAAGTTCTCTTCGAGAAGGGAGTTCCCCTGGCAATGGCCGGCGCGGTCGAAGCCGTCAGGTATCCTCGACCGATGTCGGCCCGCGGTCACTGAGATTTGATTCTCGTCACCAGCAAGGCTTCGTCCGTCGCCTTCGCGAGAGCTCAAACGCCTGAGGGGACAAGAGATAGTCCGATTCAGCTTTTGCCCCGCATTGGTATGCCAAGTGCGCGTGGCATAGCGTATTTGTGTCGTACAAACAGGGCCTACCTCCTGAGGCATGGGCGCTAACTTAGGGCTTCGAAGACCACAAGAGCCCGTCAGCCGACGGGCGGTAGAATGTGGCCCATGGCGACAGCCATGGGATTAGGAAGCAGATTAAGAAGCAAGCCCCGGGAGGGGCGAAAGAAATGACAACGTCTTTCGCCCCTGGCGGGGCTCGAAGATTCGTCAAAAGAGCAGGCCTCACCCACGGCTGCGCCGTGGGCCACAATCTTTCGGCCCTATGGGCCTGCGACCGCCAGACTAATCTCGCGGGCAGAGGGAGGCTTAAGTTAGCGCCTATGCCCCCTCGAGGTAAGTGGGAAAAGCAACTCGATGGAACTCAATGATCGGGAACCGGGCTATTCGAAGCTCTCTTAGAAGGAGATCGACATGTCAGTCGAGCTTGAGCAAGTGTACGAGATTTTCAAGAACCTTGAAACCAGTCATGAGGACGCGTTCTTTGCGCACGTTGCCGATGACGTCGATTGGACTGTGGAGGGAACTCACCCTCTTGCCGGTCATTACCACAGCAAGGCGGATTTTCTCGCCCATACATTCGAGAAACTCGGGAAGGTCTTACCGCAAGGCGCGCAGCTTCACGTGGAGCATGCGTTGACGAGTGGAGACTGGGCCGTCGTTGAACTGCATTCCCTGGCTACCGCCAAAAACGGTCTGAGGTTTGACAACCGGTACTGTTGGGTTTGCCGATTCCAGAGCAACAAGATCGTTGAGGTCCGTGCCTATCTCGATTCCGCTCTGGTGGCTCGACTCTTCCAAGAGAATCCAATTCCCGAGGCGAGCAGCGCGTCAGGAGGCACGACTTAAGAAAGCATTCGATCTAAGTGAACCCGTAAGAGGAGGGCTTCGTCGACACACCGTTGTCGGCATCGCTCCTCGGCGATGAGCTCGAAAGCCGTCGCAATCAGCTTCGCGCCACGCTTCCCATCGGACGCGTCGTCGGACCGGGGGACGTCGCCGCGCTCGCTGTACATATCATGACCAACACCGCCCTCACGGGCGCGACTTACGACATCGACGGCCGGCAGCAGCTCGTGGCCGGCTAGCCAAAATCGTCGGCAAGCTAACATCCGACAAGACAAAATCGCAAAGGAGAAATGACCATGAGTAAAATTTCATACGGACTCGCAATAACCGTCGCGTTGGGGCTCGCCCTTCTGGGCGGTAGAGGCTTCTCCGCGCAGGACAAGTACACGCTGAAAGTACCGAATGGGCTCGCCTTCTCTGAGTTCAGAGGATACGAGAGCTGGCAGCTTGTCTCCATCAGTCAGAACGGAGCCCATGTTGCTGCGATCGTCGCTAATCCCGTGATGATCAAGGCCTACTTGTCCGGCGTTCCGGGCAACGGCAAGCCTTTCCCCGACGGCGCCAAGATGGCGAAGATCCATTGGAACCCTAAAAAGATGGAGACGTTCACCGCCGCGACGGTGCCAGGCACCCAGGCTAACGTTGACTTCATGGTGAAGGACAGCAAGAGGTTCGCGGACAGCGGCGGGTGGGGATGGGGCGCATTCGACTATGACGCCGCATCCAATACGTTTAGGCCCGCCACCTCGGCTGACAAGCCGCCGCAGGGGAACGACGCCAAGTGCGGGTTCGCGTGCCACACGATCGTGAAGGGGCAGGATTACGTTTTCACGGCGTACGCGAAGAGATGAAAGGGGCGCGGGGTTGTGATTACTGCCACGCGCTCCCGAGTCGGGCTAATCCTGGGGCGTTGCGGGGTTCTGCATAAACAGCCAAATACCAGAGTGGAGGAGGCATCATGAAACAGATTTTCTTGCTGGTCGCACTTGCCGCGGTCGCAGCAGTTGTTGCCGTCACGCTGTCCACATCTCGAGTCCCCGCCCAACAGGCCACTCCGGTCTTCCTAACCCAAATCCCCCGGGGATACCGCGACTGGAGGTTGATCTCCGTGGCCCACGAAGAGGGAAGCCTTCACAGCATAGGCGCCGCTTTGGGCAACGATGTAGCGATTAAGGCCTATCGGGAAGGGACGCTTCCATATCCAGACGGCACCATCATTGCCGCTTTGCACTATCAACACGTCCCGTCGGCGGAAAACAACAAAATCTTCGGCCAGGCCCAGTCTTTCGTGCCCGGGGCGCCCACGAATATTCAGTTTATGGTCAAGGACTCAACGAAGTACGCCGCGACGGGCGGCTGGGGGTTTGGTTTCTTCATCGCTGGCAAGCCTGTCGACGAGGCGAAGATGAAATCCTGCTTTCCCTGCCACGCGCGGGAAAAAGCTCGCGACCTTGTGTTCACCCGGTACGCACCTTAATAACGAGAATCGTTGGAGGGGCCATGTCGTCGAAGTCGACGGTTATTGATCTGCGCTAACAGCGTGGGCCCGCGACTGGCTTGGTCCCGTTGTATCGAGGACTCCGATGAAGACTATGATCAGCGGCACCCACAGCTCTCGCCCGGTCAGCGCGGAGCAACGCTTGAAAGAACTAGGCATCAAGCTCCCGGCGCCGCCCGAACCCTTCGGCACCTATGCGGAAGCAGTGCAGACGGGCAATCTGCTTTTTCTGACCGGGATGCTCCCCACGGAGGGCCGCAGTGCCAAATTCATCGGGCGCGTCGGAGCGGAGCTTGATGTGGAAGCTGGGCGCCAGGCGGCTCACCTCGCGGCGCTCAATGCCCTCGCTGTCGCAAGGGAGTATTTGGGATCGCTCGACAAGGTAACGCGGATCGTCCGGCTCGGCGTGTCAGTGGCTACTGCGGGAGACGTCCGCGATCAACCCAAAGTTGCTGACGCCGCTTCGGAGTTGCTGCAAGACGTATTCGGAAAGGACAAGAATCCTTGCCGATTGGTGTACGGCGTCGCAAGCCTTCCGCTCGGCACGCCGGTCGAGCTGGAAGTCATTTTCGAGGTGGAGGGATAGAGGCGCAGCGAGCGTTGTTCGGTCGCCCGGTCAGCGGCAGTAAATGCTTTTCGACAACGTCTGAAACCTTAGAGGAGGATGTATGGCAACGACAAGAGTCGCAGCAGCACCCATGAAGGCGGCGCAAGTTCCCAACGCGGGAGCCGATTTCCAGATCGTCGAGCGCGAGATTCCCAAGCCGGGTGCAGGACATGTGCGCATCAAGGTGCAGGCCTGTGGCGTCTGCCACAGTGACGTGTTCACGAAAGAAGGGCAGTGGCCCGGCATTCAGTACCCCCGCGTCCCAGGACACGAAGTCGTGGGCTTCATCGACGAACTGGGCGACGGTGTTTCCGAGTGGAAGAAGGGGCAGCGCACCGGTGTCGGCTGGCACGGCGGCCACGATGGAACATGTCTCCAATGCCGGCGCGGAGATTTTGGCAATTGCCGCAATATGAAGGTTCCGGGTATCAGCTATGACGGCGGATACGAGGAATACATGGTGGCGCCCGTCGAGGCACTGACGTCCATACCGGAAAGTCTGGGGGACGTGGAAGCGGCACCGCTGCTTTGCGCCGGAATTACCACCTACAACGCGCTGCGGCACAGCGGCGCCCTCCCTGGCGATCTTGTGGCGGTGCTGGGTATCGGCTCGCGAAAAAACTCGGAGCCAGCGTGTACATCGACAGCAAAGCGGCGAACGCTGCAGGAGAACTGCAAAAACTGGGCGGGGCACAGGTTATCCTGGCGACGGCCCCAAGCTCGAAAGCGATGTCCGAGCTGATCGATGGTCTGGGACCCAACGGGAAGTTGGTGGTGATAGGTGCGACGTTTGATCCCCTTGAGGTCACACCGGTACAGCTCATTATTGGGAGTCGGAGCATTCAAGGCTGGGCCGCGGGGACGCCGGCGGATGCCGAGGATACACTGCGTTTTGCCGAACTCACCGGCGTGCGCCCCATGATTGAAACCTATCCGCTCGCGAAAGCGGCCGAGGCTTACGCGCGCATGATGAGCGGCAACGCACAGTTCCGCGTCGTGCTGACGATGTAAGTTTAGCCAGGCCGCTTACCGCCGCATATCAGACTGCACAGCTCATCCGGGGCTTCGTGAAGTAGTGGCGTAGACCGCACAAACCGCCTGCTTCGGAAAGAAGTCAGCAATGCCAGACACACAGAAAACAGCCATCGTTACCGGGGCCTCGCAGGGTATTGGCGCGGGACTGGTGGAAGCGTTTTTGCAGCGAGGTTATTGCGTGGTTGCGAACTCGCGAAACATTTCCAAAGCAAATCCGTTCCCGGCATCCGTGGATCTTGCATTGGTAGATGGAGATATCAGCGACCCCGCCACGGCGGCGAAGATCGTGGACACTGCCGTCTCCCGATTTGGCCGCATTGATGCGCTCATCAACAACGCCGGCATATATTTCTCCAAGCACTTCACGGATTACACAGTCGACGATCTGCGGTCTCTTGTTTCCGTCAACATCGAAGGCTTTCTCTTCACCACTCAGCTCACGATCAAGCGAATGTTGGCGCAGAAGGCGGGTGGAAGCATTGTCAATATCACGACGACGATGGTGGATCACCCATTCGCCGGAATCAACTGTGCGGTCCCGATGATCACGAAAGGGGGCCTTCAGGCCGTCACGCGTAGCCTGGCGATGGAATATGCAAAACAGGGGATACGCGTGAACGCAGTCGCGCCGGGAATTGTGGATACGCCTATGCATAAGGATGACCCAAAGGACTTTCTCAAGACGCTGCAACCGATGGGACAGATGTCGGAGGTGAAAGACATCGTGGACGCGGTCATTTATCTGACGGAAGCCCGTCAGGTTACCGGGGAGGTCTTGCACGTGGACGGCGGCGCGCATGTTGGCAGATGGTAACCAATGAGCGCCCTCGGGGGGGCGGCGCAACGCAGCGCAAGGAAGATCCTCCTGTTGGTGTTGGACCTGATTCGAGGGGCCGCACAGGAGAACAGGACGGGATGGGCTGCGTAGTTACTGAGGGGCCAATTCGGCCAAAGGTCTTCGAACGTGAGGAAGGTTCAAAACTGCGTGAGTGGTTCACTCTGACGAATGACCGATCTCAGACGCGAGGTTTCGCCAGTTGGCGACTCAAAACACTCTATGAAACTCTCGACTCCTACTCGACGTAGCCCGAAGATCCAGCAGCTTCAATCGATTGCACACTTGAAGAAGGCCCACAAGGAGAATCATTTTGAGGTTACTGAACGGAAGCACGATTGCCTAATTGGAGATCGTGGTGATCGAAGAAGCGATGAGAATCAGATTGACGTCAGGTGTTCTTATCCCGACTCTCCAAGCCGCTGCGGGAGGCTACGAAGAGGTTGCCGCAGTCCCGCCCGAACAGAAGCTGGGATGTTGCGGGAACCGACGTCAAAGGAGCTCACCGTGAAGTTACAAGGAAATCGCGAGACAGTTCGCCAGCCAGACCAGGGGCTTCAACAGGCGCTGAACGGCGACCGGGAGGCGCTTGGCCATCTCTTCGCGTCGCACACGCCCCAACTCTATCGTATAGCCCTCCGGATCCTCGGCAAGCCCCAAGACGCGGAAGAAGCGCTGCAGGACGGATTTCTCAGTGCCCTGCGCCATTTGAAAGACTTCGAATGTCGGTCGCGCTTTTCAACGTGGCTATCACGCATTGTGATCAACGCCGCCCTGATGCGGCGGCGCAAGAGCCGTCGCGAGGTACTAACATCGATTGACCAGGAACTCGAACAGGACAACGTGGCGTGGGCAGACAGAATCGCCGATCCCGGACCCAGTCCGGAGGAAATATTCGTGTGGAAGGAACGGCTTGAAATTGCTGAAGGCATATTGCGGAGCTTGCCCGCAGCGCACCGCTCAGTCTTAAGGCTGCGGGATGTCCAGGGGATCAGCACGCAGGAAGCCGCCGAAATATTGGGAGTCAAGACTGGGACGGTAAAGTCACAGCTCCACCGGGCGCGCCTGAGGCTGGGCATGAAGATATGCATGGCCGGCCCTTACCGCAGAACTCTTCAATTTTCCCGGCGCGCGCTCGAGACAGGTGGATAACCGCACACCAGCGGATCGATGGCAGAAGTTGCCGCTCCAGCAGCATGAGGAAAATGGAAGGCAGGTTAAATGTACTTCGTCTCAGAGTTATTTTCAGCGGTTTGTGTGGTTGTGCTTGTGGCGACGATTTTGTTTCTGGTCAGTGCCGCAGCAATTCTCGCCGATGAGGGAATGCGCAGTGTAATCGCCCTATCGGCGAAAAAATCTCTACGCCCGATCGCGAGCTTCTCAATGGCGACCTCGACGGGATGGAAAATGAGTGTCTCTGATCAGTTGGGCTCACTCAACACCAATGCAAGCAAGCTATGAGCAGCTGAATCAAATTGCGGGGAGTGCCTATGACGGAAAGGATCACAGCCCTGGTCATCCACGGGCGGGTGGGCGGTCGATATCATGCAGACCGTACACCTAGTGTCCTGTCCCAGTGATTCGTGAAGTAAGTCGGGGCGATTCGACGGTGTGTCGCGAGGCCCCTTACTGAGGTGCAGACGACATTCTTGAGCCCCAAAGGGGCGAGCTGACAAAGCCCAGGCCAACGGCCTGGGTGAGGTATCCATACCGCGCAATTGGCGAGCCCTGAAGGGGCGTGGTGAGCCGCTCGAGGCGGCGGGGGCGAGGTTAGGCGGAGACCCACGCCTGGTAATTTCGCCCTTGAGGGCTTACTCGCAGAGTACCGATGGTGTCTCATTCGAACCCCAGGCCGTTGGCCCATAAGCGCTAACTTAAGGTGCGAGGACCTCGGGAGCCGCGGAGCGGCGGCAGAAACTAGCCCACGGCGTGAGCCGTGGGACCGGATGCGGCGTTCAAATTCACAGCCCCGGAAGGGG
>JBEKLY010000124.1:0-20810 GCA_050010015.1 Terriglobia bacterium
AAGGCTCTCGGCGTCACCCTGCCGGCCCTGTAGTCAGGAGACCCGCACGCCACAGAACGTCTAACTGCCGCCATGCCAGGCACCTCGAAAAAAATCGCGCCTTATAAACAAAGGAAGATCTGACAGAGTTTCGTCCGCTGCGGCAGATTGTGGATCATGCCGTTTCGCCGCGGCGCTTTTTTGCCATGCTGGTTGCCGCCTTTGCGGCGCTGGGGCTGGCGCTGGCCTCGCTCGGCATCTACGGCGTGATCTCCTACTCGGTCACGCGTCAGACGCAGGAGATCGGAATCCGCATGGCGCTCGGAGCGACTCAGGGACACGTGCTGGCGCGCGTGTTGGGCAGGACGCTGAGGCTGGCGCTGGCGGGAATTGTCGTGGGCCTGGTGGGATCGTTCGTGGTCGCCAGGATGATCGCGTCGCTGCTCTACGGGACCGCGCCGACCGATCCCGCGACCTTTGTGGCCATGGCGGGTCTTCTGGCCGCAGTGGCGCTCGTGGCGGGTTATGTTCCGGCGCACCGAGCCTCACGCATCGACCCCATGGTGGCGCTGCGGAATAATTGAAGACGACTGCGCGCCGTAGGTGTGTGGTGCGGGCGTCCCGCCCGCAGTCGCGGGAGCGTCCCGCTCCCGCGCGCGGGCAGGATGCCCGCGCCACGGCGGGCGAGACGCCCGCACCACGACAGTTACCTGACCGAGGAGATCGTGAATGGGTTTTCTTTCCCCATGGTGTTTGGCGGCTGCGGCGCTGGTGGGCCTGCCGGTATACCTTCACCTGCTCCGCCGCCACCAGTCGGAAGCGCAGCCGTTCAGTTCACTGATGTTTTTTGAGCGGCGCACGCAGAGTTCCATCAAGCATCGCCGCCTGCGTCACCTGCTCTTGCTGTCGCTGCGCATAGCCATGCTGTTATTACTGGCGCTAGTATTTGCAAACCCCTTCATCAATCGGCCGGTGGCCGGCATGGTGGGAAACAAGCTGCTGGTGCTGGTCGTCGATAACTCTTTCAGCATGCGGGCGGGATCGCGCCTGGCGGACGCCAAGCGGGAGGCGCTGGGAGTGATCGAGTCGCGGAACCCTTCGACGCGAGCCCAAGTCATGACGCTTGGATCACAGCTTCATGCGCTGACAGCCGAGACCCAAGACACAGGCGAACTCCGCCAGGCGGTCAATAGCGTAGCGCCGGGAGACGCGCGCGCCAGCTTCGGCGAAGTCGCTCGCGGGGTTCGTTCCCTTGCGGAAGCAGTCTCCATCCCAATCGAGGTTCACCTCTTCAGCGATTTACAGAAAACCGGCATGCCGGCAAGCTTCCAGGAAATGGCCCTGCCGCCGAATGCCAGGTTGGTGTTACATCCTGTGGCGAAGGAGGCGACGCCAAACTGGACCGTGGAAAGCGTGAGCGCGCCGGCCCAGGTGTGGGACCCGAAGAAGGCGCGCGTCCAAGCAGTGATCGCGGGTTTCCACACGCCCGCGGCCGCCCGCACAGTTTCCCTGGTTGTTAACGGCAAGAGCATCGCCACGCGCAGCGCCACGGTGCCCGCGAGCGGCCGCGCCACGGTCGAGTTCGACTCCTTGGATGTGCCCTACGGGGTCAGCCGTTGTGAGGTGAGCATCGATTCCGCAGACACACTTCCAGCGGACGACCGTTTTATGTTTTCCGTCGAGCGTACTGACCCGCGCCGTGTTCTGTTCATTCACGAAGCTAACGACACGCGTTCTCCGCTTTACTATGGCTCGGCGTTGGCCTCGGCGGCGGGGGGTGTCTTCGCGCTGGAAGCCCGCGGCGTAGACCAGGCGTCGAACCTGCAGCCCTCCCAATATGCCTTCGTCGTTTTGTCTGACGTGCCGTCACTGCCCCCGGCCTTAGAGCAAAGCCTTCTCGACTATGTGCGAAGCGGCGGAAGCGTTTTCGTCGCGGTGGGAGCGTCGGCAGCACGGCGGCCACGCATCCCCGTTTTCGGTGAAAGCATCCAGGGCGTCCGCAATTACACCGACTCGTCGCAGCGTTTCCTGACGGTAGGCGAAGCCGATCCCACGTATCCCTCGCTCGCCAAGTCCGACCGCTGGGCGAATGTGGAATTCTATTTTGCCGCTGCTGCCGACACGACGGGAGCGCGGGTTGTGGCGCGGCTCACCGACGGGACGCCTTTGCTGGCGGAGAAAAAGCTGGGCGAGGGACGTGTGCTGCTGTTTACGTCAGGCCTCGACAACCTGACGAACGACTTTCCGTTGCATCCCATCTTTGTCCCCTTTGTCGAGCAGACGGCGCGGTATCTTTCCGGTATGCGGCAAAGGATCGGCTCAACCGTGGTTGATTCATTCTTCGAATTGCGCGCCGACAAGGACCGGGTGGCAGGCGTGGAGGTTGTGGACCCCGAGGGTCACCGGCCACTTTCCCTCAATGAGGCCGCCACTTCTTCAACGTTTCAATTGAGCAAGGCGGGCTTTTACGAAATGCGCCTCGCCAACGGCCGCCACGAGGTCATCGGAGTGAACGCAGACCGCCGCGAGTCCGACCTCGGCGTCATG
The DNA here is from genome assembly GCA_050010015.1 of Terriglobia bacterium. Lineage (GTDB taxonomy): Bacteria > Acidobacteriota > Terriglobia > UBA7540 > UBA7540 > CAVROP01. Next base: position 2,527 of record JBEKLY010000124.1, read on the forward strand.
AGCGAGGACGTCTTGGCGCTCTGGCGCGGCGAACGGGGCCCAGTGTCTCAACCGGCCGCAGCAGCGAGTGTAACGCAGGAGCAGGCGAAGCCGTTCAGCTTGTGGTGGTACTTCATGCTGCTGCTTCTGGCGGGAGCCGTGGTGGAATCGCTGGTGAGCGATCGCTACCTAGGCAAGCTGCGGGAAGAGTCTTAGTTCGTCACACGTCCTGTCCCTTGGAGAGAGGGCGTGGGACAGGCACTCTTGCCTGTCTCTAAGGGAGGCGAATTGCGCACGGCCCCGCAGGCAAGAGTGTCTGCGCCACTTCATCTGCCGGGGCGTGAGGGGTGAGGGATCAGTTACGCGGCGGGGAGGAACCATGAATGCTCGAGATCAACTCGCGTCCTACCTGAAGATGCTGCAAAGGCGTCTGCGCCTGGGCACGTTATTTCGGGGCGCAGCGGCGTTGGTAGCGGTTGCCTTAACGGCTACCCTCGTCCTGGTGCTGATCACGAATGCCTTTGGCTTCTCCGATTCAAGCCTTTTTGCCGCGCGCATCGCGCTCGTCATCGCACTCGCCACCGTCGTCGGCTACGGTGTGGCGCTGCCTTGGCGTGCACTGAACGACAGGCGGGCGGCCCGCAAAGCTGAAGCTGCCTTCCCGCAGTTCGATCAACGCCTGGTAACCTTCGCTGAACGCGACCGGGGCGGGCACGATCCCTTCCTGGAATTGTTGGCGGCAGACACGCTTCAGGTGGCAAAATCCGCCCAGCCGGAATCCTTAGTTCCCCAAGGCAAGCTTCTGGCCTGGATCGCGAGCGGGGGAACAGCCCTCGTCTTGCTTGTGTGGATGATCGCCGCCGGGCCCGGCTTCCTTGGCTATGGCGCTGCGCGGTTGTGGGCCGGCTCGCTGCAACACACCGCACCCTTTTACGACATTCGAGTCAGCCCCGGTAACGCTGCGGTGCGCCGCAGCGCCAACCAGTTGGTGACGGCGCAGGTGATCGGCCGCCAGGCGGAAAACGCGCGCCTTTACGCCCGCTACCAGAGCGCCTCGAAGTGGGAAGAGGTCATGATGCAGCGGCAGCCCGCAGGTAACGGTTTTCAATTCCTTTTCGCGGGTCTTCCCGAAAGTGTCGACTACTACATTGAAGCCGGACCTTTGCGCTCGCGGAATTTCAAACTCCGGGTTGTCGATCTGCCCGCGGTCAAGCAGATCCGCGTGACCTACCATTTCCCAGGCTGGACAGGAATGAAAGATTCCGTGGAAGAGCACGGCGGCGACCTTCGCGCCCTGGAGGGCACCGAGGCGCGGCTCAACGTCCTCCTCAGCCAACCTGTGGCGCATGGTTTTCTGACCCTCGACGGCGGAAAGCAGATCGACCTTGCCGACGCCGGTCACAATTCGTATAACGGTGCAGTCACCATCGAGAAGGACGGGATGTATCATGTCGCCGCGCTCGACCAAGGTCAGACGGTGCGCCTATCGGAGGACTTCTTCATCGAAGCGCGCAAGGTGACCCCCCCGATGGTGCGCATCACGCGGCCCGCCGGCGAATATCACGCCAGCCCGATCGAAGAGGTTACTATCTCCGTCCAGGCCGAGGATGAGTTCGGCCTCAACGCTTTTGCCCTTCACTATTCGGTTAACGGCGGGCCTGAGCAGACAAGCAGTTTGCTGAAGCAGAAGGGAGCCAAACAGGCGGAGGGTTCCACCACCCTGGCGCTGGAGGACTTCAAACTTGTTCCGGGTGACCTGGTGAGTTTGTATGCCAGTGCCAAGGACGCGCGCGCCGAATCCCGCACCGATATGATGTTTATCCAGGCTGAGCCATTCTCCCGTGACTACTCGCAATCTCAAATCATGGGTGGCGGTGGTGGCGGGATGGGGAATTTCCAGGAGCAGATTTCGCAACGCGAGAAGGAGATCATCGCTGAGACCTGGAAGCACCAACTCGAGAAGACCGCCTCCCCGCAGGACCTCACCGAAGCGGCGAAGTTCCTTTCCGGCGTGCAAGCCAAGCTCCGTGACCAGGCGCTGTCGCTGGCGGGCCGTCTCGAGAGGCGTGAGCTGACGGAAGAGAACGCAGAGTTCAGCAGTTTTCAAAAGGATATGGGCGACGCCGCCAAGGCGATGGACCCCGCCGCCAAGGCTCTGCAACAACAGAAATGGAGGGAGGCCATGCCCCAGGAGCAGAAGGCCCTGCAATCCCTGCTGCGGGCGGAAGCGACCTTCCGCCAAATCGAAGTGGCCTTTGGCAGCGTCGGGGCAGGGGGCGGCGGAGCAGGTTCGGGGCGCGACCTCGAGAGCCTCTTCGATCTCGAGTTGGATACGGAGAAGAACCAGTACGAGACCGAACAAACCGCGGGCTCCGCCGATCAGCGCAGCGATCAGATTGACAAGGCGCTCCAGAAGCTCGACGAGTTGGCCCGCCGCCAGGAGCAATTAGCCCAGCAGCCGCGCAATCAGCAGGATTTCCAGTCGCGCTGGCAGCAGGAGATGTTGCGCCGCGAAGCGGAAAAACTGCAAGAGCAGATGGCGCAGATGGCGCGCAATGGTTCGCAGCAGGGCGGTTCAAGTTCGCAGCAGAGCGCTTCGGGACCTCAGCAGGGCAACTCAGGTTCGCAGCAGAGCGGATCAGGATCGTCCAGCCGGTCATCCTCCAGGGACGGGCAGAGCGGTACGGATACGAGCATGCAGCAAGCCCTCGAACGCCTCCAACAGGCCAATGACGACATGCGCCGCGCCGCCTCACCCGGACAAAGCGGGGCCGACGCGCGCCGCGCCGCCGACCGCCTCCGCGAAGCTTCCGACCTGCTCAATGGCTTGCGGGGGCAGGACGCTTCCCAACAACTCGATTCGCTGGCTCGCGAGGGCGAGCGAATGAGCGGCGAGCAGCGCGATCAGGCGGAGCGCATGCGACGTGCATTCGATCCCGCGGCGGCTGCCCGGCGCTCGGCACAGGGCCCGTCTGAGGCGTCACTTGCGGAAATGGAGAAGCTTGCCGGCGACCGTCAGCGCCTCGCTGATGACCTCGCCAACCTCGAAAAGCAAATGCAGGACTCCACCCGCAGCCTCGCCTCTGCGGATCGCGCCGCGGCCACGAAGCTGCGCGATGCTCTGGCCGGAATGGACGAATCCAACCTTCAGGCCAAACTCGAACGGAGCGCGGAGATGATCCGTCGGGGCATGGATCCTAATGCCAATCCCAGCGAAGCTGCCATCAACTCCGGCATCGAACGCCTGAACGAACAACTGCGCCAGGCCCGACAGTCACTCGGGAATGGTCAGCAGAATCCGCAAGAGGCGCTGGAACATATGGCGCGCCTCCGAAGCCAAATCGATATGCTGACGCGAAATCCGGGCAACCAAACAGGACAAGGTGGGGATCGTTCCGCGCAAGTGGGTGAACGCGGAGCGCAAGGTGGCGAGCCTGGCGGGCAGCAACAAACCGGCGACCGGGCCGCGGGTGGCGATTTGCGCAACGGAGTTGCCGGCGGGAATTATAACGGGGGCCGCTGGGACGGCGATCGCTTCTACGGCGGATACGATCCTGGCAGCTTGACGAGGGCGCAAGGCACGGAGCGCAAACCCGTACCCATCACTCAAGCTGACATCGAGCGCGCTTATCAGGAGGCGCTGCGGGACTTGAATGCGTTGCGACAGACGGTTCGCAGCGAGCCCGGACCGCTTGGCGACATCAGAGATCTGCAGCGTGAACTCGACCACCTGGACCCGCGGCGCTTTCCGGGCAACCCCGCCATGCTCCAGGAACTCCACTCCCAAGTGTTGACCAGCATGGATAAACTCGAGTTGCAACTCCGCCGCGCGGCGGACGATAAGCAATCGGGACAGGTTCGGACCGGCGACGCGCAGCGCGTGCCCGATGGCTATCAAGATTCAGTGGCGGACTACTTCCGCCGCTTGAGCAAGCCCAACCCTTAGAGCGGACCTGCTTTCCGAGGTTTGCGGCTCTAACAGGCTGCGGAAAAACGCTTCTGAAGTATCATTCCGAAAAGCCGCAGGCGACGAGGGATCTCCGTAGTTCATTGAAACTACAACTGCTGAGATTCTTCGCTTCGCTCAGAATGACATCATTCCAGGTTCTTTCCACAGCCTGCTTAAGCATCTGGAGCGCAGCTTCAAAACGAGACTCCGCGCCTGCTTGCCGCGAGTAAGTCAGTCCGATGCGAACCTCAAGCACCTGCGCCTCGCCGAGGCCCTCCTCCTGCGGCGCATTGGCCACCCAATCTAACCAGCGGGGCCTCTAAGCGTAGAACTCCACTATTGGAATAGCTGCAGCATTCAGGCATGCCTCTCGCTCGACAAGCACTATGTTGCGTCGCGGCTCGGAGGGAGCACGGCAAAAAACAAGGCCCGATAAAAGAAAGAGGTGTATAGTTGTGGGGTCAGAGCTCCCAACAACAAGTTTCAGGTCCGAGCCCTCGTGGGTCCGCTACGCAAATTCTCAAGAAATGGAGGAATTGCTATGAAACGTCGACGCATATCTGCTCCAGCGCTTCTCGTTGTTTTGGCCACCGCGGTTTTATCCACGCCAGGCAAGCAAACGTTGAACGGAGCCGGAAACAAGCCCGTCGATCCTGGAGTGCGGAGCGGCTCGCCGGGGGCCGGCGGGCCTCTCGCAAACCTGACCGCAGACGAGACTGCGTTTTTCCAGGACGGCGCGTCTCGTTTTGCAGAGGTTGAGGTGGTTGCAGGAGGCGCCAATAACGGATTGGGGCCGCGCTTCAACTCGAACCAGTGCCTTTCCTGCCACTCCCAGCCAGCTCCTGGCGGCACGAGCCCGTCACATAACCCTTTGACTCAAGTGGCCACGCTCAACGGGGCCAAGAATGCGGTGCCCTGGTTCATCGCGCCCAATGGCCCTGTGCGTGAAGCGCGTTTCAAGCTGAATCCAAACGGAACGAATGACGGCGAGGTGCACGCCCTCTTCGTCATCACCGGACGCACAGACGCACCCGGCTGCAACATCGTCCAATTCGACTTCCTGCCTGCTGGAAATCCGACTACGGGGCAGCATGGGAATCCGAATATCATCTTTCGCATTCCGACGCCGGTTTTCGGAGCGGGGCTCATCGAAGCGATTCCCGACTCGGCCATTCTCGCGAACCAGAAGTCCAACGCGTCGCAGAAGGGAGAGTTGGGCATCTCCGGCCATGCTAACGCCCACCTGAGCGGCAACGCGAACATCAGCGCCAACGATGGAACGATTACCCGCTTTGGATGGAAGGCTCAGAATAAATCCCTGCTCATGTTCGCAGGGGAGGCCTACAACGTTGAGATGGGCATCTCGAACCAACTCTTCCCCCAAGAGCGCGACGAAACCCCTAGCTGTCTCTACGTCGCCTCGCCGAATGACACGCTCAATTTCACAGCTACGCCCACGAGCAATCCCAACATTAATACTGCCACCATCTCCGACATCGAGGCGTTCGCCGACTTCATGCGCATGCTGGCTCCGCCTGCTCCCGCGCCCGACACACCCTCCACGGTGAACGGACGAACCAATTTCATAAAGGTAGGCTGCGCGCAATGCCACACGCCTTCCTTCACCACCGGCGCGAGTATTGCCAGCGGCTCCTCGAAGGTCCCAAGTGCGGCACTCTCCAGTCAGCAAGTGAACCTCTTCTCCGACCTTCTCGTCCACCACATGGGGAAGGGCCTTGCGGACGGCATAACGCAAGGGAGCGCCGGGCCTGATGAGTTCCGAACCGCTCCGCTGTGGGGCGTTGGGCAGCGCATCTTCTTCCTTCACGACGGACGTACGACCGACCTGGTAGAAGCGATCGAGGACCACAAAAGCCCCGGCAGCGAGGCCGATAAGGTTATTGACCGATTCAATCGGCTGAAGACGCAGGAGAAGCAGGACATTATCAATTACTTGCGGTCACTTTAGGGGCAATGGAATGAACGGTCCCGCCTGTCGTGCTCCTGAACAGGCCTCTGGCGCGAAAGAGAACCTTCACAAAACCAATGAGGCGGGAGAGGATGCGGGCGTCCTCTTTGTTAATAGCGACCAAATTGTTGCAATCGCTACCGCCTAGGGAGCGACCGAGCTTGAGATTGCCGACGGACACACTCGGCGGGTAAAGGATTCTCTCGAGGATGTTGACTCGTTGATCAAAAATTCTGCAAGAGATGCTGTGAAGAAATCCGGAAGGTGTCATCCTGAGCGCAGCGAAGGATCTCTGCAGTTGTTCGTAGATCATTGAATCATGCGATACTGCGGAGATCCTTCGCTGCGCTCAGGATGACAGCCATCACGCTCCACGGGTGGGCGCGACGACTAGATTTTGCGGCGCGGCTTCTGTTTCGCGGAGATCGATCGGATAACGAGCTTGCCCTTGCCGCTCTTGGGTAACGGCGTCTCGCCCTGGGCAATCGCGGCGGCTATCAGGTCCTCTACCTCGGGGCGAGCCAGCGTAGCTGCCGACTCGAGCCGGATGAAACGGTTTTGGGAGCCACCGCCGAGGAGCAGCTTATGGGGATCGGGCAGAGTCGCTCCGTAATAGAACGACAGTCCAACTCCGTTCGCGGCGGCGGCGATGGAGACGATACAATCGGAGGGCCGCTCGGTCGAGCTATATCCGATAACGAAGAAGTTGTAGTTATCGTAAACCAATTCATGGGCGGTGGGTAGCCGCTTGCGCAATGCTCTCCGCACAGAACGGATCAGGGCGGCGTTGTGCGAGTCGAACTTATCGATGAACCCTTCGAGTTGTTGCGCGGGTGAGGCGCTGGCTTGGGATGCTGCTTTTGCGGCGGTTTTCATGCTCGGTTCCGTGATTTGAGTGGGATTTGCGGTTGCGGTCAGTTGAAAGCCCCACTACCTCAGCCTCAGGGACTCTGCGCCCACCGCTGCAGCCCCCAGCGGACTCCCCAAGGAATGGCACGACGCTAAGTGACGACAAGCGCATGTGCCAGTTCTTCCGCGGTATTTTCAGGCGAGTCCTTCATGAGATAACGCCGGGCGCGTAACTCGAGTGGAAGCGTCGAGTTCTCCAGTTCGCGCGGCACAATGGAGACCACGCGTTTGCCCATCCCGATCGCAGCGCCCAGCTCGAATAAGAAATTGGGCTTCATGGGGGACGCCGGGTCGAACAGCGCCACGAAAACGTCGCTTTCGCGGAGACCGGTTTCTAGTGCCTCCCGCAACGATTCTCCGGCAGAGATCTGGAACTGGTCCAACCAGACGCGCACTCCGCGCTGCTTCAGGGCCTCAGCGAAGGAGCGCGCCCAATCAGCGTCAGCTTTCGTATAAGAGATGAACACCTGTGGATTACTCATTTCGCCCCTCCACGTCGTGCCGCTGCACCCTACCCCGAAGTTGTTTCAGGTAAGCTTCTATGTCGTTCAACTGAAGAAGATCTCTCTTCTTCAGCAAGACTGGTACTCCCGGGCGGATCTGCAGTTCACCCGCTGTAAGGCCGAGCAGCAGCGCGACAATTGGGATTCGACGGCCCCATGCCGCCCCCAGCTCAATCCAAACGTAGGGCCGCTCGAGCGCCCAAGGGGTGAGTAACACAACGAGTTCGTGGGCCTGCTCCAGGAATTTGCGGATGGCCTCCTCGAAGTCCGCGCCTGCATTAATCTCCGCTTCGTCCAGAAAAGGCTTGGCCCCGCATCCCTCGATTTCCCTGGCGATTTGCTTCGCAACCCAGGTATCTTCCCCACTGTGGCTCACGAAAACTAGCCGCGCAGGCTGCCCGGCAGTTTGTGGTTGCATCTCACCCATTCCTTTGGGACCGAAGATCCACCGCCGATCATTCGCACCGTCGACGTGGATGCATCTGCTCAGGGGACGGATTCGTCTCTCTCGTGCGCGCTTTCGCCTTAAACATAGCATTATAACGCTTCTGACGGTTCTCGCGCCGCTCTTTCCCGTCCTTGGCCGTCGTGCCAATGTTTGATGTCCGCGATTGGACTTCCATCTTAGTGCGGTCGCCGATGCACGAAAAAAGCCATGCCCTCAACGCGGCTGACCTGCTAGACTAAAACAAGCGATTCCCTGTGGTTCACAAGGCGCAATAAGTGTCGGGGGGCGGGAAGGTGCGAATGCAGCTCAATTCGTATCAAACCGATGGTTTCTATGACGAAGTATTCGACGCCGAGTGCAAAGCGCGCCCGGAAGCCCGCCTGTTGCTTGAAACCATCGAGTCGCTCGCGGACGGTGAGCTTTTGCGGTGCCAGCGAGCAGCCGAAACCCTCCTCCTGCAAATGGGGATTACGTTCAACGTGTATGGGGATTCGGCGGGCACGGAACGGATCTGGCCCTTCGATCTGATTCCCCGCATTGTCCGCGCCGAGGAATGGGATTGGATCGAGCGGGGCCTCAAGCAGCGTATCCACGCCCTCAACGAATTCATCGACGACATCTACCACGACCAGAAGATCTTGAAAGACAAGATCATCCCTGAGGAGATCATTCAGTCGGCCGCATTTTTCCGCGATCAGTGCCGCGATATCAACCCTCCGGGCAGAGTCTGGTGTCACATCTCCGGCACCGACCTGGTTCGCCACTCCGACGGCCAAATCTACGTTTTGGAAGACAATCTCCGCGTCCCCTCTGGTGTGTCCTACGTGCTCGAGAACCGCGACATGATGAAGCGTACTTTTCCTCATGTCTTCGCGGGGCTGCATGTCCGCCCGGTGGACGATTACCCGAGCAGGCTGCTGGAAACTCTCGAGGCGATCGCCCCGCCCCGCGCGGGCGCAAAGCCTACGGTGGTGCTGCTCACACCAGGCATATACAACTCGGCCTATTACGAACACAGCTTTCTGGCGCAGAGGATGGGGATACAAATGGTTGAGGGCCGCGACCTGGTGGTGCATGAGGGTTGGCTCTCGATGCGCACCACGAAGGGATTGCGACGCGTGGATGTGATCTATCGTCGCATCGACGACGACTTCCTGGATCCAAAAACTTTCCGCCCCGATTCTCAGCTCGGTGTTCCGGGACTCATGGATGTCTATCGGGCCGGCCACGTCTCTTTGGCCAACGCCCCCGGCAACGGTGTGGCCGACGATAAAGTGATCTACTATTATGTGCCGGACATCATCCGCTACTACGAAGGCGCTGATCCCATATTGCCCAACGTCCCCACCTTCGTCTGTTGGCGCGACGCGGACCGCCAGCATGTGCTCCAGAACCTCGACAAGCTTGTGGTGAAGGCGGCCAATGAAGCGGGTGGGTACGGAATGCTGGTCGGGCCGCACTCGACCGCGGCGCAGCGCGAGGAATTTGCGGCCCGGATTAACGCCAAACCGCGGAACTACATTGCGCAACCGACGCTGGCCCTCTCGCGCGTTCCGACGCTTGTGGAGGATCATCTGGAAGGCCGGCACGTGGATTTACGCCCCTACATTCTCTACGGCAAGGAGATTTTTGTCCTGCCCGGCGGGCTGACCCGGGTAGCATTGCGTAAGGGCTCGCTGGTGGTCAATTCCTCGCAAGGTGGTGGGAGCAAGGACACCTGGGTACTCGCGCCGGCACGAGAAGGAGCCACGCATGAGCAGTGAAGCCGCGCCGCTCCTGAGTCGGGCGGCAAACGCCGTGTACTGGATGGCGCGCTACATCGAGAGGGCAGAAAATGTGGCCCGCTTCATCGATGTAAACCTGCATCTGCAGCTCGATTTGCCTCTCGAACCCGCCCACCAGTGGCAACCCTTGATTGACACCAGCGGCGACGCCGCAGCGTTTCGTGAGCGGTACGGCAATGCCGACAAGCGAACCGTGATCAGGTTCTTGCTCCTCGATGGCGATAACCTGAATTCTGTAATCTCCTGCTTGCGCGCCGCCCGCGAGAACGCGCGCTCGATTCGCGAGATCATTTCCTCCGAGATGTGGGAGCAGGTCAACAGCCTGTACCTGAGAATTCAATCCCAGATGTCGCTCGCGGAGTCAGAGCGGCTGGCCGAACTCTTGCGCGGCATTCGCCTGGGCTGCCACATGTTTGAAGGAATCACCGACGCCACCATGAGTTACAACGAGGCCTGGCATTTCCTGCGCTTGGGAAGGCAACTCGAGCGGGCCGACAAGACCTCTCGCATTCTGGATGTGAAGTACTTCATGTTGCTCCCCTCCGCGAACGCCATCGGCACGCCCTATGATGACATTCACTGGTCGGCGGTCTTGAAATCGGTCAGCGGATTCGAGATGTACCGGAAGAAGTATGGCCGGATCATCCCGCGCAATATCGTAGAATTCCTGATCCTTGACCGCGAGTTCCCCCGCACCATCCGCCACTGCCTCCGCGAAGCCGATGAGTCCCTGCACGCCATTACCGGCACGCCGCTGGGCTCGTGTGAGTGCCCTGCGGAATGTTCCTTGGGCGCGCTCCGCGCCGAACTCGACTACATTTCCGTCAACAAGATTATCAAAGATGGACTTCACGAGAATTTGGACGCCTTGCAAGCTCGCATGAATGCCATCGATGACAACCTGACCCGCGACTTCTTCGCTGGGGAATCAGTCTCCGAGGCGCCCCCGGAAGAGGAGGTCTCGCCATCAAGAGCGTACAGGTGAGCGACACCTCACAGGCAGCGAACCCTACCCCGGTGGAGGAGCTGCGATACGCTCCCGTTAATGGCTACTGGGACGAGGCCGTGCTGCCCTCCGGTTTGCCGCGCCGCCCTTGGCGCCGCCTCGCCGCCGCAATCCGCCACATAGGATTCCGGCAGTTTAACAGCCACTGGCAATCCGGCGTGCAACTGATCCGGGAAACCGGCGCCTCCAACAACATTGCAGACGATCCGTGGGGCGACGAGCGCACTTTGACTCTGGACCCCATACCCTTGCTGATTGCGGAAAACGAATGGGCGCAAATTGAACGGGCCGTCAGCCAGCGTGCGGCATTACTGAACGCGATTCTGCTCGATATTTACGGCAAACAAAAACTGCTGTATGAGCACTTCCTTCCTCCGGCGCTGGTCTTCGATAATCCGCAGTTCCTCCGGCCTTGCTTTGGATTTACACCCCCCACAGGCGTGCACTTGCACACTTATGCTGCGGATCTGGCCCGGTCGCCTGACGGCCGCTGGTGGGTGATTGCCGACCGCGCTCAGGCGCCCTCCGGAATGGGATACACTCTGGAAAACCGCCTGGTGAGCGCGCGCGCACTGCCCAGTGTCTTCAGCCAACACCGGGTTCGGCAACTGGCGCGATTCATGGACGTGCGCCGTAATGCGCTCTTCTCAGTGGCGGCCAGGCACAGCGATCATCCTCGCGGAGTAGTGCTTACTCCGGGACCGCACACGGACGCTTATTTCGAGCATTCGCTTCTGGCAGGGAATTTCGGGGTGCCCCTGGTTCAAGGGGATGACCTGACGGTCCGTGAAGGCCGGGTCTATTTGAAGACCTTAGCGGGCTTAGAACCTGTCGATTTGATTATGCGCTGTTTTGAGGATGCATTCTGCGATCCCCTCGAACTGCGCGGAGATTCGTTGCTGGGCGTGCCCGGCCTTGTCGACGTGGCGCGCAGCGGCGCGGTGGTGATTGACAATGCTCTGGGCAGTGGGTTGGTGGAAGGGGCTGCCTTCCTGGCGTTCCTCCCGGGGCTTTGCCGGCTACTACTTGGCGAAGATCTACACATGCCTTCGGTGGCGACCTGGTGGTGCGGGCAGGAGAGCCCTTGCCAATACGTGCTCGAACATCTCGATGATCTGGTGGTCAGGCCTGCCTCCTCCAGTTTCGGCCAACAGCCGGAGTTCCCGGCGTGCCTGGACAGCGCCGGGCGTGAAAAGCTGATTGCGGGAATCAAAGCACACCCTGAGCGATACGTAGCGCAAGAAGAGCTTGCGCTTTCTACGGCGCCGTCACGCACAGAAGCAGGATTGGCTCCTCGTCACATCATCCTGAGAGTTTTTGCTGCCTGGGACGGCCAGTCTCACAGTGTGATGCCTGGCGGCTTGGCGCGGGTTACCACCGAATCATCCTCGCGGCGGCTTCCTCTTCGCCTGGCAGGCGTTTGTAAAGACACCTGGGTTCTCGGGAACAAAGAAGAATCTTTACCGGAGCCCGCCCTGCCTGCCGTGTTGATCGGCGACTACGCCGGTCGAGGTGCACTTTCGAGCCGGGTGGCCGACAATCTCTTCTGGCTCGGCCGCTACACGGAGCGCGTGGAAGCCAATGTTCGGTTTTTCCGCGCCTTGTTACCCGCGCTCTCCGCAGAGGAAGACCTCGGGCGCGCAGTGACTCTTGACAGCGCGGTCGCTCTCCTCGTGGGGCTGGGTTTTCTGCCGCCGGAGGATGCCGCCTCGTCACTCGCCGAGCGACGCTGGCGCGTGCAGCGTTTTCTCACCGAGATCGTCTACGACCCCTCCCGGATCTCCAGCCTGGGATGGAATCTCAAGCAGATGCGCCGCGTGGCCCGGCAATTGAAGGAACGGCTCTCCAGCGACACCTGGTATGCGCTGCGGCGCCTGGATGCGGAGTTCTCCAGCGCCGTGCCCGTCAATCCGGAGCACAGGTATATCGCCCAATTTGATGTTCTCGATCGCGCCGTCATGACGCTCTCCGCCTTGTCCGGCTTGCTGATGGAAAACACCACCCGCGGCGAGGGCTGGTGCTTCGTGGACCTTGGGCGCCGGCTGGAGAGAGCTCTGCAATTGGCGGAGTTGCTGCGCGTTGCGGTGGTGGAAGTCCCGCCCGGCACCCAACCCTACCTCCAGATTTTGCTTCAGGTGGCGGATAGCTCGATTACCTACCGCACGCGCTATCTCAGTCTTCTCAGAATCGACCTGGTGTTGCAGCTACTGTTGGTGGATGAGTTGAATCCCCGCTCAGTCGGTTTCCAGTTAGCTGCCCTGCTTGATCAATTCGATTCTCCAGGCGACCGCGACGACCCCGAGCGCCGCCGGCTGGAAGAGATGGCGGCCCGAACGCTCAGTGATATCCGCGCAGTGTCCACATCCAGGATCGCCCAGCGCGACAGTGAGGGAAGGTTTGCGGCGTTGGAAGTGATTCTCCGGCAGATCAAGGCTAACTTATACGAATTCTCCGAGGCCTTGACCGGGCTCTATTTGAGCCCGGCCAAGGCCTCGCGCCTGACCGCGTCCTGGTGATGTAGAATGCTCTACCGGATCACACATTCAACTCGATACGCTTACGCGTCGCCCGTGACGCAGTGTTACAGTGAGGCGCGTCTGACTCCGCGGGCGATGCCTTCCCAACGAGTTCTCGAGCATCGGCTGCACGTTGATCCGCTTCCGGCTTACCTGCACAATCACAAAGATTATTTTGGCAACGCCGTAACCAGCTTTGCGGTTTTTGAGAAGCATGCGCGCTTTGAGGCAACCGCCTCGAGTGTTGTTGAACTCGAGCCGCAAAGTAGGCAACCTCGCACGTCCCCCCGTGGGATGTCGTGCGCGATACGCTGGCCCGGCCGCTTGATCCGGATTTGACTACCGCCTCAGAGTTTCTTTTCGATTCCCCTTACGTTTCCGCCCACAAGGATTTGCAGGAATATGCCTGCCCTTCTTTCACGCCCGGCCGGCCGCTGCTAAGTGCGCTCGAAGAACTCACCGGCCGCATCCATGACGAATTCATCTATCAGCCCCAGTCCACATCTATAGATACGCCTCTGCTTGAAGTACTTCATAACCGCCGGGGCGTGTGCCAGGATTTTGCTCACCTCATGATCGGCATCCTTCGTTCGCTTCGCCTGGCGGCGCGATACGTGAGCGGCTACATTCGCAGCGGCACGGAGTTCCAGGGCGCCGCAGCTTCGCACGTCTGGGTGTCGGTGTTCGATCCGGCAAACGGGTGGCTGAGTTTTGATCCCACGAATAACCTGATCCCGTCGGAAGGCCACATTACCTTGGCTTGGGGGCGCGATTACGGGGATGTAACGCCGATGAAAGGTCTGACGCTGGGCGGTGGCGGGCAGTCGGTAGAAGTAGAAGTCGGCGTTTTGCCGGTCGAGCAGGGCCCCCGTAGCAGGTTGTGAAAATGGCAGGTGGACCCCCTCACCCGGCCTGCCTCGGTTGATGAAAGCACCGGCTGCAGACCACCCCCTCCTCGTCGGTACGTTTCCGATCGGCGCCCTGGCACGTTTGGGCCTTGCCCGGGCTTATGCCCTCGAGGCAGGCATCGATCTTTCGGGCGACGCGAAAGCTGGCGGCAGAGCGGGCACGGCTGCGGGCAAAGCAAGCCACGCCACGCCGCAGGATTCGCTCGCCAAGGCTCGGTCTGCTTATCAGGAGCTTTTCACGTTGTGGCGAAATGCCGACCCGGATATGCCCATCCTCAAAGAGGCCAGGGCGGAATATGCTAAACTGCAATAGACCGTGCCCTCCAACGAGGACCTCATGCCCACCGTTAATCTGGCTCCTTTAAGCCTCGGGGAGCTGCTCGACCAAACCTTCACTTACTTGCGCAAGCACTTCTGGTTGTTTGCCGGGATTATGGTGGCGCCTGAAGCCGTCCTGGTGGGTCTGAATCTCTTGATGCAGGTCTTCCTCAGGCCGCCCCGCTTCGTTCCCGGCACGCGTCCTGTGCCTTCCACCCAGATGGCCGCTTTTCTGGGCAGGGCCGGTTTGAGCACATTGGCCATTTTGCTTGCGTACTACGTCGTTTACGCGCTCGCCCTGGGGGCCACGACGTATGCACTTTCGGAAATTCACTTGGGACGGGCGACCACGATACGCGAGTCTTATCGGGCGGTGCGGCGAAGGCTGGGGCGGCTCATCAACGTGACTCTGACGATCATGATCCGCACTTTCGGTGTCTTCGTCCTGGCATTAGTCCTGCTCGGATTTTCTCTGGCTCTAATGGGCAACTTGCCGAGGTCCCTGTTGTGGGTCGCCGTCCTGCTGGGATTGGGGCTCTTCGTTGGGTTCATCATCACAGGAATTCTGTTGATCATTTTCCTGGTGCGTTACAGCGTCGCCGTTCCCGCCTTGGTGCTCGAGAATCTGAGCGCGAGGCAGGCCCTCAAGCGAAGCGTCGCGCTGACCAGCGGATTCCTTTGGCGCCTGCTGGTGGTGGGCGTGTTGACGTTGCTCATTCGCGTGGTGGTGGTTTTCCTCTGCCAGTCACCGTTCGCCATCGCCGTCATGCTGGTGACCGTGAAGGGCGGGTATCCCAGCATCTGGCTCTCGATTCCCAGCATGTTGGTGGGAGGCGCCTGCGCCACCGCCACCGCGCCGTTGTTCATGATTGGTTTCGCCCTCGCCTACTACGACCTGCGGGTCCGCAAAGAGGGCTTCGACCTGCAACTGATGATGTCGAATCTCGATGCGTCCCAGCCGCAGGGCCCGGGCCCACGGCCGGCTTCCGGCGAACACGCGCCGCTCGCAGACGCAGGCATCGTTGGGATGTGTCTCCTGACGCTGCTCACCGCCGGGCTCTACGTCCCGATCTGGTTTCTGATCCGCCGCAGGGCCTTGAATAATCTGCGCTCGAAGGAGAAGCTGGAGGTACTTCCGACCGCCGTCGCTCTGGCAGCGCTCGTCGCGAGCCTCTGTCTCCCAATAGTGGGAAGCCTGAAGTGGGGATCCTGGATCGAGGTGGAAAACGCCTACCCGCTGCTGCACCCCGCAATCTTGCTGGTTGCGGGACTCACCCTCATCGTGCAATGCTTTAAAGTGCGCCGCGTCCTGCTGGACCACTTGGCGCCCTGGCAGGAAGGAATGTTTTCAGCAGGCATACGAATGCAGCACGAGGAGCTGTTCTCTCGAACGGGTACGTTCTTCTTTGGGATTTTCTACCTTCAGCACAAGATCAACGGCATGCTGGACCAGTTCATCTCAGATGCAGGCGGTCATGATGAAGTGAAAACGCCGGCCTCAGCTATGCCCGTTCCTCCGGTTATTTCGTGAGCATAACGCACCTCCTGCTATTCACGATGTGGTTCCTCCTGCTCGTGCAGGTCAGCTTTGGGGCGCAGCACAGGGATTTCAAATGGCAAATGGCAAATGGCAAAGTTCAAATGGTTTTACATTTGCCATTTGCCATTTGCCTTTTGCCATTTGAAATTCCTTTGTCGGGCGGAGGCCAACAGGAGTCCAACTTCAGGACACGGGTTTCCAGTAGCAACGGCGAGGCACCCTTCGATTTGCAGAGCTACACAGAGGAACTGGAACGCTGGTCGGCGTTGGCAGGCCGCCTCGAGGGTCATCCGGAGCAGGCTCGCGCGCTGCGCAAGCAGTTGCCGGACTCCTGGTCAGTAGTCGTCGAGGAGCAGCGCTTCACCATCTCGACGCGTCCGCTGGGCGCAGCGATCGATCGGATCATCCGCGACCCCACGAGCGGCGCGCGGGCAACGCGGGAGATCTCCGACCATATCGAAAGCTTGCTCGAGGACGCGCGCGCCACGTCCGGGGCCTCAGCTCGCGATTACTCCCCGGAGCGCGCCAAGCTGGATCAGATCCTGAAGCGGCGCGAGTATCGCTTCGTGCGCGAGGGCGCCGAATCGGAAACGTTTTGGGACCAGATCCTGGATCGGCTCTGGCAATGGGTGGCTGGACTCCTCGATCGCGCCGGGAATCATCCCAAGGTGACCAACTTCCTGCGCTGGGGAATCGTGATTGCGCTTGGCCTGATTCTCCTGGCTTGGCTCGCCTACACTCTCACCCATGTTTCCTACCGGCCCATCCCTGCCCCGGAAGGAGAGGTACGCGCTACGCCTGCGCGCGATTGGGTCGAGGAGGCTCGCAAGGCCGCCACGCGGGGCGAATATCGCGACGCGATACGAATCATCTACGGCGCGGCGGTGCTGGCGCTCGGTGAAGCGGGCGCGTGGCAGGTGGACCCGTCGCGCACCCATCGGGAATACGCGCGCCTGCTGCCGCGAGATTCTCTGCGCCGCCCCCACTTGATTGCGCTCACTGACTGCTTCGAACGGGTCTGGTACGGCCGTGCTCAGGCCTCAGCCCGCGATTATGAAGCTGCTCTGGCGGAGTTGGAGTCGCTGCGATGAGCGTGCCGCTCGACTCCGCCGACAAGAAGATTCTGCTTCTCGCCGTTTTTCTATTGGCGCTCCTGACGTTCCTGGCGGTTCTGTTTTCTCCCCAAAACCGGGGTTCGTCTCAAGGTTATCCTTCCAGTTACTCCGCCGCGCCGGATGGCGCCAAAGCTGCCTACACGCTCCTGGCGGAGTCGGGTTCTCGCGTGGAGCGCTGGGAAAGGCCCCCCGAGGATTTGCCGGAGTCGTCGAGGAACATCGTGCTCGTCATCGCCGGCCCGCTCGCTCCACCTTCGAAGGACGACGTTAGAAATCTGAAACAGTTTGTGGCGAGCGGCGGCCGCTTGCTGGTCACCGGAGTGAAGGGGGCCGCGATGATCGATGCAAAGGGCGTAGTACCGCCGGCCCCGCTCGAAGACGCGTGGCAGACCTTTTCTGCCGAAACGCCCGCGCCTCTCACGCGTCGTGCCCCGGAGATCTTAATGGAAGGCCCGGCCCATTGGACTCATTTGGGCGCAGGCGAGGTACGATATTACGGCAGCGAGCAAGGCGCTACCGTCACCGAGTTGCGCGACGGTTCGGGAGATATCATCTGGTGGGGGTCCGATTCACCTCTTACCAATCTCGGCATCACCCGGGCGTCGAACCTGGCGCTGTTCCTGAATTCGGTGGGCGCCGCGCCAGGAACCCGCGTTTTGTGGGACGAGTACTTTCATGGCGTGCGCCCGGGATTATGGCATTATCTGTCGCGCACTCCGTTACTCTGGGGCCTCTTGCAGCTTCTAGTTCTCGCCGTCTTCGTGTTGATCACTTACGCACGGCGCAGCGGCGCACTGCGGCCGCTTCCCCGACTACCGCGCCTTTCACCGCTGGAGTTCATCGAAACCGTGGGCGCCCTGTACCAGCGCAAGGGCGCGGCGGCTGGCGCGCTCGAAATTGCTTACACACGGTTTCATTTCTTGCTCGTCCGGCGGCTGGGAATACCGTCCACCGCGCCTGCCGCAGAGTTAGTCCTCAGAATGCGCGAAAGGCCGGGATGGATGGATTCAGGCTTTGCCGAAACGCTCGAGCAGATTGAGTCTGCCGTAAAACGACAGCAGGTTGAGGAGCCACAAGCGTTGACGTGGGTGAGTGAGCTTTACGATGCGACCCACAGGCTGGGACTGGAAGGATCAGGAATCGGGTGATCCGGTGATCGGGAGATCCGGTGAACATTCGAAGCGATTGAACAGCCCTCTCCCTTGGGGAGAGGGTGGCCCGCATAAGCGTTTACTTAAGGCGCCGGGACTTCGAAAGCCGCGGAGCGGCGCCAGAAAGTAGCCCACGGCGTGAGCCGTGGGACGGAACGTGGCGTTAATATTCACAGCCCCGGAAGGGGC
>JBEKLY010000125.1:0-20610 GCA_050010015.1 Terriglobia bacterium
TAATTTGGCGCGTAACGCCGGCTTCCAGCCGGCAATGGAGCCGCCAAGATGGCGGCGCTACGACCAAATTAGGACAGCACCCAAAATTCAAATGGTTTGCAATTTGCCGATTTTTCAAATCCAAAGCCGTTTGAATTGCTTTTAGCTTTGGTGGTTGCGTTTTGACTCTTGACTGGTTCGGATGATCCCCGAAACGACCCCTCACCCGTCACGCTCCGGCTGATGAAGTGGCGCAGGCACTCCTGCCTGCGAGGAGGAGCGCCATGCGCCAGCCTTAGAGACAGGCAAGAGTGCCTGGCCCACTCCCTCTCCCCAACGGAGAGGGCTGTCGACCAGGGTCTGGCTGGCCGCGGAAACGTAAGGTTGCAGGGGCGGTTCTCGAACCGCCCCTACTGCGTTGCGTGGAGCCGGAATGAACAGAGACCGCAGAGCTGCGCTCTGCGCCAGCCCCGGAATCACATAGGCGCGCGCGTCGGTAGGTGCTTTTGGTCAAATAATGAAGGTGATTAAAACCGTAATAGTGCTTTGGGCTAGACACGGGGTGATAATATGCTCAGTTAGGGCGCATACATCCCGACAAAGAACGTCGGGACGTATGCGCCACCCGTGGCCAATGACTCGCAGGCGTGCTCGACCGTGGATGGAGATTCAGCGTGGAGACGCTCGAAAAATCCTTGCCGCAGCGTGCCCGTCGGCGGGCGGTTAAGCTGAATGCACACTGCTTTCAAGCCCCGTCGAGTCCAAGTCAGGATTACTGAGCTGCAAGAACACTTGGGTAAGGCTGGACTGGGCAACACATTGATCGTCAACGCGTGAGTGTCCCCTGAAGCCGGATGTCGCGGGAGGAGGCGCCCACGAAAACCTTTCGGGTTCCACGGGCGAGTGCCCACCGGTGCGCATCCGTCGACCAGTAGGCCAGTTGCCTAGGATCGATGTGAAACGTCACGCGGGCGGCACGGCCGGGCGCGACTTCGACGCGACGGAAGCCGACGAGAGACCTTGGAGCCACCGGAACGTGCGCATTCTCCACAGGTCCCACGTAAGCTTGCGGGACCTCCGCGCCCACTCGAGGACCGATGTTGCGGACCGTGAAAGTCACATCGAAGCCGCTCACGAGCCGACTCACGGCGAGCCCGGAGTATTCGAAATGGGTGTAAGATAGCCCGTGCCCGAACGGGAATAACGGCTCGATTTGTTGTTGATCGTACCATCGGTAGCCCACCGCGATACCTTCCGAATAAGCCACCGACGGTGCGGCAGGAACCGTTCCACCCGGCGCGGGCGGCTGCCGGGGCGGCCCGAGGCGTTCTGAATGGCCGGCCGCGCGCGCTGGAGTGTCCTCGAGTTTCGCGGGAAACGCAACCGGAAGTCTACCGCTGGGGCTCGCACGTCCGAGCGTAAGATCTGCCGTGGCCCAGCCTCCTTCCTGGCCGGGGTACCACATTTCGAGGATGGCGCGTACCTTGTCCCTCCAAGGCATCGCAACCGGGCCGCCGGTGTTCAGAATCACTACCGTCCTGGGGTTCGCCGCCGCGACCTTCTCAATTAGATCGTCCTGGTCTTCGGGTAGCGAAAACGAGCTTCCCATCCCGCTCCAGGCGAACACCACGGCCGTCCGCGCGGCCCTCGCAGTGGCGACGGCGGCCTCTATACCCGCCCTGCGAAACTTCGGCGTAATCCAGGAGAAACGGATGCTCAGGGGCCCTTGGCCGATGGAGTTCGCAGTGAGGGCGATCTGGTGGGGACCGGCGGTCAGTTGCAAGGTCCCAATGCCGTTGTCCCGTCCGTCCGTCGTGGGGAGCAAGCTCGACCATTTCTTCGTTACCATACCGCTCCCACCGAAGCCCGGTCCGCCAGTCCTTGCGACCAGACGGCCGTCGATGGCTAGCGTCCCGCCCCCTTCAGACCCGCCCGTCAACGCCGGCTGCACCATGAGCGTATAGTCGCCAGTCTCAGGAGCGGTGAGCACTCCCGTCCACGAATAGTCCGCTCCGGCGGCGAGCGCAGATGGGCCTTGGAAGTCCACCGTCTGGTCAACCTGGGGCGGTCCGGGTTCCCCCGCGCTCGGCTGGCGCAGTAACCCCGGCCGCCCATCGTGAGAGAGCACGGAGCCCGGGATTACAGTGCCGGTCAGATCGACGCCGACAGAGTAGGCGATTTTGGCTCTCGGGGAGAGACGCCGAAGAGCGTCAAGCGGCGATACCAGACGGTCCTCAAAACCGTAGGCGCGCTCGCCCAGAAACCCGGCGGCAAGCTGCCCGGCGGTGGGACCGATCAGGGCGAGCGACTCCAAATCCTCGGTGGTCAACGGTAGCGCGCCGGCGTCGTTCTTGAGCAGCACGGCGCCCTCCGTGGCGATCCGGCGCACGAGCTTCGCATGCGCTTCGACGTCGATGGCTCGCGGCTGCGCGGACGGCTTCCCTTCGAGAAGATGGAAGCGGTCCATCTGGATCAGGATGCGCGCCAGCGCCTGGTCGATGGCCGAAATCGGAATCGCGCCGCTCTCGACCGCGGCTTTCAGCGCATCGGTGAACTGTGGGCCGCCCCGGCGCCCGGCGATCTCGCGGCCGGGCATTTCCAGATCCAGACCTTCGGTGATTGCCTGCGGGCTGTGCACCGCGCCCCAGTCTGAGGTCACGAAGCCCGTGAAGCCCCAAGATCCCCGCAGGATGCCGTTGAGCAGATCGGCGTTCTCGCACGCCCAGGGGCCGTTGATCCGGTTGTACGAGCACATCACCGACGCCGCGCCGGCTTCCACGGCGGCCTGAAAGGCAGGCAGGTAGATTTCGTGCAGCGTCCGCTCGTCGATCGAGACGTTGTCGGAACCGTTGTAACCTGCCAGGTGCTTCACCTGGGCCATGATGCCCTGACTCTGGATGCCGGCGATCTCGGAGGATGCCAACTGTGCGTTTAGATATGGGTCTTCGCTCAAGGACGTATGGTTGCGGCGGAACAGAGGGTCGCGAACGATGTTGACTTGAGGGGCTAACAGGACCTGCTGCCGGAGCGCGCTGGCTTCGCGGCCCATGAGGGCGCCGTAAAGGCGCGCGGCCTCGACGCTGAACGTCGCGGCCAGCGCCACAGGCGCAGGCATGCCGGTGGATTCGCGATTCACGTTTATGCCGCCGGGTCCGTCGGCGAACCGAAGCGGCGGAATGCCTAGGCGCGGCAGCCCGGGCCAATAACCCGCCTCGCCCAGTTCCTCGGGGTCGCGCGTGCCATGGACGAGCGTCAGCTTCTCTTCCAAGGTCATGCGGCGGAGGAGGGTCTGCACCTTTGGATTCGGAGGCTTTTCGGCGGCGAGCAGACCGGCTGCTGGAATAATTAAAAGAGCAAATAGTGCGACGGACGCGAAAACACGGCGCAGTAGAAGGTCCGAAAGTATTCGAAAGTTGTCCTGCTGAACAGAGCGAAGCATCCCTGCGGTTGTTCGCAACCTGCCGACTCCGAAGAGCCACTGCGGAGATCCTTCACCCGCAGAAGAGCATGGCAGGCTCAGGATGACGTGGCGGGTCGGTTTATTCACAGCTTCGATCGTCCTGCGGCGCGTGCGGCTGGACGTCCCGCCACAACGGTGGTGCCGGCGCCGGGTTGGCGGGAAGAGCCGCGCACGGCCGTCAAAGCTAGTCTCCCCGTGACCACACTACCATTCCGAGTCGTTGGCGCCCCGGTCAAGACGGAAGGACGTGGAAGCTGCCTTGTCGTTACATACCACCTTCATCTCGGCCGCAATAGGCGCGATCTTCGAGAGCGTGATCTGGCAGCCCGCCGCGGGCGCAGGAGGCCTGATCATGAGCATCGGCACGCGCCCCAAGTCTTGCTTCGAATCGTAGGCGGTGGCCTGCGGGCCGGTCGCCTTATTGACGGCGAGTTGCCACCGGGGACCATCCGTTAAAACGTAGAGCGTGTAGAGCCCCTTCGGAACGTTGAGTCCCTTGAACGCCAGATCGAAAGGAGTATGAAAGGTGCCGACGACGCGGTTGCCGGCTGCGGGCCCAGCGTAATCGACGGTGATCGTCTTGGTCTCGAGTGTTACTGAAGCCGTTTGTTGCCCATAGGCAGCTGCACTCAAGCCGAGAAGCACGCAGGCGCAAGCGGCAATGTACTTCTGCATCGTGTTCATCGTTTTGTCTCCCAATCAGGCTACCAAAACCGGAGGTAGAGCCGGCGCCCACCCGGCCTCCCATGGGCGCGACCCGCTAGATGTCCCTGAGATACTCGTCCAGAATGCTTTGCACCGCCTTGTAGGGATCGCTGCCATTAGCTTCCGGTACGGCTTCGATCGAAAACAGCCCTTTGTATCCGGCCTCTTTCGCAATTTGGAACACCTTGGCCTCGCTCCAGCGTTTCGGGTTGTACTGTAAATGGCTGCTGCCGGAGGATAGCGGATACAAGGCGCGCAATCCGGCCCACCGCGCGGGGTTGTCCGGGAATCCGCCGGGGTCGGGATTAGCCCAGATACCGGCTGCCTTGATCACTTCGTACTCGTCACGCCAATCTGCCGGCGGTGCGCCTGCCGCCGCACGACCGCCTTCTCCGGGGGGATCGTCTCGGTTCTCAATCGTCACCCAAACCTTCCTGGTTTTGGCGTAGGCGTTAATCTTCTTCAAAGTGTCGATGGCGGTCTGACGCACCTGGGGCGCAAGCGAGCCCTGGTTCAGCATCACCCGTGGACAGCCGAGGGTCACCGCGTGGTCGATCCATCGTTTCGTCAAGTCAATTGTCTCGACGCGGAGCACGGCGTCCGGAGACGAAATATTCAGCTCGCCCAATTCCAGGACGAGTTGCGTCATCTGCGATTTGGCTTGCTTCAGCCGGTTCTTAAACTCCTCAAGGTAGTCGGACTCGGTGGAACGAAAGTAAGCGTGCTGGATTTCCACGTGATGGACACCGTAGCGCTGGGCGATGATGGCGGGAAAATCCAGGATGTCGATGGTGCGTTGCGGATCGTCCGTATGCACGCCCCACTTGACGATAGAATCAAAGCTGTAACTCATCACCGCGATGCGATCCAATTTGGCTTGATCTGTGGGTTGTCCCCACGCTCTGGCCGCACTGACCGCCACCGCTGAACTGACAAGAAACTCCCGACGATTGACCATTTCGCACCTCCTAGAGTGCGCCTTCACGATATTCCGGTGTTCGACCCGTAGCGACGCACGTAGTCGGCGTTCATGGCGTACTGATCGATGTACTTGTCGTACATCCCGACGACGACGGCATCGCTGGGCTTGATGTTCGCGAAAACCTCTTTGAACGTCGCCTCCACGAATTCCTGGGTCTCGCAAAGCCGGCCGGCAGCCAGGATCTTGTACACCCAGCAAGGCTTCTTGGTCTGCTTGATCACCTTGAGCATTTCCGGCGGATCGCCGCGAACGAAGGATATTTCCCCGCCATAGTGCGGCGAGCTACCCTCCCTCGAGTGGCCAAACTCAGCGGGCATCATTTCAGGGTTGGACGCGAATGCCTTGTCCCAATCCGCCTTGGTGCGGCCAAACTTGTACAGGCAGGTCTGGTAAAAATCCACGTCCCAGTCCTGGGACTCGATTTCCATGAAGACTTCGGGCCGGTGGCTGTTGACGGCGACCAGCACACCCGTATCGCGCACTATCTTGCACCAGTCCCGAACCTTGTTGAGCTGGCCTTTTCGCCACATGGCGTCTGTGCCGGACTCGCCCCAGCCGGGGTGATGAATGGCGATGGGTCCCAGCGCCGCCGTGGCCTTGATGGACGGTGTGGGATCAAGCCAACTACCGTCCTTGCCCAGTTCCACCTCGTTGGTGCAGGAAAAGAGCATTTTACCGCCGTGCTGCGCATTGTACTTGGCCACGCGATCTTCGGCTTGTTCCATGCAGTTGATGCCTAACTCTTCACAGTGCTTCCATATCTGCACGAGTCGATCTGGAGTGTGCCAGGCAGTCATCTCCTCATCGATCATTTGGGACAAGTGCGAAATGCCGTCGGCAGGGTTGGTTCCCATTATCAAGCGAGAGACCCTATGCTTACCCAAACGAACCATGGGCATTGGGGGTTGCTGCGTTGCCGGTTGCTGCGCTTCCGCTTGCTGAATTGCCGGTGGGCGCGGAGAGGCGTCTGCCGCGAAACTTGACACGACGGCGAGTGATCCGATCTTTTGCAGGAAGTCCCGCCGGGAGTTTTCGCCCGTCAGGTTGGGTTTAGGTTTTGAGTCCATTTTTGTCCGCCTCCTCTGCGGATGCAGCTTATACGCGAATGCGACTGGGAAAACGTTCCCGACGCATGCGGGTCCCCGTCGAATCACACCCATCTCCAATCGTGCAGCCACTGGTAATCGGCAGGCAGGTTGTTCCACATCTGCGCGGTCAGATTCTGGTAGCGCGCGGCCTCGGCGGTTTCAAATTTCCGGCGCTCTTTCACGGCGGCCGCGGCGTTCTTCACCTGATCAACGGTGATGAGACCGGGGATGGCGGCGCTCAGGACGTCGCAGCAGAGCACGTAGCGAAGGGCCATGCGGGCGCGCTGGTCGTCCTCGGCCTTGCTGTCGGAATCCGGCGTGCCACGCGAGGCAAACAGGTTGCCGCTGGCGAACGGTTTGATGCCGATCAGGCCCACATCGTGCTTGCGCAGGGCCTGGAACATACTACCCACGGGCTTCTCCTTGCTGCCTGCGCTGTAGGGCGTCACGACCACTTCGATTTGCGGATACCTGGCCACGGCCTCGGCGATCCAGGGGCGATGGTGTGTCGAGATGCCGGTGAATCGCGCTTTGCCCGTCTTCTTCCCCCATTCGAGCGCCGCCATCACGTTTTCGATTTCCCGCTCTGAGTTCTTCGTGGTCTGCTCCATCAGCGTGAGCCGCCACAAGTCGACGTATTCCAATCCGGATTGCTTCAGCCCGTCGTCCATGCCTTGCTTGAGCTTGTCGATCGACCCGGCGATGGACGGACCGCGCGCCAGCGTCCAATCGAAGCCCATGTAAACTTCCTCGCGCCGGCTCTTCACGGCTTCGGCATAGACCGCCACCTCCGGCTCGCAGCATGCATCGATGTAGTTGATACCGCAGTCGAGGCAGGCATTGATGACGTCCCGCCGGTTCTTCTTGAAATCCTCGCTGCCGGGCTTGAACGGAATGCGCTTCCAGTGTCCGCCGATGCTGACCACGGAGATCATGAGGCCGGTGCGGCCCAGGCGGCGATAATCCATGTTTTCATTGTAACTGCGCGTCTTGCGAGGGTCGGACGCCGCCGGGACATGCGTTTTCGCCCCCAGCGCCGCGCCCGCCAACATCACCGCGCCGGTCTCGATGAATTCGCGCCGTGAAACAGCTCGATGATTGGTCATGATTTCTCCTTGCGCAAGTAGCGCGGAGGTGCGCGCAGTTTGCGTTCCTCCGCGGTTCGTCCCAAATTCGAGAGGAATAGCCGCACAGGAACGCAGACTACGCGTACCTGTGCGCTACCCGCTTAACTGGTTCGCCTTTGGCGTCACCTCGTCGATATTGGCCGTAACGTCGGCATCGAATCGCCCCAGCACCCACTCGAGTCCGGCCTGGGCGATGGCCTGAAAGAACGGGTTGGTCCACATGTCCGCGCGGTGCCCCATGGACGTGTAGAACACGCGGCCCTGGCCGTGTTTGCGCGCCCACGTGCAGGGGTAGTCCGGCCGCCGGTAGGCACGGCCCTTCAGGCAGCGGGTCTCCTGCACCAGCACCACGTGCAGATCTTTGGCGAAGTTCTTGAACGTGCACCACTCGTCCGTAAACGACAGCCCCTGGCCGGGCACGCCAATGCGTTTTCCGAGGAAGGGCGACCCGGCGAGCAAGGAGGCCTCCTGCTCCGCGCCGTGTGCCAGGCACTCGCCGCCCAGCATGGCGATGTAGGGATCAACATCCGTCTGGTTTTCGTCGTGCCGGCCGGGCGAATGGAACGTGTCAGCAGCGGAGTGAAATCCCATAAAGCCCTTGCCCTGCGCGATCGCTTCCAGCAATCGCTGCTTGCCCGCCGCGGACATGGGCGGCGAACCGTCAGGCGCGGGGCGCGTCAAATCCCCCGAAGGATAGAAAGCGATGGCGTCAAAGCCGCTGAGGTCGCCTTCGAAAACTCGTCCGTCGTTCGTGCGTTCCACGTCGAACCCGCGGAGCCGTCCCATCTCAATCATGCTCTTCTCGGAAACGCTGGGCTCAGCGCCGCGACGCTTCACCACGGCGTGTTCGCCAGCCGCGCTGCGCGTGAAGTAAAGCACCTTGCCTCTGTTAACCGCGCCTGCCACCCTTCGCCAGGGGAGAAAGGAAAGGCCCGCCGCCAGTTTCAACATCTCTCGTCGCCTCACGGATTGCCTCCTTGCCAACGATCTTCCGCCTTTGGCATCGCGCACCTTGAAAATGGCATCCGCACCTGAATGCCCGCCATCGACCGAGGTATCACCGTCTGCATCGCTTGCGATGCGGGACAATCGTCTCGGCGCCCTTCACGGGCTGCTTGGTCGTCCCCGGTCTCGTTCCCGGCTGAAAAGCCGGTTTCCTTTCCAGCGACTGCTGGCCGAGACTCGAGCCCTCGCTTGCGTGACAACCATAGACGTTCTTCGTGTCTCGCCGCACAAGTCTACACCCGACCGGAGCGGGAATAAACCTCGAACTGCTCCCCGCCGGGTTACCGCGGCCAGAAATGCTTCTGCGGGACGACCCCACACGTAGTCAACCACGACTTGAAAACCTGACCGGCCAGCCTCTCGCACCAATGCATCGCGGAGATTCATGGCGGGAGCATCGAGTTGAATGGTCGTGGAGACTCAGTTATGACGTTACCAGTGGAGGAAATTCATGCGGTCCTGTATTCCCTGCGGGATGCTTTTGGCCGGCGCTGGATTCGGATTCCGATATCCCCCCATTACCGGACGCGCGTACTTGGCTTTCTTCGCCAACAGGTATCGTTTCAATTCGTCTACACCCGCATTTAACCCTCCCAGGAACTCGTCGACGAAGGGGGTGAAAAGATCCTTCACTTCCTCTCTCTCGATTCTCAAGGTAGGATTGTTGGGGTCGTCGGTGCGGATGACGACGTGGGCCATTTCGCCTCGCACTTCTCTTTGACGCTCTCCTTGACCCTGCGTTCTTCTCCCCATGCGGCTATAGAGTTCGCCAGAAACCGCGCGCGTGCAGGCAAGCGCGAACGGCTGCCTCTTGAGGGGGTCCCTGAGGATTTCGAGGCCGGCTTGTGCTCCCGGGCGGACTTTGTTGAGATTCGCGTTTCCGTCGCCTCCTCGATCTGCGAAGTAGGGATCCAGTCCAATCACGTTGCCGCCGACGAACATGACGTTGCCGCGGTTCGCCCACGTCACGCCGCGCCCCTGCCCCTCATCGAAGTTCTCCCAATCGAAGCGATCCAAATTGCAAACGAACAAGTCGACCGCCACTACCTTTCCAAGGTCCCGCCACACTTGCTCGCGCAGGAACTTCTTCAATACCTCTTTGATATCGGAAGTGCTCGTCGTCGCGTCTTCATTCACGAAGTCGGCGTCGGAGAGACCCACGACAAATGGCATCTTGATCCAGAGGTAGCCGGCGTTTTGTAGATTCCGCGACTGGGGCGAGGTGGGGTGAAAAGCGAGGATCGCGGCTTTTTTGAACACCGTCCACTCTTCGGGCATCAGGGGCTTGGAATTGACCAGCGGGTTGTTGACGTTCTTCATCATCTTGCTGGCCCACCGGACCGACGCCTTGACATCTTCCTCGTCCCCTATCTTGTTCTCTCCCTTGACCACCAGCGCCGGCTGAGGCTCGTTGTTCAAAGTCACGAAGAAAACGGGGCGCTCACTTAAGCCCGTGACCCGGGTGATGGTTCGCGGAAGAATCGGACGGACCGCCATCGGAAACCCCCAAGATGCGTTAATTTAGATTCTATAGGACTGCCCTATAGCCTAGCTATATCACGACTTGCCAGCTTTTGTCAAAGATCTCGGCAGTGTCGTGCTGTCCTAATTTGGCCGTAGCGCAGACATCTTGGCGGCTCCATTGCCGGCTGGAAGCCGGCGTTACGGGCCAAATTAGGGCAATAACATATTTGGCTAACCATGCCAGAAGTTCGTCCGCCGATTGCTCGGCCATTGACTTTTAGTCTCCGCGCTGTTACTCTCCTATCTGAAACACTTTAATGCAAAGGGTCACTCCTTCCGATTAGTACCGATGGAGGTTGCAAAGCGAACTGCCGTGTGCTATCGTCTCGCCTGTCCTGCTAGCACTGGTGGATGCAACACTGCGCTCTTTTATTGAATCAAATACTGGGGGAAACAAAAAATGATGCCAAGACGGAGACCATTTGAGTTGCCAATGGCGCTGACCGTCAGGATGTGCACAAATCGCGACACTGGAAAGGTCACGATGCATGCGTTGGACTTCGACCTTGTGTGCGTTGCCGATGATGAGGCAGAAGCCAACAGGAAAATAAGATTGGCGATTAAGAACTACATTGAATTTGGCCTTACTAACGATTGGTCGGAGGACATTCTGTTTCCAGCACCAGATGAGTATTGGCAGCAAATCGCCAATGCAGACATCATCGTGATGGGCGAGCCAATACAGATCATGGCTCAAAAGATGCTGGTATATAGAGCCACTACGTGCCATGAAGCGCATGCCGATAGACGCATTGCTGTCTCGGCTTAGTAAGCACCATATTAAACTAGCCGAAGATAGACGCTTCCCAGACGGGAGCCGCGTACTTATTTTCGTTACCCACTTGCCGTCTTTCCCATTCGGAAGGAGCAATGTTTGGTACACCCTTGTAATCTCTCCTGGGCAAGATGACATTTCCAAGTCCGAAGTTGACGCACTACTCAGGCATGTTTGGCATGCCGAGCTTGACTTCTTTGAAAATGACAATCCCTTCGAAAACGAGGATTCCCCTACTTCAGAAGGATCCTAGCGTTTTATTTTCTTCTTAGCATGTGCCTCAGTGTGCTCTCGTCTCGTTGTGATCTTCGGAACCTTAACAACGCGAGCAAGCGCAGCCTTGAATTTCCGCATAGCCTCTTTCGGATTGGCTACCTCGACATCCTCGATTTTCATTCTCACGCGGTAAGTTTACCTCGGTGTTGGCGTTTAGTTGAGTAAATGCTTTTGCTTCTCCATTTCTGCCTTGCCGATCAGTTCATCGTAAGTAAGTCTCTTGCCTACGACCTTCGACAAAGCAAGCCGAAATCGACCTGCATCGCCATCCTCATCCTTCCGGGTGTTGTATCGGAAGCTTTGCTCGTCAAGATATCGGAAAAGGTGGAATGGCTCGACACTAACGTAGGTGCCCTTGATGCCGCGTTTCAGAAGGCTCCAGAAGTTCTCAAGCCCGTTCGTGTGAACTCGGCCCTTGACGTATTCAACTGCGTGGTCCACAACTTGATGCGTGAAGCAATTCTCCAGTCCTTCGTAGGAAGCCAGCGCATCAGTGTACACCGCAGCCCCCGGCGTGATTTGATCGTGCACCATCGCGTGCAGCGTCTTCTTCTTCCGGTTGGGAATTACTTCGGCTCTCACCTCACCACCACGGCACAGAAAACCGAGGACCGCGGCCTTGTCTTTACCGCCCGTCCCGGTGATCTTCTCGTCACGCTTTGTGAGGTGCATGTTGCGAGCCTTGCCACCGATGAAGGTTTCGTCAACTTCGATCTCGCCATTGAGCTTCGTCAATGAGCCTTCCTGCACAGCGAGCCGAAGACGGTGAAGCATGAACCATGCGGTTTTCTGCGTGATGCCGAGCCCACGCGCAACCTCATAGGAGCTAATGCCGTTCTTGCAGTTCACGATCAGCCAGAGCGTGGGAAGCCACTTCTCAAGGCCAATCGGAGAATCCTCAAACACCGTACCGACCTTCAAGGTGAACTGTGCGCGAGGATGCTTTTCGTAACACTTCCAACGGCGTGTCTTGGCCATGTAAGTGACGTGGTCCGAACCGCACGTCGGGCACTTGACTTTGCCGTCTGGCCACCTAGCCTCTACCATGAAGCTACGGCAGTTCTCGTAGTCGCTGAAAAACTTCACCGCCTCCAAGAGCGTTTTGGGTGTATCATTGGTGTTCATCATGGTTAGCGTAGTACCTTAAATATCTCGGTTTGTCAAGTACTGTATTTGCTTTTATTTCATGTATTTACAATGATTACAAACCCTGCATTCAATAGAGCTAGCGAAATTAAAAGAGCGATTGCTGCGATAACCGCTTTCAATTTGGTGAGGTTGCGATAACACATATGAAGGAAAACCAATACGCCAAAGAGCATAGTTCCAAAGAACCCGAATCCGATCAACAAAAGTCCTTGCGAAGAAGTTGGAAATCCTCCGGCCCTGTTGCCAGGCTCACGGCAGTATTCGCCGGGGTGGCCGCCCTCGCTACCGTAGTTTATGCATTCGCATCTGTCTGGCAACTGATTGAACTTAGCAAGTCTAATCACATATCGAGAGAAGCCTTGGAATCCGTCCAAAGAGCCTTCGTTACTTATGAAGGATTTACACCACATCGAGGTGTTGAAAGGGTGGAATCCGATCCACTGAAAAACTCGGTGCGTTGGACCTTTAATAGCAAATACGAAAACAACGGATTGACTCCAGCAAAATGGACGATAGGTCACTCTGAAATCGGCGTAATACCTGGAGAGCCTGACGAAGAGCGATTCAAAGATATTAGAGGAGAGGCGCTGGCCTTCGGTACCATCGGCCCTAAAGGCGTCAAGGAGGTTCAACCAATAGGCTTGTCGGAGACACAAATTTTTGATGCCTCCTTGGAGGATATTAAACATCTCAAGTCCTTCAAGGTGCAGCAGAATGTCTTCATGTGGGGCTGGATAGCCTACAGAGATGTTTTCCTCAACACGCGCGTGCACGTTACCGAATACTGCCTTCACATAAACCATGCAAGAATCGATCCGGTCACCGAAAATGTCGATATTCTCGCGGAAAACTGCACCCACCACAATTGCATAGATGAAGAGTGCGAGGACTATACAGAAATTGCGGGCCTTGAATCGGGTAATCCCAAATAATCCAGCGTGGTTAGTCATATATATTATTGCCCAAATTAGGACACTACCCTCTTTCTGGATGAGTTGACGATGCGGGTTTGGCCGTCTGGCGAGATTTGAGCAGGGCAATGAGGCCAGAACGCCTTTACCTCGGCAAGCCAGCGGGTGAGTTTGCGTCGAAAGAATCGGTCGGCAGAATATCCGCCAGACCCGATCTGGTTGGCGAGACGGCCGGCGGCGAAGAGAGGGATTTGGAGTGTTCCCAAAGTGGGTGCGGTGTTCAGCTTCGGAATACAAATACCTATCTCGTCTTCGCCGTTTGGCGCCTCAAAGGATTGCGCATAGCATTGGCCAAGCAAACGCGATAACGCTTCAGGCAAGACGGATTGGCCGCAGCGGGTGCCGTCATGTGCGGAGTGACACCCTCTTGAAATATCCGATGCTGGAGCGGATCGTCCTTAACACCTCTTCCTTTTGTTGGATGGTGTCGAAATGTGCTTCCGTTGCGGCCCAGCGATCAAGCTTCTCAAGGAAGCCGAGAAGATATCGCGCGCTTTCGCCTTTTTCGATCCGCGCCTCCCGAACGCGAAGATAGACAGGATTAGTATGAGCGAACACGGGGTGGCTGTAAAAGAGTTCCTTATTCCATTTGCCCATACAACGGGACGCAACCCAACAACTCTCCTTGATGGGCAGCGCAAACGCGATCGCGCTCGATCTACCGTTCTCTCGCGCGGCGGCAGTCTGCACCACTTCCCCATTCACGATGATTTCGAGCCGCTCAAAAGGTAGCTGCGAGCGAGCCTGTGAGGAGATGCGCAGCGTTTCCGGTGAGGAAAGGGAGATTGCTCCCCCCGGCTTTCTGCCGTTTACGTCGAGTTGCAACATCGGTCCGTTGGTGACGAATGAGCAACCGGCCTTGAGCCCCTTCATCCAAGCCTCATAACTCAACGCCGCATCCAGGTGAACATAGGTCCTCTGGTGCCCAACTGGTTCGGTAGGCTCAATCCTGTCGGTCCCGGCGCACGCCGGAATGCGAAATCCACAATTCAAGAGCGCATACCAAAGCGCCAGGTCCTGTGGAATTTCGGTGTGGGTCATGATATCGGCAAAGTCGATCTGCCCTTCTTCGGCGTCAAGCGGAAACTCCCATTGACTCGACCGGAGATGCGCCCAATCCACCAGACCGCCTTGCCGGTGAGTCTCGCGCATGGCTTGCAACAGCAGAGGGAAGTCCGGCGAACTGGCGTCCCCATGAAACGGCAACGGCATGTTCAGGCTGTCGAAGCGCATAATCGTTGGCCAATGGAGGCCGAGGCGGCCCGTGGCAATGGGCTCGACGATCTTCTTCAGATTCACGAGTCCGATATGCCCGAGCGGCTCGTTGCGGTACTCTTCGTTGTAATAGATGAAGTGGCTGGCGTCGGATGCGGTGTCGAGGGCGCCCGTGAAATGTTCCCTCGCATATGTGCTCTCGAGATGCTTGAACACCATCACGTTGACCAAGGCCAGGCCTTCCGCGCGGCTCTCGAACAAAGCGGTTTGAGGGTCGAGCATGTGACAGTGCATGTCGCCCGGATAAAAGCCCTCTTTTTCCATCTGGGTCCAGCGCTGTAAGATGAACTCCCGACGGAACGGTCCGCCGCCAGCGAGATCAATTTCCACGTCCAGACTCCGGTACTCGAGTCCGCGGCGAATGCTCACGCGCACCTTCCCCAGCGGCACGCGCACTTGGAATTTGCCCTCCGCGTAAGCCCAGCGCTCGGCCCTCGAGTCATTCGGCGCGGCAGGCATCCGGATAATTCCTGAGGGCTGGAACTCCGGTGGGAAATATCTCCCTTCGAGATCGGTAACTCGAACCCGGGCAATGGGCGGCTCCGTCTCCGGCGGTTCGGTCAGCAAGACGCCCTCAAGGAGCGCAGTCTCAACCACCTCCGCCATCGCGAGAAACTCGCGTGCGCACTCGTCGGTTGTGAAAGTGGCACTTATCTCCCGCTTGCCTGCTTCCTGCGGTGTGATCGAGGCCAGTAAGTATCGGCTCGAATGTGCTTCAACGGTCGCTTCAGCTAATGGGACATGAAGGTCGCGACTCGCAATGCGAACACTCAGCGCCGACGGATTCCCATTCCTCAAGATCAAAAGCAGTGACTGGTTCTTCCTGGCAAACAGATTCAGGTGCTCGGGCCCCGAGACGCGGATTTGTTGGTTCCCCAAATCCACCGCGTACTTCGGCCAATCGAGGCTATCGACAGCGGATACGAAAGCCGCTTCAGCCTTCGCGGTCTGCTCGACGATCAATCGCTGGCGTTCCCTTTCATCCATCGGACTGGATCGAATGATGTCGAGAAAATCGGAGGTCGCCAAAGCCCTCGAGACCCGGATATAGGCCTCTCCGTCAAGTTGCAGCTTGTTTCCCAGCGCGGCGTACACGTTGTCTTTGAAGTTGGCACGGATCTCATCCTTGAAAATGTCATGCAGGTCCGAAGCTCCCTGCGTCAATGAAAGGGGGTGGGGAGATTTCGTTTGGAACACCTCAGCCCAAAATCGCAAGGGCTTTCGAAAGGCACATATCGCCGAAAAGAGAATTGCGCCGACGGTGGAGAGAAAGCTCCGTCGTGAATTCCGTGGTGACGACTCGGAGAAGTGTGAATTCATTTGTCCTAGAGCACCTTACGAGTTTGACCGCGTCGAGTCAAGCACGGGCTTCCGCGTTTCGAGGAAGTAGCCAGTAACGCGCGCCTCAGCCGGTTGACCAGCGGAAGGGCCTGAAGTGAGTGAAAGAGCCACTGCGAAGGGGCTCTGGTGGGCGCCAGGAGCGAAACACAAGGGTATCCATAGGGCTCCCGGCCGAAGCCTGCATCAGGAATCGATTACCTGAATTCTCCCTGTACAACAACTATCGCGTGTTTACGTGGGCAACCCACGACACGGTTACCCCAAAGCCGCTTCCCCGGAATGACAGGGCTAATCTACAGTTATTTAGACGATACGGTACGATGGAAGCAACAAACGCGGGTCTCGGAAAGAATTCCTTGACAACTCTCACCGTGTGCATTAGGGTTACGTAATCGATTACTAAGCTAGACTCGAGGGCGGAACGCCTATCGAGTCTATTTTGCGAGAACCGGAGGCCACATGAAGAAGGGCATTTCAGGCGCTATACTGACACTCGGGTTAATTCTGCTAACGGCGAGTTCGGCGCCGCTGTGGGGTCAGGCGGTGGCGAACGCCCAGATTTCCGGCATCGTGACCGACTCAAGCGGCGCAGCAGTGCCGAATGTGAAGATAAACGCAACGCAGACTGACACCGGACAGGTCCGGACGACGGTTAGTGGCCCGGATGGAACCTACGTGTTCCCCGACCTGCCCGTTGGGCCTTACAAGCTCGAGGCACAACTTAGCGGTTTCAACGGTTACGTTCAAAATGGAATCCTTCTGGAGGTCAGCAACAACATCTCCATCAACATCGCGCTGAAGGTTGGAGAGGTCATGCAGCAAGTCGAGGTAACCGCCAACGCCAACATGGTGCAGACCCAGACGACTTCCGTTGCACAAGTCATGGATCAAACACGCATTCTTGAACTGCCCTTGAACGGCCGCCAAGCAACGGATTTGATTCTATTGGCGGGCGCAGCATCGAATAATGGCCCGGCAAATGGCGCCTATTTTAATGACCTCCAATCCAGCAAAAACTATTTTAGCGCGGTGAACATTTCGGTTGCGGGCGGACAGGCCAATGGGACGAACTATTTGCTGGATGGCGGTGTGCATATGGACGCCTTCTCCGACATTAATCTCCCCTTCCCCTTTCCGGATGCCCTTCAGGAATTCAGCGTCCAGACCAGCACCCTTTCGGCGCGCTATGGAGTTCATGGCGGCGCGGTGGTCAACGTCCTGACCAAATCCGGCACCAATCAGTTCCATGGGGATGCGTTCGAATTCGTGCGAAATGGGGACTTCAATGCCCGCGATTTCTTCGCTGCAAGTCAGGACTCCCTGAAAAGGAACCAGTTTGGCGGGACGATTGGGGGG
Source organism: Terriglobia bacterium (assembly GCA_050010015.1). Lineage (GTDB taxonomy): Bacteria > Acidobacteriota > Terriglobia > UBA7540 > UBA7540 > CAVROP01. The sequence goes on from JBEKLY010000125.1 coordinate 17,014, forward strand.
CCAGTTCTTAAGGACAAGTTGTTCGGCTTTTTCGGGTACCAGGGAACCCGCATCCGGACCGCGCCGGGTTCCTACATTTCCCACGTTCCTACACAGGCTGCGCTCAATGGGGACTTTAGCCAGCTTGAATCCGCCGCGTGCCAGTCCGGCGGTACGCCAAAGACCATCATTAACCCCGCGACGTCGCAGCCCTTCCAAAACAGTTTTGTCGATCCCTCCACGTTCAATCAAGTAGCTCTCAACATGTTGAAATACGTGCCCGTCTCGAGCGATCCTTGCGGAGAATTGACCTATGCGATTCCTGAACCGCAGGGCGAGAATCAATATATCGGGCGACTGGACTGGATCCAGTCATCCAAGCACACTCTGTTTGGGCGCTACTTTTACACCGATTACAAGAGTCCGGCCATTTTTGACAACGATCTGCTGCTTGCCCAGTTACGCGGCGTTCATGACCGCGTCCAGTCGGTTGTACTGGGCGACACTTATTCGATCAATTCGAACACTCTTAACAGCGCACATTTAACCTGGTCACGGCTTGCCATTGAGCGCGGACCTGCGGCTGACATGAAGAATCTTCCGGATTTCGGCGTCAATATGTATGCCCAGTCTCCGAATGTGACTAATCTGTCGATTACCGGGTATTTCAACGTTGGGTGTGGGTTTTGTAGTGAATCTAATTTCGTAAACAACGCCATACAGGCTGCGGATGACGTGGACCTGATCCGTGGCCGGAATCACCTCTCCGTCGGCGCGGATTGGGTTCATCGGCAGTATAACCAAATTGGCGGGGCCCTAAACAGCGGCAATGTGAATTTTACCGGCCAATTCACCAATGATGCTCTAGTGGATTTCATGCTCGGGCTGGACGACTCGTTTCAACAGGGAAATACGGGGTATATGAACGGCCGGCAGGACTATCTGGGATTTTACTTCGATGATAATCTTCGGCTTAGTAAGCGATTGAACCTGGTGTTTGGTTTACGGTGGGAACCTTACCTGCCCGTCCGCGAACAGTTCAACCGGATTCAATTCTTTAATACAGCGGCCTACCGTGCCGGCGCTACAACTTCACAATACACTGATGGTCCGCCGGGATTATTTTTCGTCGGCGATCCCGGTATGCCCCGTGGTTATACGAACAGCAGACTGAGTGAATTCGAGCCCCGCGTGGGACTGACGTGGGACCCGACCGGGAGCGGTCGTCAGACGATTCGCGCGGGCGTGGGTGGCTTCGAGGAGCAGATGCCCACCGCCTATTTTCAAGATCAGACAGCCGATGCTCCCTGGGGAAGCACAATTACTTTAACCGCCCCCGTGGGAGGTCTGACCAATCCGTGGCAAGGATACCCGGGAGGTAACCCCTTCCCGCAATCTCAACCTCCCCCCAAGGACTTTGCTTTCCCCCAAGAGGGCACTTACACCTTTTATCCCCTGAATGCGCACCCTACGTACGTAGATCAATGGAATCTCAGCTACCAGCTCCAATTAACGAGCAATTGGCTGATTTCGGCAAATTACCTTGGCAACAAGACAAGCCACATCTGGACCGGATATCAGTTGAACCCCGGCGTATATATTCCGGGAACGTGCGGCGGGTCGCCCTGTTCGACGGAAGACAATTTACAACAGAGGCGGCTCCTCTCTCAGATCAATCCCGTCGCTGGCATCCTCTACGGCACCATTGGACAGGCAGACGACGGAGCAAATGGGGAGTATCAGGGCCTCCTGCTTTCCGCTCAGCATCGTCTCGCCAAACATTATACGATCGTGGCGAATGAAACCTGGTCCCACTGTATCAGTGAGGGGGATTTCGAGGGCGATCTTAATACCGGTCAAGGTTACACCCAGAATCCGTACAATCGAAATGCCGACCGCGGCAACTGCGGATTCGACCAGCGGCATAACGTCAACTTGACGCTCGTTGCCGAAATGCCGCAATTTGCCAATCCGTGGACGAACCGGTTGATCGGCAACTGGCAGATCGCGCCGCTCCTCTCCTACCATACTGGAAACTGGTATTCAGTGTTTACTGCCGTGGATAATTCTCTGACCGGGGTTGGGAACGATCGTGCCAACGCTCTCGGAGGAAATCCCTACCTCAGGAATATGAGTACCCTTCAGTGGCTTAATCCCAATGCCTTTGCTCAAAACGCGATCGGCACGTTTGGCAACTCAGGATCGGATTCGCTGCAGGGGCCCAGCTATTTTGATATCGACGCGGGAGTAACTCGATATTTCAAGATTTCGGAGCATCAGCGAGTGGAACTGCGCTTCGAGTTCTTCAACATCCTCAACCATCCGAATTTTCAGGTTCCGGATGGCACCGAAACGGACGCCACATTTGGTGCGATCCTAAGCGACTTCTCTCCGCGCATCCTGCAGTTTGCGATGAAGTATACGTTCTGACTTGGACACGGTTCTGGCCCCCCGCGACCGCGGTCGCGGGGGGTACCCTCGACGCTAGACCTAATTCCACCAAAACCTTGAGGCAGGCGGGTTTGCACAGTACCGGCCCGCGGCACAGATCTATAGGTCTCCGAACAGGTCAACCCGAATTCCGCAGTTGCGAGGCTCTGTGGGAAGAAACCCCTCTCCCGGCTCGCTACCCTCGCCACCCTCTCCCCAGGGGAGAGGGCTGAAATCCATCATCGTTGGCGGCCCTCTCCCTTGGGGAGAGGGTGGCCCGCAGCCGGCGTAGTCGTCAGCCGGTGCGGGGCGGGTGAGGGGTTGCTTCCGAAGAATCCAGACACCCGTTCCGTTCTCGAGATTATCAAGGCAGGCAATTCAGGTTCAAAGAGCTGGCCCGGGAGTGCCAAATTCAACTTCGGAATTCGGGTTCGAGTGAGGAAATGGCTGACTCTCTTGCTTCCTTGCCCTATCAACCTGGTAATTCCGATTCGGGATGCGGGCTTGCGCGCTCTCTCCCAGACGGAGAAAGATGGAATTAATTCTTCCAGAGTTTCCCTTTAAGTTGTGGGAATACAGCGAGGGCGTTTTCACGCATGATTTGCCTTCCGATCCGCCGAGCTTCTTCCATCGTCAAGTCCCCACGCTCAATCTTTTCGCTCAAGACCTCAGCCAGGCAACGACGCGTCATCTCCGCACCTGAGTATATCCCTTCGGCATGGTGCGAGTCGGTGCCCCACATGATACGGTCCGAACTCATCACCTCCAACCACTCGTGGAAAGCGCGTTTCGCCATCGTGTAACTGATGATGGGGAGCCAGTTGGAATCTATCCAGACATTTCCCGCGTGACTCACTTCAGCCATCACAAGTGCACCCGTTTCATCAACCCACGGGAATCCTCCATGCATGAGGACGAATTTCGTCTTGGGATTGCCTTCGATAAGCTTCATGAGCAACAATGGATTCGTCCCTTGAAGCCGCGCATCGCCTGTGTGAATCTGAAATGGGAGGTCGCACCTGGCTGCAAGTTCTGCCAGATGCCACATCATGAAATCCTCGAAGGACTGTGAGCTTTCGGTAGGGCTGCGTAGATCGGTGGGGTTGGGTGGTGAGTCAGAAGCAGTAGCCTTGGGCCACCCAATAATGCCAGTCGGCGATGGCCTCGGCAGTTGATTCGTCTACATCT
>JBEKLY010000126.1:0-20519 GCA_050010015.1 Terriglobia bacterium
AGCAGGTCGGCCAGGAATTGTTCCAAACGTGTTCGACATTTCGCGATTTTGCTCTCGGTCATGAACCGGAGCTTAACACCTCCCGTCTGGGAGGTCAATCTAACTTAACGTAGTAGTACTAAGAAGTCCTGCCGCGACGTCTCCAAATCCACCGCCATCCCCGTGCGGGGCGAATCTTCGTGCCGATCGAATCCCATCAGAAACAGTGGCTTGCCGTTTAACCACAGCTTTCCGTCGCGCGCTTCTATCCGTCGAAATCCAAACCGTGTCTCCTGTTGATCGGCCGGCATTCCGCCAACCAGCAACTCAACGCGAACCGTGTAGAGCACCGGCCGCTCGGGCGACCAGGCGACCACCTCCCTTACCTCTCCCTCAACAGTAAAATCACCGTCTTTCCCTGGCTCTATGGTCAAGTCTGTTGACGCAAAACTCGCCAAAGGCTGGCCTTCGCGATTCAGAATTTTCACGTGCAAAGAGAAAGTGGCGGACTCTGAGCGTCCATTGGTCACCGTGGCCCTCAGCGTAAACTTGCCCTTATCGTTACCTGGGACAGCCATAACACTTACGTGCGTAACTCGCGCCTGGTCGCTTGCTACCAGCTTAACCTCGCGCAGAATCCCGCCTTGTCCTTGCCAATACTCACTCGTCGGCAATTGCGCCGGCCGCCGCAGGTTATCCACACGCACCACAATCAGGTTGCTCTCGCCGTAGCGGAGATGTTCATCGACCGGAAACTCAAAAGGCAGGAAGGCATCTTCGTTTCGGCCCACCAGCTTGCCATTCACCCAGACCGAACTGCTGTAATTAACCCCTTCGAAGTGAGCCACCACGCGTCGCCCCCGCATCGACGCCGGAACCTCGAACTGGCGGGAAAACCAGCAGATCCCTCTGAACTTATACATTCCGGGAGCGCAATCATCGAAGGCACGAGGGATCGTGACCTCTCGCCAATCTTGAGTTGGAAAGGCGGGAGAGAAGTAAGCCAGTTCCTGGCCTTCGTCCTGGTCGTCAATGAGCTTCTGAATGTCGTCCCGACAGTCAACTTGAAAACGCCACCGGCCGGCCAAATCGATTTCCTGACGAACGCGTGGCGTTTTGGCAGGGGGCGTGTCGGGGCTTTCTATTCCACCCGAAGCCCTGGCTGATCTACCAGTCGCTCCGGCCTGCAACCGACAAATCCCGCCACCGGCCACGATTGTGGCAGCGGACACTCCCAATTCCTCTAAGAATCTTCGTCGTGTACGGTCACTTTGAGTGACGTCTGGCATATGATCCCTCCTGGAAAACCCAGTCACATGTGAGATTTCTACATATTCGGACCTGCATAAAACACCCCAACTCGTCGGCTGTCCGGCGTGTCAAAGATTGCTGCTGAATCGTCTATTATGCATTCGCAAGGTGCTGTTTCACTACAACCGTCGCGACGATATCAGGAACCTCAACCAGGGGCCTCGTTTTGGTGCCAGCTCAGACAGCTGCTCACTGAATGCAAACCGGAGGCTCCGAACGAGGCCACGGGGTGTATACTGCCGTCTTTCAGATGACCAATATGGTTTACGGCCTGGTGCTTAGTTCGATTTCAACGGAGGTATCAATTCATGGTTCATAGTGGGAAGAACGCCAAAGAACCCGCGATTCGTGGAGGCCGGCTAGCCCAGTCCACTACGACCCAACTGATCGCGGCTGAGCTTGCCGTCAACCCGGAGCGATTGGGTGACTTCGTTCGACGAATGTGGCTGGCCGTGGTGCTGATTGGAGCAATAATACTGCCACCGGGGAACGTTGACGCCCAGGACACACAACTTGTTCTGGACCGTACGGGCAGCACTTACGTCCTCGAACCCTATGCTCCGAATATCATCCGAGTCAGCTTGAGCAAGCTCAAGGATCAGGCTACCGCACGGCCCGGATATGGGTTCGTCGCCACGCCTTCAGCGCAGGAATGGACGCACCGGCAGAGCGAGCAGGACGAAATCTATCGGTCCTCACGCCTGGAGGTCAAAGTCGTTCACCCACCGAAGCACATCCCCATGCAGATTGACATCGCGGACGCCAGGTTTTTCGGCGATGATCCCTTTGCCCCTGGCAACCCGCACCTTACGGTCAGTACACCCGAGGGCAAGGTGCTGCTGGAAATGTCAAGCTGGTCGATGGCCGAGCCCACCTACGATGACGGGAATGCCTCCGTCTTGAATGACAAGCGGCCGACGGACGCACCTTTCTACCGGGTCAGCGCGACGTTCGTCTCGCCCGATGACGAACACTACTATGGCCTGGGGCAGCAGCTACAAGGTTTCTTCGACCTGCGTGGGCACAAAGTGGAGGCGTGGCACGACTATGATGCGACCGGAGGCGAAAGCGTCGGCGTGCCTTTCATCGTTACCAACCATGGTTACGGATTAGTCTGGGACAACCCCTCTCGCACGACGCTCGAAGCTGGCTTTAACGAAGAGACCAAGTGGACGTCGGAAGTCGGCGACCGTGTTTCCTTCTTTGTGATTGCGGGCCGGACTACCGATGAAATCTACTCCGGATATCGCCTGCTGACCGGGCCGACGCCGATGCTGCCTAAGGCCGCCTATGGATTCATCCAGTGCAAACAGCGGTACCTGACCCAAGCGGAGTTGCTGGGCGTCGCCCGAGGCTACCGCGAGCGGCATCTCCCTTTGGACATGATCGTGGTGGATTTTCTCCACTACACCAAGATGGGCCAAATGGATATGGACCCTAGGAACTGGCCCGACCCCGTTGGGATGAATCGCGAGCTTCATGACGTGGGTATCCAGAGCATGATCAGCGTGTGGCCCCACTTCGTGCGCGGTTCGCGGTTTTATGACATGCTCCTTCAAAAGGGTTGGTTCATCCACCTTGCCGATGGCCGCCCCACTCCCAGCCTTCCCGAGCAGACCGTCGGCCCGAACCTAGATTCCACCAACCCGGAAGCGGCTCGCTGGTTGTGGGAGACGGTTCGCGACAACCTCCTTAGTAAGGGATTTGACGCGATCTGGGCGGACGAAACCGAGCCGGACGTGCCCCCTAATGGAAGCTACTTCTACATCGGGCCAGGCACCCGGTATTTCAATGTCTATCCCCTGTTGCACACGGCCGCTCTGTATGAGGGGTTCCGCCGCGACATCAGTCACCGAGCGCTGATTCTGGCGCGTGCGGCCTACCTCGGAGCGCAGCGCAACGCTACCATCTTCTGGTCGTCGGATATTCATGCCACGTGGGACACGCTCAAGCGGCACGTTCCCGCCGGGCTCAACTTCACCGCCACCGGCATGGCCTACTGGTCTAACGACGTAGGAGGCTTTCTGGATTTGCCGGATGAACATCATCCAGAACACCCTCCGCTGCTCGATCCTTCCGACTGCCGTGACAACGTGCGGGGCTACGATGACTATCCCGAGCTTTACACACGCTGGTTTGAATATGGCGCCTTCTTGCCCGTCATGCGCACCCACGGCAGCCGGGTCCACAACGAAGTTTGGAGTTACGGCAAACAGGCCGAGCCCATCCTGATCAAATACCTTAAGCTGCGTTACCAGTTGCTGCCCTATATTTATTCGTTGGGGTACAACACTTACCAGACTGGCGCGCCGTACATGCGGGCCTTGTTCATGGATTTTCCAAACGACCCGAAAGTCGCGGACATTGGGGACGAGTACATGTTCGGACCGGCCTTCTTAGTGGCCCCCGTCACCGATCAGGGCGCGACCAGCCGGATGGTTTACCTGCCGGCCGGCGCGGTGTGGTACAACTACTGGACCAGTGAACGCCTGCGCGGAGGCCAGGCCATCAAGGTTCAGGCGCCGATTGATACGTTGCCGCTTTTCGTGCGCGCCGGGTCAATTGTGCCGATGGGAGAGCCGATTGACAGCACCCGGCAGGTCCAGAGAATCTCCAAGATGCGCGTCTATGCCGGTGCTGACGCCGACTTCACCCTCTATCAAGACGATGGGATTACCTACGCCTACGAGAAGGGCGACAGCCGCATCACTTATCTACACTGGGACAACGCCGCGCATAAGTTTGCCCACCACGGCGAACCCGCGTGGACCGCTAAAGACGAGGAGATCTTGGAGGTGGTTGGAAAATAGCTGGTGCATAGCCGGGCAGACTCGTGCCGCCGGCTGCCGAGCTGTGCTCCCCCCTTTCGGGGCGGAGAAAGCGCGAACCCGATGACCTTTAACGAAGGTTGGGAGCTCGTCGCTACTTACCCAGCGCGTCCAGCGCCTCTTCGGCTGCAAGTCCGATTATGTTCCCTTGCGACTTTACCTGGCTCGCGCGCTCGAGGAACTGGACGGCAGAGGGATCTCCACATTTTCCAAACCCCCGAAGGGCTTCTGCTTGCGCGAGGTAGCTGGTGTCTTTGTTGTACCGATCCTCAAAGAAGGGCACGAGCGAAAGGTTATGAAGATTCCCCAAAAGGCGAAGGGCTTCCGCACGGACCGCCGATTTCGAATCGAGAGCCCGCTCCTTCAAAAATGCCGCGTCATTAATACTCAGTGACCCGGATTCCGCTTGCAACGCCCTCTCGCGAACTGCCCAAAATGGATCTTCGACCGCACTTCGCCGGAGTGCGCTCGCCGCTCCTGAATCCCCCAGGTGCTGCGACAACTGCGAGGCTGCCCACATTCGTCCGACAACATCATCGTGCTGCAACTGGAACACAAGTTCATCCACCGTTTTCGTAAAGGTCAACTCCTTGAGGAGATGATTGCCTTCGTCAAACCTGACCAGGAGCGGCTTCTCCGCGCACCCAAATTCAAAACGCTCGTGACGCTCGTGAATCCACATCTTATGAGACTGCCTGCCGGAGGCGGTGGTGATTCCAATCACCACAGGCATCTGAAAGATGGGCACCCACTCGGACGTCTGTTGTGTCTGGTTCACTTGCATTGTCACGGTTTTCGCGGCCTCATTCCATTCGTAGCTCACGTCAAGAACCGGATGACCGGCCTTATAGACCCACTCATCAAAAAACCAGTCGAGGACCTGCCCCGTCGAGTCTGTGATGGCCTTCTCGAGATCATGCGTGTCCACGGGCTCGAATGCGTGCTGGTGCAAGAAGTAAGAGAGAGCGCGCAGAAACTGGCGGTCGCCCATGAGCCAGTCAAGCATGTCGAGCACCGCCGCTCCTTTTTCGTAGATGTGCCGGTCGAAGTTATCATTGGGAGAGTTCCAGCGATCGAAAACGATGGGTCTTTCATAACGCTCGTGGGCTTCGCGCAGGTACTGGTCAATCTTTTTCTCGAGGTCGAGCGCGCCCTCATCTTCACCAAGTTCATGCCGGGTGTAGACGTACTGGAAGTAGGTCGCAAATCCCTCGTTGAGCCAGGCTTCGTCCCAATCGCGCATGGTCACGAGGTCGCCCCACCACTGGTGCGCCAACTCATGGGCGACGAGCCAGTCGCTCGGGAAATCAGGATCGGCCTTTGCGTCGTGAATGGTGTTATCACCAAGCACCGTCGCGGAGGTACTCTCAGCGCCTCCACTGAAATGCGGAAGGATTATCTGATCGTATTTCGGCCACGGGTACGGATATCCGAATTCCTGGTTGAAAAAGCGGATCATTTCGGGCGTGTTACGAAAAATGCGACGCGCATCGGCAACGTCCTGAGGGTAAACCCAATAATCGACCGGCAGATTTCCGAGGTGGTCCTCGAGCTTGACGTACGGTCCGATCACCAGTACAAACAGGTAAGTTGCTATGGGCTTCGTCTGAGACCAATGGAAAGTCTTCTGATTCGATTTTGCCTTCTCGGTGACGCTCAGCAGCCGGCCATTCGCGTTTACTACGTTAGGGCGGTCAACCGTGACAGTGATGTCGCTTGTCGCCTTGTCTGCAGGGTGGTCGTAGCAGGGAAACCAGTGACGGGCCCCCTCCGGAAACGAGAGGGTATTGGCAAGCATGGGATGATCCGCTGTTGCCGGCTTGAATGTCAATCCCAGGTCATAGCCTTTCGGCATCCCGTATTTTTCGGGGTCTACCTCTGGGTTGTCTTCTCGGTAATATACAGTGAAAGATAGCCTTTCACCATAACTGTAAGCCCGAAGAAGGTGAACGGTCAGCGACGTTTCGGACTGCTCAAAGCGCAGCGACTGATTCTTGTCTGCCGTCGCTACATTGTTGACCCTGAACGTCTCCGCGTCGAGAACGCATTCGGAGAAGTTATCGCGCAGGGGTTCGAGGATGATGGTGGTGTCGCCCCAAAACGAACGACTCTTCAAGTCGAAAGTGAGGTGGATACCGTAATGCAGGACCCTGTAGTCGTGGCTCCGTTCGTATTGAACGGGACGGTGGTAGACATCGATTTGGTCAGCCTCCAATGGGCCCTGCGGCAAAGCCAGGCATAGTGCAAAAGATAGGGACGCCCATCGCATAAAGTGTGCTCCGCGCATTGTAAGTGGCCCTCAAATGGCAAGAATAGAGAAGCATAACCCGGAGGCAAGCATGAGCGGTGCGGGTACATCCACGAAGATTCTTCGCCTCGCCCGGAATGACACGCACCATTCTTCCCGACTATTTCTTCTTTGCGACACCCGTACTCATCGCGCCTGTGGCGGCGCAAGCTCCTGGCGAGTCACGATGGGTACGTAACCGACCTCCATCCCGCGAGGCGGCGTCACAATGATGGCCGAATCGAGCGTCGCCAGCGCGCCGCTGGTCGGGACCGGCATGTAGTCGTGAGTGATTGGCCAATTGGCATGGATTCGCTCGATTAGAGCCTGCAACCGCGCTCTTTCAGTTTTGCTCAGATGTAGGTGCTGCAACGAAGGTTGATCGATGAAACGGTACCACCGATAAGTAACGCGGCTGCCGTCAGTCAGCAGAACGCTGACCGGACCACTCTGGGCTCCGGGTTTCGTCCAAACCGTCTCCCGGCCTTCCGGCGAAGTATAGGCCGGGCCCGCTTCAGCAGGGGCGAAGGTCTGGGCTGTGAGTCCGGTTTCGGGGGGCACTTGCGAAACTGGGACTGCGACCATGGTCTTTCCATCCTGCTTGAAGTATTGCGGGAAGCCGGCGCCTGCATCCTTCCATTGCAGGCCGAACGTACACGATCCCCTCCTTCCCAGCATAGCAGTCTCCACGAACACATCGAAGCCCGTCAGGGGCACTTTGTGCTGGTCGAACTTGAGCGGCTCGCTTTTGCAGGGCGGCGTCATCGCCCCTCGCGGATCAAACCTCCCGCTAACCGCCTTGCCCGAATTGGACCATGCCTTAATGGAGTTGTAGAGCGCCTGGTGCGAGTACAACAGCACGTCTTGCATGAGCACAGTCGTTCCCATCCCGCTAATTGGGAATAGCAGCCTGGGGATGCGCGAAAATAGAACGCCATGTTGATCCTTATTGCTGAAATAGGGAACAGTGTTTACTTCCATTGCGCCGCCACCCATGACCGCGACGCGCGCGTCCAGGGTGCGGCCCGCAGCGGGCGGATAGCCGTTGGCGATAGCGCTCCACGTGTCAGGAATATAGTAGGCGATCGGTCCCTTGAAGTTTTGAGCGTTCAAGAAGAGTGTCCAACTCTGGTCTCCCGTGGGCTGGCGATGGTAGGCAGCGTCCGATTGCATGAGAGGCAGCGCCATCCACGCCGTGCCGAACAGTTCGCCATGAAGCCCTTCCTTGAACGTCAGCCCGTCGGGTGGAATCACAAGGCGATTCGTGATCTGGGCCAATCCCATCATTTCCGGCCTGAGAGCCGCGGGCTTGTAAAAGTCCCATCCGGGTGAGGCGATCTCGTCGTTGTAGCAGTTGGGAGTACCATTCATGCGAAACTTGGGAGTGGGCGAGCCGAATTTGGTGCTATCCCAGAAACCCATGCCGCCCTCGATTGTCTGGAAGACATCCCGAAAGGAGGGACCGCGGTCGTGCCACTCGTCGCGCGCTAGCGTGCCCGGGGGACACAACGGCTGCTGGTAATTCCGGTTGTCCGGTATGATCCAAGTGCCCGGTAGACCGATTTGGAAGGACTTGAGAGGCCTGGCGAGTAGAGGAAAGGCAGCGGAATAAAAGCTAACCCCGAAGCCGAACCCTTCAGGAGGGGGTGAAACGTCCATCGAGATGTATCCGTGAAGTCCTCCCTCCAGTGATTCCGTAAGGGAGGTGCCTGAACCCCCGGACTGATCAGGGGCCGTTGCCCGGTGTCGCCACACGAGAGCCGCGGGGATGGCTACAAGGCCAATAGCTGCCACGACCAGCCAAGGGGCGAGTCGCCCAACGCGTAAAGAATCCATAAAATGCATACCCCTCTGACGATGGCAAAGAATCACACGGCTGTCTTCCGATCATTGCTTTTCGGTTCCGCTCTGCGCTTGTTCTTGCCGTGTGACGATCGGCACGTATCCGACCTCCATGCCTTTAGGCGGTGCGACAATGAGTGCCGAATCAAGTGTAGCCAGCGTTCCACTGCTCGGGGGCGGCATGTAGTCGCGAGTGATCGGCCAGTTGCCCTGGATTCGTTCGATTAGCGCTTGCAAGCCCGCCTTTTCGGCCGCTGGGAGATTCAAATGTTGTAGCGCAGGCTGATCTACGAAACGGTACCAACAGTATGTCACTTGGCTGCCGTCGCTAAGCACGGCGATGAACGGTCCACTTTTCGGTCCCGGGGTAGTCCAGACCGTGCCGGGCTCAGAGGGCGAGGTGTAAGGCTTGCCGGGTGTAGCTGGTGCGAAGGTCTGACTTGGCAGTCCAGTTTCGGTGGGCACTTGCGAAGCAGGGATTGCCACCATCTTGCCGCCTTCCTGCTTGAAGTACTGCGGGAATCCGGCCGGTGGCGACTCCTTCCATTTGAGGCCGAAGGAGCACGACCCGCTTCGCCCCACCATAGTCGTCTCGACGAATCGTTCGAAGCCGATCAGCGGTACGCCGTGCTGGTCGAACTTGAGCGGCTTGCTGGTACAGGAGGGCGTTGCGGCCCCGCGCAAATCGAACTTGCCGGCGGCCAGCGCGCTCGCGCTGCGACCGGGCCAGCCCTTCATGGAGTCGTAGAGCGCCTGGGGCGAATACACCAGCACGTCCTGCATGAGGACGGTCGTATCAGCGGCATCGACGGGGAACAGCAGTTGCGGAATCCGTGAGTAGAGAACGCCTTCGGCATCTTTGTTGCTGAAGTAGGGAACCGTGTTGACCTCCATTGCCCCGCCCTCCATCAGTCCCGGCCGCGTGTCCAAAGTGCGGCCCGCCGCAGAGGGATAGCCGTTGGCAATCGCGCTCCACGTATCAGGGATCCAGTATGCTACCGGTCCTTTGAAGTTTTGCGCGTTTACGAACAATGTCCAGCTCAGGTCCCCCGTTGGTTGGCGATGATACGCAGCGTGGGAGTCCATAAGCGGCAGGGCCATCCACGCCGTGCCGAAGAGTTCGCCGTGCATGCCCGGCTTGAACGTCCAAGCGTCGGGCGGAACCAGCAGGCGATTGCTGATCTGGACCAGCCCCATCTGTTCTGAATCGAGAGCCACAAGATCCGAAGCCCTGCCAAACCCCCACCCCGGTGTTTCAATCATGTAGTTATAACAGTTCCCCGTACCGTTCATGATGAACTTCGGCGTGGTTGAGTGAAACTGATTACTGGTCCAGAAGCCCATGCCTCCCTCGATGGTCTGGAAGACATCGCGATAGGATGGGGCGCGCTCGGGCCACTGATCGCGAGCTATCGTCCCGTGCGGGCATAACGGCTGGTCATATCCACGGTTATCAGGGACGATCCAGGTACCGGGTAGACCAATCTGGAAGGATTCGAGCGGTGTGGCGAGGAGAGGCCAGGCAGCCGCATAGAAACTGACGCCGAAACCAAAGCCCTGCGAAGGAGGAGACACTTTCATCGAGATATATCCGTGCAGGCCTCCGTCCATCGATTCTGTGAGTGAGATTGGGGAGGGGGCGCCATTACCTGCGACCGTCGGCACGGGGCGCACGGCGTGGTGCGTGATGCCGAGCAGCATCGCAAGCGCTCCCGCCGCCAGCCATGGATTAAGCCCTCTACGCGTGGATTTCTCTGAGTTCATCGCGTGCTCCTTCGTGCGAAGAGCATGGCATGGTTCGCCTCCATCCAATGGTGGGGTCCGGGGTGATTGCAATCCAGCATAGCGAGCCGCTCACACATAGGCAGGGAGTGCAGCGCCTTGCCGGGCTGCTGCCGTGGAGCTCGCGCAATCACAGATTGTGACGAGGCGTGCCGGAACAATTTTGCGCACCGTTCTCGAGGGAGAGGTGGGAAATCCAAAAATCCACCGGACGTAAGCAAGGTTGGGTCGAAAAAGGCGACTACAAGCCGGGGCGCTCCAAAGCGCGGGGGCGGCTCAAAGGCCGCCCCACTCCGTTCTTCAGAAAAAAAACTTCAGCGCGAACTGCACCTGCCGTTCGGTGTTGAGCGTGGAAAACACTTGGCCGAAAGTGGGATCCGTAAACGTCGAATCAGGGATCCCGAATACGGGTGTGTTCAAGGAGTTAAATGCTTCCACCCTGAATTGAAGCTTGGAAGTTTCGCTAAAAGGAAGCGGGAACTCCCGGAAGAGTGAAAAGTCCAGATTCCGGGTCCAATCGGTTCTCAGTATGTTCCGTCCCTCGTTGCCATATGTGAAGGCCGCCGGTAGCGCGAATCCGTTGGGGTTCAGCCACTGGGCCACGGTCCTCGGGGACTCGTAGAGAGGTTGCCCGGTAAGGTTCACTCTCTCGCCGTACGTGCCGGTGTTCGCAACGTCGCTGCCCGCCAAAACGTAATAGGCCACGCCGCTGTCAAGCGACAGAATTCCGTTCAGTTGCCAATTACCAATGAGGTAATCGATGAACTTGTTCTGCGATTGCCATTTTCGGCCCTTGCCGAAGGGAACGTTGTAGTTATAACTAAACGAGAGCATCTGCGGCAGGTCGGCAGCGGAGACCGACTTTTCTGCGCCTAGGTTGTAAGGATCCTGCGGCGCACAACCCTGTTCGAACTCGCCGCTACAGAGGTCGATGTTCTTCGACCAGGTGTAGGACAGCAAATACGTCAGCCCGCGACTGGTCTTCCGCTCAAAGCTGAGCTGCAGGGCATGGTAGGTGGAGTGGCCAATAGACCTGTCGTAGGCGCTACTGGGAAGGTATGGCCATAGTTGACGGGGAGCAATAGGTCCGGGCCCCGGCGTCAGCGCTGTGTTGTAAACGTTTCCAACGCTCAGGTTACTGTCCGCCGCGCCGACATAGTTTGCAGTGATGACGGTGTTCACGTTCAATTGGTGCTGAACCCCTAGGTTCCACTGGTCGGAGTGTGCGTCTCTCCAGTCCGGCGAGGGGTCTTGGCCCGACTCTGTATAGGGGGTTGCGGGCGGATAAGCCACGCTGGTGAGTCCTAACGGGTTCGTCGTAAACGTCGTCGGAGTTAGTTGATTGAGGGGCGAGGCATTGCCTTCCGTCTCGGCCTCCGGCCAACCTGTAGTCATATTCTCGAGCACTTGAGTGAAAAGTCCCCAATTGTCATAGATTCTGGCATAGGAACCTCGCAACGCCGTGGAAGAAGCGATCCGATAGGCCAACCCGAGGTGCGGTTCCCAGTTGTCGTAGTGATTCTGAACGGTCTTGCCGTTGGGCGAAACCACTACATGCGCCGGCAGAGTTCCGCCGGGGATGCAGGGTGCGGCCTGGGTAGCAGAGCACGCGGGGAAGTTGTGCACCATCAGGTAAGTGCCATTGTCGTAATCCAGGGTGCCGCCATCCACGGAGGGATACGCGGGATAAAGGGGCAAATCGAATCCCAAGCCGATGTTGACGGTCAGGCGGTTGGTAGCCTTCCACTGGTCTCCCACATAGAAGCGATCAACATACCCGCCGGTAATATCGTATACGGTATTGCTTCGATAAGCGCTATCGGGAACGCCCAGCAGGAAAGAAGCAACGCTAAGTCCGCCTGCACCCGTTTCAAGATTTGAGGTTTCCGTGGGCGCATAGCTGCTCTCCGCAAAGTTCTCGATCCTCGAAACGGGGATGGTGTTTATGGCCGCTCCCATTTTGATCGTATGCCGGCCCAAGATCTTAGTGAAATCCGCCTTCCCTTCATAAACGTCGGTCCACACGTTGTGCTCGACGGAGGGCTCCGCACCCAGGAATCCGCTGCCCGGGAATTCGCCAGGGAGCAAGATTCTTCCGCTGCTGTAGTTCGTCCAGTTCGGCGAATAGCCCAATGCCGCGACGACGCTCTGAGGTAGACCTGAGTTCAAGGTGAGGTCGTTCTCCATATCATAGTTGTGGCCGAAGGCGACTTGAAGAATGGAATTCCCACTAAAGGAATGAATCCAGCTCGCGCCGATCTGGTCGCCGTGTAGATAAGTATCGCCACTGAGGTCGAGCGCACCACCGCCGCCATAGACAATCTTCTGGGAGATCCCGGACCAACGAACAAACGCTGTGTCTTGACTGCTGAAGGTTTCATCAAACCGGACCGTGCCTTGGTCCTGGGATGTCAACTGGGGCTGGGTGTAACGTCCGTTAGTACCCGGGAAGCCCGTATTGATAGGAGCGGGATAGAAGGTCTGAGCCCAAAGGACTGCCGTCGGACTCAGCAAGTTCGTCGGGATTGTGGCATTTGGGAATGGATCACGGAGATACAAACCTGGGTTGGCCGGGTCGGAACGTGTGGAGTATGGATTATAGATTGTCGTTCCCAAATCGCTGAGGTTGCCAGCCAATTCGTCAGGCGTGAATACGCGGAAAAGTGTCTCCAGGGGGAGAGACTGACGAAAACCCTCGTAGGCCACGAAGAAGAAAGTCTTATTCCGGCCATTGTAATGCGGGAAAAGCACCGGTCCACCCGTGGTTGCCCCAAATTGATTCTGCCTCAACGGAGTTGTTGAAGGATTGAAAAAGTTCCGCGAATCAACCGCGCTGTTGCGCACGAATTCCCAAACATCGCCATGAATGGCATTTGTCCCTGACTTGGTGACGGCATTGACGATGCCGCCAACTGCCCCGCCGAATTCCGCACTGTCATTGTGAGAGTCCACCTTAAACTCTTGAACGTCATCGATAATGGGAGGAAATGCATATTCGCTGACATAGGTGGACAGGTTGTTCGTGCCGTCCAGCATGAAGTAGTTGCTACGATTTCGCTGCCCGTTCAAGGCAGGAAAGCTGAAGACGCCGATGGGCGACGATCCCCAACCCCCGGCGTTTTGTGAAATATTGACGGGGCTGGCGCCGGGAGTGAGGAGAAGTAACTGGGTAAAATTCCTCCCGTTCAGGGGGAGGTCGCTGACCTGCCGTGTGTCGACCACCGAGCCGAGTTCCGCCGTTGAAGCCTCGACGTGTGTAGCCTCTGCTTGTACCGTCACCGACTGCGACGCGGACCCGACAGCCAGGGTAAAGTCGAACGTCGCCGTCTGATTCACGTATAGGGTGAATTCCCTCTCTGTGACGGTGGCGAACCCCTGTTTGCTCGCTTGCAGCGTGTATCGGCCAGGCAAAATGTTAAGAAGCACATAGTCACCTGCGGAGTTGGTTTCCACAGTTTGTTGCACGCCTGTGGCAACGTTCCGTACTGTTACGGTCGCGGCAGGGATCACTGCTGCGGTGGGATCCTTCACCGTGCCGTTTATTGAGGCGCTTGAAGTCTGCGCGACCATGACTGCCGGCAAAGCGACGCAGATGATCAGCGCCAACCCGATGACACTTTGTCGTCTCATAAGTCCTCCCCTTGTTTGCAGAACCGAAAGCCCGAATATCGTATATTGTATAAAATGTTGTGTCAAGCACTTCCCAAAGAGCGTTGTCCCGTTGGACGGGCTGGAGGAAGGACCGAGCGGGGCCGTCGAGGCTCTGGATTCACGCGCCTGCCGGAACGATTTCACTGGTTACGGCTGTTCTGTCCGCCTATTCTGCGCTTGACCTTTGCCGACCCTTGCGGACCGCAACATCACAATCGCCGCATAGACCACGACTATAATGACCATCCAGCGCAGGGCGCTGAGCGACAGAGATCTCACCAGAAACGCCGCAGCCAGAACCCCGGGAATGCCGCCCAATGCCAGCCCAACGGCCGCACGAAGATGATACGTGCCACCCCGGATGAAGCGGATGCCTCCCACCGGCATCATAAACGCGCAAGAACCCATCATGATAGGAAAAGCCGCGAGTGGGCTCATGCCAAGGAGACTTACCAGGATCATGCAGGGGGCGTAAAGACCAATTCCCAAAGCCTGCAGTGCGCCGAATGCGAAGTTTGAAACCACCGCAGTGACGAGCCGGAACCCTTGAATCCCCAGTTGCTGTCCCCCAATCGGAAAGAGCTTTATTTGTCCCATCAGCAGGGCCGCAGCTCCAGCAATAAGGGCCAGTCCTATGCCCACTTGGATGGCCCGCCGCTTCAAACCTGCTACGATTCCCGAGCCAAACCACATTCCAAGTACGGCGGCGGCAATCATCGATAACAAGGTTAGGGGTTGGACTTTGACGATCGTAATGTATATAAAAGCCTGCATCATGGTTGGAAGAGCGTGCCCCACATTTAGCGTGCCGGGCAACAGCTCATCAGGCACCAGACGAGAGAATTTGTAGATGCTTATTGTGGTTGCGAACGACCCGATGCCCAGTGTATCGAAGAAGTTGGTAACAGCGCCGGTTCCTGCATAGAAAACGAATTTTCTGCCCTTCTTCTCATCTCCGCTTGCTGGCGAGTCTGTTTCGGACCCCCGCTTTGCCTGAGAGCTCCAGAAGACAATGTAGCCAACCACCCAAACCGTTAGTCCCGCCAAGAGCATAACCTTCATTAGTCACCAACTATTCCGCAAGTTGCTCGGCGCTCATGATTTCCGCGGCCCGGACATAGAGCCCCCTGGCCCAAGAGGGCTGTCAACTCAGTTCAATTTACCTTGGTTAACGCCTCACGTACTCCTCTATATTATCTTCTCACATGCCGCGAAATATTGTATACTTTATCCGATGGGTGCCACACTTCAACCTCCAAAGAATCAGTTTGCAGCACCAGACAAGAAGGGTTTGCCTATTCAACGACAGACGGTTGTTTCCGCTACCCTTCAAGTACTTCGTGACAAGATTTTGCGCGGAGAACTCCTCGAGGGCGAACAGCTTCGGCAGGAGGCCATGGCGGAACAATTGGGAGTCAGCCGTATTCCACTCCGCGAAGCGCTACGCCAACTCCAATCTGAGGGCTTAGTCACCTTTTATCCACATCGAGGGGTTGTGGTTTCGACTCTCTCTCCGGAAGAGATTAGCGAAGCCTTCGAGCTCCGGGCGGTCCTGGAGCCAGATTTACTTCGTAGGGCGATTCCCAACCTTACCGAAGCGGATTTCGCCAAAGCCGACGGCATTCTGGCAGCTTATGAGGCTGATCTCGAGAACGGGGATGTCAGCACGTGGGGAGAATTGAACTGGCAGTTTCATTCGACCTTGCTGGAGCGTGCCAATCGGCCCCTTTCTCTTGGGATTATTCGGAACCTGAACTACCACAGCAATCGTTATGTGCGACTTCAGCTCATGCTGACGCACGGAGAGACGCGGGCGATCGAAGAGCACCGGCTAATCCTTGCCCACTGTGAGAAGAGGGAATCCGACGCTGCTTGCTCCATGTTGGTTGAGCACATTCTGCATGCCGGCCGGTCATTGGTGCTATACATCAGGAATTACCGCCGTGCCCCAGAGGCGCAAGGGACAGATCGCCCTCCAGAAGCCAGTGGCGAGCCGGGGCGTTCCGACAGAAAATCGCTGCGCGCCGAAAAGAACCTCGACGATGGTGACTCGGCGCGGCGCGAGTCCGCCAATGAACTTACAGGGCCGAACGGCGCTCAGACAGGAGGCAGGCGCCGCTCACCATCTCAAAACGCTGAATAACCTCCGCGGCACGATACCGTCGCTACTACCGGCCCTGCGGATAATCGAGAGCAACACCGATCCCGGCAATTCAAATTACCATTATGAAGATTACACGTATTACAGCCTACCGAGTCGAATTGCCTTTGCATGAGGGCAGTTATAAATGGTCCGGAGGGCATTCTGTGACAGTGTTCGACTCCACCGTTGTCGCGGTCGAAACGGACTCCGGGATCACTGGCTATGGGGAGGTTTGCCCGTTGGGCCCGGCGTATCTTCCCGCCTATGCTGCCGGCGCCAGAACAGGGATTGCCGAACTCGCGCCATCTTTGATCGGGCTCGATCCCATGGAAATCAGCGTTTTCAACCGGCGCATGGACCATGCGATGCGCGGTCATCCCTACGTAAAGTCTGCACTGGACATGGCCTGCTGGGACATTCTCGGCAAGGCCAGCGGCCAACCGCTGGTGAAACTGTTCGGGGGGCGGTTTGGCGAAGACTTTGCACTCTATCGCGCCATTTCCCAAGAAAGCCCCGAGACGATGGCGGCGATGGTTGAGAAGTATCGCGGCGAAGAGTACACGAAGTTTCAACTCAAGGTGGGCGGAAATCCGGATGTTGATATTGCTCGCATTCGTGCGGCGGCCGCGCGGTTGCACCCGGGAGATGTGTTGGTCGCGGACGCCAACACGGGGTGGACTCAGCACCAGGCGATCCGTCTTGCACAAGCGGTTCGTGACGTCGACGTCTATCTCGAGCAACCTTGCGCGAGCTACGAGGAATGCCTCGCGGTTCGACATCACACGAACCGGCCTTTCATTCTGGACGAGGTGATTGACGACATATCAATGGTATTACGGGGCGCGGCCGATCACGCCATGGATATCATCAATCTCAAGATCTCAAAGGTGGGAGGACTGACTAAGGCTCGTCAGATTCGGGACTTGTGTGTTTCTCTCGGTATTGCGCTGACAATAGAAGACACCTGGGGCGGGGACATCATCACAGCGGCAATAGCTCACCTGGCTCACAGCACTCCCCCGGAATTGCTCTTTTCATCTACGGATTTCAACAGTTACGTCACCGTGAGCTTTGCTGATGGATCTCCGCAACGTCTCAACGGACGGCTCCGAGCGCCGACAGGGCCTGGCCTTGGAGTGACTCCACGCCTTGAAGTGCTAGGCACGCCCGTACTAACGGTAGGAGCATCTTGAGAGGCGCCTTCGTCGAGCAGATCATCCGGAGCGAATGGGTGGGCGCCGTCCTCACGGTCTGCGGGCGCCTTTGGCTAACGATCCCTTAGGGTTGACCTATTGAGAGGAAGAGAAATGCGACAACAGGATTGGCAGGGAGTTTTCCCGGCCGTTACGACCCCCTTTAACCCGGATTTGTCGGTAAACTACGCTGCTCTGCGCCGGCATGTTTCATGGCTTCTGGACTGCGGTTGTCGAGGACTCATACTCCTAGGCTCGCTCGGCGAAGGTCCAACCCTGACCCTGCCTGAGAAAATTGAAATGCTTCGGCAATGCAAAGACCAGGTCGGGCATCGCGCCCCTCTCGTAGCTGGGGTTTCCGGTCTTTCCACGGCGGAGGCTGTGCAACTGGCTCAAGCCGCCGAAGCCGCGGGTTGCGACGCATTGATGGTGCTGCCCCAGTTTGTTTACCGGGGCGACTGGAGAGAAACCGAAACGCATCTGAGTGCGGTGTTCTCCGCAACTCCGCTGCCGTGCATGCTTTACAACAACCCCGTTTCTTACAACACTGACGTCACACCGCCGCAGATCGTGGCGCTTGCCAAGCATCCCAACTTGTGCGCTGTCAAAGAGTCGAGCGGCGACATCCGCCGCGTCGCGGCGATCCGCGAACTGCTTGGCGAACGCGTGGCGATTTTTGCAGGCCTGGACGATACTGTTCTCGAAAGCGTCGCTGCCGGCGCCGTGGGCTGGGTTGCAGGGCTGGCCAATGCCTTGCCTGTGGAGTCGGTGCGCTTGTTTGATTTGGCGCGCGCGGGCAACAGTGTTGAAGCCTGGCGACTCTACCAATGGTTTCTGCCCCTCCTGAGGCTCGATGTTGTTCCGAAATTCGTTCAGCTCATCAAGCTCGTGCAAAGCGAGATTGGATGCGGTAGCGCCGTGGTGCGGGGGCCGCGCCTCGAGCTCACTGAAAGCGAGCGCGAAGGAGTATTGCATTTGGTTCGAGAGCGACTGGCGCAACGACCCGCGAACCTTGTGGCGTCCCATAGGACTGCCCAGAGCCTGTAAGGCGGCAGAGCTCAACCCACACCAACGCCGCGAGATATTCGGCCCCGACGAGCGCCTAATTTGTGCGCAATCATGCCGTCGTAGAGCGTTCGTATCCCACAACTGTGATGCGAAGAGAAATGCTGCCTCCGAAACGGGTTCCAGCGTGTCCCAAAATAACCGCGTTTGCTGCCGTGACGGTTTGCCTGCTCATGTTTGGCGCTGTCGCCGTCATGGAACCCCGTGCTCAGACTCCGCCCGCACCGAAGTTCGCCGCCTCGAAGCCGGCATCAAGCCAGGAGGTCCAAGTTGCTTCGGAAGCCACCCCTTCTCAAGGACCTCGGGCCCAGGGGCCGCAGCCTACCCCTCAGGGTAGCAGCCAATGTCTCGCAGGTCTTCAGGGCCAGAACTCTCAGTTAACGCCGGCGGAAATTGAACCTTGTTTTAACCTGGCCGTGCAGAATCTGCGCAAGCGCGACTTTCGAGCGGCTTCGTCAATTCTGGAGGCGATTCTTCTGACGAAACCCTCGTTTGCCGAAGCCCACGAGGTATTGGGCGTGGCAAAAGAGAATCTCGGAGACTTGAACGGCGCTATCCAAGAGTTCCGGAGTTCTCTCAACCTCAACCCTAAATCAGTGGCGACTTTATACGAATTGGCAGATGCTCTGACGCAGCAGCATCAGTTCGATGCTGCAACTTTCTTTGTTGAGCAAGCGCTCGCATTATCACCGACTGCGGATCAGACTTTTCACCTGCAACTCGTGCGTGCGAGAGTTTACGACGAGACTGAGCACTGGTCGGAGGCTCTCAAATTGCTCCAGACCGTCGTTGCCCAGCATCCCGACTCGCCTGATGCCGAGTTTTATCTGGCCAACTCGTATGCCCATGCGAAGGTGTACAGGGAAGCTTCGACCGCGTATGCAAAATGCATCGGCCTCGACCCGGAAAATGATGTGGCGCGTCTTTCTCTTGCGAAATCTCTCATTCTCGGTGGCGAGTTTGAGGCCGCGGTTGCACCTTCGAAGGAGTTCATTCGCCGCCATCCGGAGGACTATGAGGGCTACTTGGTGGAGGGCCGCGCCCTGAAATGGCTGAGCAAGTTTCCCGAGGCCGCGGAGGTGCTGCGGCGCGCGGCACAACTGCAACCGAACGACTATGACGTTCGATATAATCTCGGGCTTGTATTGGCGCGGCTGGGAAAAACGGAAGAGGCAATCAAGGAACTCCGTGCAGCGGAGAAGCTTGAGCCTCAGATGCCGGATCCGCGATTTGAGCTCTCACGGCTGCTGGCAAATGCCGGTGACAGTACTCAGTCCGAGCAGGAATTGGACATGTTTCGTTCGCTTCAAGTTGCCAAGGAGCGGAAGGAACATGCTCAGCTCTTGGTGGCCAGGGGCGGCGAAATTTTACAGCACGGGGATCCAGAAGGCGCCCTTAAGGCTTATCTAGCTGCTATGGAGCAGGACCCTTCCAGCGCCCTCATTCACTATGATGTCTCTCTTGCCGAGGCGAAGCTAAGGAATCGTTCGGCTCAGCAGCGAGAACTGGAAAGGGCAGTTGAGCTGGATCCTCGCCTCGCAGTAGCCCACTATCAGCTGGGTTTGCTTTTATCCACTGAAGGGCGACTCAGCGAAGCCGAAGGCCAGTTCCGGGACGCTCTGCGGAGTAATCCGAAGTTTGCCGAGGCGCAAAACAACCTTGGCGTTCTATGTGGGCGGCAAGGAGACACGTCGCAAGCCATCCAATTATTCCGCGAGGCGGCCGCAAACGATCCCGCTTATCCTGACCCGCATTTCAATCTCGGGTTAGTCCTGGCAGGTCGCGGGGAGTTAAAAGAGGCTGAGCAGGAGTTGATTGAGGCTACCCACTTGGCTCCGACGCGCGCCGACGTTTTCTTGCAACTGGCCATTGTCCAAACGCGTCTAGGGAAGATCAGCGAAGCCGCCCAGGCTTGCAAGAATGTAATGCGACTCGAACCCGATTCAGCTTCCGCACGACGCTGCGGCAACGGTCTCTGATCGCCAAGGCCTCGCGAGGTAGTGCAGGCCAGCATTAGCCAGTTCTCGGGAGGATATCGTGAGAAACATGTCACGCCGCGACGTCGGAAGAGTTCTGCTCGCTGGTTCGTCGACCCTCCTTGCGGCAAAGGAGCGGTTGGTGGCGAAGGCCACAGGAGCTTCAATCAAGCCACCGAAGCTGGAACTCTGGTACCGGCAGCCTGCGAAGGAATGGACAGAAGCGCTTCCCGTAGGCAACGGCAGGCTGGGCGCCATGGTCATGGGCGGAACGGAAGAAGAGCGCATTCAACTCAACGAAGAGACCCTGTGGACTGGTGCGCCTTACGATCCCACCACCTCCGGCGGTCCGGAAGCATTGCCGGAGATACGCCGCCTGGTGTTTGAAGGGAAGTACTTACAGGCCCACGACCTCTTCGGACGTAAAATGATGGGGTATCCTGCCGATCAGATGATGTACCA
>JBEKLY010000127.1:0-20438 GCA_050010015.1 Terriglobia bacterium
CCCCTTCCGGGGCTGTGAATATTAACGCCACGTTCCGTCCCACGGCTCACGCCGTGGGCTACTTTCTGGCGCCGCTCCGCGGCTTTCGAAGTCCCGGCGCCTTAAGTAAACGCTTATGGGGCCGTCCCCTACGTGGGTAACCTCACGTAAAATGTGCTCCCCTGTCCTGGGATACTCTGTGCCGAAATAGTTCCGCCGTGCTTCTCGACGATGCCTTTGGCGAAATACAGGCCCAGGCCTGAGCCCCGCTCACGCTTGCTCAGCGGGTTTTCAACCCGTGAAAATTTTCTGAACAGTTTTTCTATGCTCTCTTCGGGGATTCCGACTCCGGTGTCGGATACTGAAAAGGCCAGACTCTGGCCTTCGTGTTGCGCCCGCAACTTTACGACGCCGTGCTCGGGCGTATATTTGATGGCGTTGTCCACGAGGTTCCGCAACACTTCCGTAAGCAGTGCCTTATCGGCGCGGAGTGGGGGGCAGAAGGATCCGTCGCCGTCGACCCGCAAAGAAACTTGCAGCCTCTTGGCTTTCGACTCTAAAGTGCTCACCACTTCCGCCAGGAGTTCACGGGGTTGCACTTCGACGTGGTTAAGTGTCAGCGTGCCCTGATCCAGACGCGCCACATCAAGAAGGTTGTTAACCAGGGTCGTCATTTGTACGACGCAGCTTTCCATCTCTTTGACCAAATCGTTTTGCTGTGGACTCAGTCGACCCGCGATTCCCTCCGTCAGGGTTGATGCGTACCATCGCAATCCTGCCAGCGGCGTGCGGAGTTGATGCGAAGCAATGGAAATAAATTCGTCTTTCATCTGGTCGAGGGCTCGCTGCTCGCTGGTGTCGCGAAAGATTATGATGCTGCCCCTCACCCGGCCATCTTGTATAACCGGGGCGGCGAGGATCGACACCGGCATTCTGCTTCCTCCGGGTCGAACCAACGCCGCATCTCCCGCCACTTGCAGTCCTTGACCGGTTTCGACGGCGTGCTCGACGAAATTCTCCGGCGTTTGACCCTCGAAGTGTAGTACCTCCGAATGAGGCTTCGAGATGGCGTCGCGGGCCTCGACCCCTGTCCACTCTTGCGCGCGCCGGTTCAACAGGATCAACCGGCCCTCGCTGTCCACCGCGAAAACGCCCTCGCCGATACTGTGGAGTAGCGCCTCGTCCATCTTCTTGGCGGCCAGCAGGAGCTCCTGGTCGGAGCGCTGCTGAGCAAGCAAGCGGCGAAGCTGGCGCAGTTTGAGTTGGCGTTGGATAAGGTATGCGTCGAACAAGAGCGAAAGCACCAGGAAGCCATAAAAGCCCTTCCGCCAGACATCCTGAAGAATGTCGGTGGGCCGTTGCCAAAAAACCACGGGGACCATCAGGATCGCCAAGCCCAAAGTGAGAATCAGGACCATTCCCAAGGTGAGAAGGAAAAGATCCAAGCTCTGCTTCTCGACTTGCCCTGGCTCGATGGAGTGCCGGGGGAGTTGCAGACCCTCGCTTGGGCTCTTCGCTGGAGCACGCTTGTCGGCTGCCTTTTGCGCGGGGCTGTCGGTGATTGTTGCCATGGTCACTCACGACGTAGGGCCGGCCCTTGTGGCCGCCCCATAGGCGTTAACCGAAAGTGCAGGGGCTTCGGAAGCCGCGGCGCGGCGGCAGAAAATAGCCCACGGCGTGAGAAGGTGTGAAGCAATTGGGAACATGTCATCCTGAGCGCAGCGAAGGATCTCTGCAGTTGTTCGTAAATCGCTGAACCACAAGAAACTGCTGGGATCCTTCGCTTCGCTCAGGATGACAGGCATCGATTCTTTCACAAGTTCTGAGCCGTGGGACTTGGCGCGGCATCAACGTTTTGAGCCCCGGATGGGGCGACAGACAGCCCGTGCGGACCTCTGCCGCCCCTCCCGGGCTACATTAACACGAAGCTGCCCCTTGATCCCACGGCTTGCGCCGTGGGCTACTCTCTGTCGGCCCTCCGGGCCTGCACACGCGGCGAATCCGACGAACCTTGCCATCCGCGAAGGCGCTAGAGGATTACACCTATGGGTGGCCGCCCGGGGCAACCCCAGGTGTTGCCCCTGAAAAACCTCGGGAAGAGTTGATTTCTAGTGCCTCCTGACGCCACAGGTGAGAAAAGATCGCGACGGGATATAGTGGCACGAGGTGCGAGAATGAACAAGGGCCAAGTGTTAGAATACGGAAGCGTGGTACTTTGTTGGTAACTCGAAGGAATGCGACGGCTCCAGACTATGGCGGATCAACTGGTTTTCCGCGTTCACGCGCTGCAGCGAATGTTCGAAATGCGCGTCAGCGTTGAAGATGTCAAGATCGTCGTGGGCAGTGGCGAGACAATCGAAGATTACCCAGAGGACAAGCCTTTCCCCAGCCGGCTTGTCCTTGGCTGGAGTGGTTCGCGTCCTTTACACGTTGTCGTGGCTCATAATCTAAGCGACAATGAAATAGTTGTGATTACCGTCTACGAGCCGGACCCCGAACTTTGGGAGGCTGATTACAGAAGGAGAAGGCCATGAAGTGCGTTGTCTGCAAGATCGGAAACACCCGGCCCGGCCATACAAGCGTCACAATCGAGCGGGGAGGCACCACGCTCGTCTTCAAGGCCGTCCCCGCAGAAGTGTGCGACAATTGCGGCGAAGCTTATGTGTCGGAAGAAGTCAGCAAGCAAATTCTGGCCTCCGCCGAACATGCCGCCCTCTCCGGCGTGCAGGTTGGGGTCCAGGAATTTGCAGGGGCTGCCACCTGACCATTGCTGCCGGCTAACAATCAACGATAGGAAATCCAAGATCTGACCGCCCTCACCGCGGCGGCTACACGTGTTCCGGAATGGTGAACGGCGCACGGTAGCCGCGGTCTTCGCCGCGCAGCAGCCGGTTAGCCTCCTCGTCTCCCTTCACTCGTTCGGTCTCAGGGTCGAAGTTCAACGTGCGTCCCAGCCGGTAGGACACGTTGGCGAGATGAACCAGCGCGGCGGAGAGGTGTCCTTCCTCGATGGGGGCCAACACGTCTTCTTTCTTGCGGCTGCGAACGCACTGGATGAAGTTGGCCCAACGATCCCCGCCGCGCGTGGCGCTGGGCCCGGGCTCCTGTTCCTCGCCCAGCCAGGTGCGGTAGGATTCGTATCCGGTCATGGCCATATAACCTTTCGAGCCATAGAAGAGATTGCCGCACATGGCCTTGATCTGATTGAACGACGGACCGGCGGCAGTCGCAGCGCCCGCGGCCTTGGGCAGGGCAGCAGCGCCGGCGCCGAACCCAGGCAGGCCGATCTCCGCCTCCGTGTTCGTCATCCAGTGGCGGACTTCAAACTCCAGCAGGCGCTTCTTGCCGTCCGGCATGTGGAATTCGAAAACGCAGTTCAAGGTGTTGGGTGTTTCCTGATCGTCTTCGAACATGAAATGGCCGCCGAGTGCGGAGACTTTGTTGGGAAGTTTTACGCCCAGCCCCCAGCGCGCCAGATCGACTTCGTGAACGCCTTGATTGCCCAGGTCGCCGTTGCCGGTGTCCCAGATCCAATGCCAATTGTAGTGAAAGCGGTTCCGCGAGAAGGGCTTCAGGGGAGCGGGGCCGGTCCACAAATCGTAGTGCACACCTGCCGGCACAGGTTCAACGGGGGCCTTGCCGATGGTTGCGCGCCACTTGAAGCAGAGGCCGCGCGCGAGGTATACCTCGCCGATCACACCTTCGCGCAACTTCCGCACGCCCTCCCGGTAGCCCTCTGCCGACCGCCCTTGCGTCCCGTGCATCACAATCCGGTCGTATTTGCGGGCGGCCTGGACCAATTGGTGGCCTTCCCACCAGGTGTGCGAACAGGGCTTCTCGACGTAGACGTCTTTGCCTGCCTGGCAGCCCCATATGCCCATGAGCGAATGCCAGTGGTTGGGAGCGGCAATAGAGACCGCATCGAGCGATTTGTCCTCGAGCAGCTTTCGATAATCGATGTAGACCTTGGGCTTGGGCAGCTTTCGCTTCTCGATGTCGGCCAGGCGTTGGGCGATGATTCTTTCGTCCACGTCGCAAATGGCGGCGACCTCGGTGTTGGGTACGGAGGAGAAACCGTCGACGTGCACAAATCCCTGCCCACGGACGCCGACCACACCAATCCGCACGCGGTCGTTGGCCCCTCTTACTCTTTCAGGTTGGGTCAGGAAGCTGATGCCGCTCAAGGCGGCGAGACCCGCGCCGTTCTTCATAGTCGCCTCCAAAAAGTCGCGCCGGCTAGTTTTCGTAACGTTTGACATGACGTCCTCACGCCCTTTCCACCTCTTCGACCGGAAGGATAATATATACTCTTTTGGAACTTTGGAAGCGCGGAGTTAGCACGCTGGGGATCCGCGTCGATACTGGAAGCTGTTTCAAAACCGCCCGTCAGAGGAGAGGTTCCTGAATGCCGCCCAGGATCCCCGGCCATCGCGCGAGCCCTCAGCCCCGCAGGGGCTGGACATAAGTAGCCGGGAGCAACGCCCCCGGAAACCTTGGCTCCTCACCCCCTTTTCCCTCTCCCCGCCTGCGGGGAGAGGGGTGCCGAAGGCGGGGTATGGGGTCTTGGTCCGGGGGTTTCACCCCCGGCTACTCAATGTGCTCCCCTCCGGGGAGCACGGCTGCGTGCAGTCGACCATCCGCGTTGGAATCGGGTACAGAAGGTTTTGAAACCGCGCCGATACTGAATCTATGCCCCTCGATCTATCCACCGAAATCGCTGTGCGCTGGAGTGAATGCGACCCGAAACTTGTATCCCTTCTCAAGGAAGGCGGGATCACGACGGTCCTTCTGCCGAATCGAAACGAGGCTTTCGAGACTGCCTGCCGGAAAGCCAGCCTGAAGGTTGAGGCGCTGGGTGATATCCAGTTCCTTGCGCTGGATTCAATTGGCGGCGCCGCGGCCAACCTCACAGTCGCGCTGACCGAAGGGATATGGCCCGGAGTGAGTCGCGGCCCGAGAATCGACGAAGACGAGTTCACGGCGGGCGCGAGCGCAACTCCGTGGGTGGATGCGAACGGCTATTTGTACGGTATTTTGCGCGCCCTCTATCCGGATCGCCCTGCACTGCTGGGATACGTTCCGGACGATAAAGCCGGTGTGAAGCCGGAAACGATTTTACCTTACGACTCGCTCGAGTTGGCCCTGGTTGAAGCCTGGGTTAACGGCGGGAATTACCTGCTTTCGCTCGAGCCGCGCTATCAGGCCAGGTTGCTGCACGGCGAGGCGGAGGCGTTGGCCGCATGGCGCGGCCTGGGCCACACGGCGCGTTGGCTGGTCGAGAACCGCAGCTTGTTTGGCCAGCCCACCTTTCCGGCCATCACGGTGTTAGTCGAGGCCAATGACGGGCTGGCCGAAATCACCAATCTGCTTTACCGGCAGAACACCTCGCCTGCGCTCGCGCCCGCGGCGAATCCCCCCGCGCCGGACGCATCGCGCCTGCTGGCTCTCGTGGCGGTGGGGATTCAAGCGCCCGGGGCGGAAATCCGGCAGCGCATTCTGAGCCACGCCGAAGCAGGGACATCACTGATTGTGGACGCACCGGGTGAGAATGCCTGGTGGCGAGACCCCCAACTGAAGCTCGACCGGCGCCAGGAGGACCGCGAATTGTACTCGCTGGGACGCGGCCAGGTGGTCGCGTATAAGGAAGCAATTTCGGACCCTTACAACTTCGCCTTCGATGTGATCGATATTGTGACCCAGAAGCGCCGCGCCGCGCGGTTGTGGAATGCGCCAACCGCGATTGCGCTGGCCACTTCTTCACCGCCGGGAGCGAACCGCGGGCAGGCCTTGTTGCATCTGATCAACTACGGTTCGCGGCTTGAGGGTGAAGTGTTGGCTGCTGTGCAGGGTTCGTATTCGCGCGCTACGCTGTTGCGGCCTGAGGCCCCCGCAAGGTCGCTGCCCACCGCCAGGCGGGGCACGACCACAGAGGTCACGCTGCCGGAGTTAGAACGGTTGGCCGTTGTAGTACTAGAGTGATTGCGCTGATTCCCCTCCTTGCTAAGGAGGGGCTAGGGGTGGTTGATTGCGGTTGTGAGGAGTTCATCCACCACCCCCACACCCCCTCCTCAACGAGGAGGGGAATCGCGTGGGTTCAATCCGCCGCCACAAGGAGTGGAGATGGTTAGTCGTCGAGATTTCCTTCGCACCGGCGCCCTAGCTGCTGCCGGGGCCATCCCTGGCGTAAGGCTGGCTTCCGCATTAACTCTCCCACCGGCTTACTTCGGGCTGCACCCTTTCATCGAGAGTAATCCCAAAGCCGTTTTCATCCGGCGCACCCGCGTCGCCCACAAGACCGACCAAAAAGCTAAGCGCCAGGAGGGCTTGGCTCTGGCGCGCGAGATCTTCGTGCCCATGGACCGTCCGGGAATTCCGCTGACCCATCGCATTATTCTTAAACCCAATTTCACCAGCGTGCACGACCCCAATCGTCCGGACGAAGAGAACTGGGGCACGGGCACGGACGCGCAGTTCTACGAAGGAATGGTGATGGGCCTGAAGGA
The DNA here is from genome assembly GCA_050010015.1 of Terriglobia bacterium. Lineage (GTDB taxonomy): Bacteria > Acidobacteriota > Terriglobia > UBA7540 > UBA7540 > CAVROP01. Next base: position 6,483 of record JBEKLY010000127.1, read on the forward strand.
GGTCGGGCTCAGCAAGTTTCATTTTATCGAGGCCAACGGCTATCCGGTCTGGAACGTGCGCGGGTTTGTGGACATCAATCAACGGCTCGGGGTGGAGATGAATGAGCCCGAGCGCCATGTGCGGCACTTCCGGGAAGGCTGGGAGATGAACTGGAGCAAGGTGCCGGATGCGGTGGTCTACACGCGTATACCTCACTATGCGCCAGTGAACGAACCGGACACCTGGCTGCTGAACATGGCGAAGTGGAAGGCTCACGGCATGTGCATGAGCCTGTCCGTCAAGAACGAGCAAGGACTAGTCGTGTTGCCTTACGTTCGTTTCTGTCCGGGATGGAGGATGGTGACGGGAGTGCCCGACTTCATGAAGCCGGACATTCATCCCAACGCTGAACGTGTCGTCAAGCAATTCTTCGATCGTCACGTCAGGCTGCAATACGACCGCTACGACAGCCGGCACGAACTGAGCCCCATCCATGAGGAGATCTGGGCGCACAAGACCTGCGACCACATGAGCGTGATGAAAACGGGCTTGGCCATGATCGAAGGCATCACTGGCCGGGACGGCGACGGTTTCGGCGAAGGCCAGGACTATCTCACCAACCTTGTGATGTTCAGCAAGGACAAGTTCCGCCTGGACATGATCGGCATGTACCTGGGCGGCCACGAACCCGGGGACGTCAATCTTTTCCGCATCGCCAAAGAGCGCGGGCTGACGGACACGTTCAATCCGTGGGAAATTCCCATCTACGAATGGGAGAACGGGGCGGCCACTCCTCGCAAACTCAGCGATTTCGCGCGCACGCCTCTCAAGACCTACTACCTCCAAATGCCGGGTGAACCACTCTTCCACCTCGTTAACGAACCCTTCGATTACGAATCTGAAACGAGACGCGGATAAGAGTTGGGGAGGGGATTTGCTGAGGCGGCTGCAAACCTCACGAAGGTCGGTTGGCTTTCGACCCTGCGCGCAACTCCTGCCCCTGGAAAGTTCGCCAATACAGAATTCGACACTACAAAATGCCGTTTTTGCCACGAGCGGCCGTTGCTGTAAGACCACAGTGAATGCTAGAATTTTTCTTGCCGCTCAGGGTACGGAATAAGCAGACAGACAGGCTTGCCCGCATCAGCAGTGGAGTAGTGTTGCGTCACGCAAATGCGTTTACCGTAGCGCTGACCTTTAGGTCAGCACTTGCCGACCCTTCGCTTTGCTCAGGGCAGGCTCTAAAAGTCGGCGCTACAAAGGATTGACGCATTGCATATAAGTAAACCCATTTGCGTAACGCGACACTAGGCTCCGCGCACGATGTACGCGATCCAATACACCAACACCAAACGGCGCACTGGAATCTGATATGCAACCCGAACGCTGGCAACGAGTGCAGGAACTCTTCCACCACGCCGCCGATCTTCCGCGCTCGGAACAGCTTTCTTTCCTCAGCCAAGCCTGTGGCGATGACTCGGAAATACGCTCGACCGTGCTGGCGATGATCGAGCAGGACTCGAAGAGTTTTGGACTACTCGATCGCGATGTGTCCGACCTCGCCGCGGACCTCATTCAGGCTGACACCGCCCAGCCGAGAGAATTCGGTCCTTATCGAATCAAGAGCGTCCTGGGAGAAGGCGGGATGGGAGTCGTTTATCTGGCCGAGCGGCGGGACCTGGGGAACCTGGTAGCCATCAAGATCCTGCGCGACGCGTGGCTCTCTCCTTCCCGGCGCAAGCGCTTTGAAACCGAGCGGCGCACGCTCGCGCAACTTAATCATCCCTCCATCGCCGCCCTGTACGATGCGGCGACCTTACCCGATGGAACGCCCTGGTTCGCAATGGAATACGTCCGGGGCCTCGCCCTGAACAAATATTGCGACATCAACAAGTGTTCGATCGAGGACCGCCTGAAACTAGTCCGTTCCGTTTGCGAAGCGGTGCAATACGCCCACGATCGCGGCGTCATTCATCGCGATCTGAAGCCCTCGAATATTCTGGTCAAGGAGGATGGCTCTCTGCGGCTGCTGGATTTTGGAATCGCCAAGCAGCTCGATACAGAGGGGCGGCCGGCCGATCTGACCCGGACGGCTCTGCGTCCCATGACTCCCGCCTACGCGGCTCCGGAGCAGCTTCGCGGGGGCGCGGCGGGCGTCGAAAGTGACGTCTATTCCCTCGGCGTCATTTTGTACGAACTGTTAACCGGACGCCTGCCTTTCGATGTTTCTGAAAAAACGCCGCCCGAGGCGGCTGCTGTCGTAACCACACAGGAACCGATGAAGCCGTCGCTGGTAGCTCGCCGCGGCGGAACGCGCACTGGATCGTGGATCGATTTGGATGTGCTTTGCCCGAAGGCGATGCAGAAAGATCCCGCCGAGCGGTATCGATCTGCGCAGGCGCTGATCGACGACCTCGATCATTATTTAAGACACGAACCGCTAAACGCCCGCCCCGATTCGCCGTTTTACACGTTGACGAAATTTCTGCGGCGAAACTGGCGATCCGTGGCAGCCGGAGCGGCGTTGCTGGCGAGCATCGGGATCATCATCGCGCTGACCATGAGCCGTAGTCCCAAAGGAATCACCGAGTCCATGCCGCACACCGTGGCGGTGATTCCCTTCGAGAATGCGGGAAGCGACTCGAGGCTCGATTTCCTCAAATGGGGGCTTGCCGATGAAATCTCCGGCACGCTGGGATACGCCCGTTCGCTGACCGTACGGTCGCCCCGAGAGACGCATAAGTACAGCGGACCGAATCCTGACCTCGCGAAGATAGGGCGCGAACTGCGAGTTGCACACCTGGTGAGCGGGCGTTTTCTTCAAGCCGGCGATCAACTGCAAATTACCTTGCGAATGACCGACGTCGAGAAGGATCGTCTCCTGTGGGAGGACGTCTTCGATATTCCGACCGGGAACATGATCGCGATGCAGGCGCAGATCGCGGCCAAGACGCGCCACAGTCTGGCCCCGCTGCTGGGCGCGCCGGAGTTTGTGACCCAAACGCCTCCGAAACCCACCAATGAAGAAGCCTACAAGCTGGTCCTGGAAGCCCGCTCGATTTCGGCCGAGGCCGATCCCAAACTCAACCGGCGCGCCGAGGAAATGTTGAAACGAGCGGTCGAGCTCGACCCGGCCTACGCTCAGGCGTGGGAAGATCTCTCGGCAAGGTACGTGGCGGACGTTTGGATTAGGAACGGCGGCCAGACCGCGCTCGATGGTTGGTGGGATGCCGGCGAGCGGGCCGCCCAGCTCGATCCGGACAACGTAATTTTCCGCGCCGCCTTCCTGTACATGCAGGGATCAATGGGAAAGCAAGCCGATCGCCGCGGAATCAGCCGCGGTGAGGCGTATCGCCGCCTCGAAGAGTTGATTCGCCTCCGGCCGGATAGCGCCCGGCTGCACTTTGACGCAAGCTGGATGCTGCGCGATGCCGGCCTGCTGGAAGAGTCGGCGCGCGAATGTGAAACGTCGGTGCTGATCGACGCGCAAGATGCCGGCGCCCGGAGCTGCGGAGTCACTTTCATGCTGCTGGGGAATTACCCGCGCGCCATGGATTTTCTGCGCCTGGATCCCGCCAACCTTATGAAAGCGGTTTCGATCGATTTGCTGCTGCACCAAGGAAAGGCAAGAGACGCCCTGAAGATCTGGCCGGATCCCACACCGCAATGGGGCGCCTATGGCGTACTGCTGGCGTACTTGCAACATCGTCCCTCCGCGGAGATCGCGCGGCTGGCGCGCGCCGTTCATCCTGACTCCGATCCCGAAATGAACTATTTTTCGGCTGCGCACCTGGCCTACGCCGGTGAGCCGGATGTGGCGCTTCCCTTGCTGAAACAAGCCGTTGACGGAGGGTACTGCTCGTATCCGGCGATGGATTCCGATCCGCTCCTGGCGCGGGCGCGCTCCCGGCCCGGATTTCAAGAAATCCGCTCGGCCGGGATGGCGTGCCGGGATGCATTTCTGGCTGCAGCGGCCGGCAAAGTGGCGGCGCGATGACCTAGCCGCTAACCGCCTTCGATTAGGTGCTGAGCTTGACGATAAACTGGATTTAAACGGTCCGAACCTGCCGTAAACAGACATCTCGGGAAAACATTATCCCAAATTCCGAAGTTGCAAGGCTCGATGGGAAGAAACCCCTCACCCGGCACGCTACTCTCGCCACCCTCTCCCCAAGGGAGAGGGCCGTCGACGATGCTGGTTTTTAGCCCTCTCCCTTGAGGAGAGGTTGACGAGCTATTGAATTCCCTCTTCTTATGATTTGATCCTGCTGGTACAATCGCTGGGTGCCTGTTCGTGCACGCGCGAGGGAATGAGTGCCGGCGGGCGAAGCGCAATCATAACGAGGAGCGTGCTGTGAGTGATCAGTCGGAAGACTTTGCCGCGATGTTCGAGGCTTCGGCCCCGGCCAAACGCCTCGATCAAGGCGAACTCGTGGAGGGCAGGATCGTTGCCATCGGCCCGGAGGTGGCGTTAGTCGACGTTGGTCGCAAGGGCGAGGCAGTAATGGATATCGCCGAACTGAAGAACGCCAACGGCGAGATCGAGGTCAAGCTGGGCGATCGCGTTCAGGCCATCGTGGTATCGACCACGGGCGGGCTGACGGTCTCCAGAAGGCTGGCGCGAGCGGCGGCGAGCGATCGGCAGGTGGAAGTCGCCTTTCAAAGCGGCCTGCCGGTGGAAGGGAAGGTCGAACGGGCGGTCAAGGGCGGCTACGAGGTGCGCATCGGCCGGCGCCGCGCGTTCTGTCCGATTTCCCAGATCGACCTCCGCGGCGCGGACGCGTCGGCGCACGAAGGGCATGTCTACCAATTCCGGATCATCGAGTACAAGGAAGGCGGCTCAGACCTCGTCGTCGCCCGGCGCCCGCTCCTCGAGGACGAGCAGCGAACGAACGCCGCCAAGGTTCGCGACAAGATCGTCCCCGGTGCAGTCATGACCGGCCATGTCACCTCCGTCCGCGAGTTCGGTGCGTTCGTCGATCTCGGCGCAGGTGTCCAGGGCCTCGTCCACGTGTCCGAGATGGCGTGGTCCCGCGTGTCGGACCCTGCGGAGATCGTCAAAGCGGGCCAGGAGATCACGGTCAAGGTCCTGCGTGTGGACGAGGAAAAGCGGAAGATATCGCTCGGGTTGAAGCAGCTTTCCACCGACCCCTGGTCGAGAGTGCCCGAGGTGTACAAAGTCGGTCAACGGCTGCCTGGCCGAGTCACATGCGTGGCGCAGTTCGGGGCGTTCGTGGAGCTCGAGCCGGGCGTCGAGGGGCTGGCCCATGCTTCCACCTTCGAGCCCACCGGACGACCGGGAGGCTGGTCGAGTCAAGTCACCTCAGGGATGACGGGCACGTTCGAGATTCTAACCATCGACCTCGAGCAGAAACGGATCGGCGTGGCGCTGGTTCAGGAAGCCTGGGGGCCGGCTGCGGGGGCGACGGGAGGCCGGCCCGAAATCGTTCCGGGCGCGCGCCTGACGGGAAAGGTCGAGCGACACGAGAACTTCGGCGTGTTCGTCTTCCTGGCCCCCGGGCGTACCGGTGTCATCCCAATGAGTGAGACCGGCATCGCGAAGGAAGGCGATTTCCAGCGAGTCTTTGCGGTCGGGGCGGACGTCGAGGTCATCGTGCTGGAAGTTGATCCGTCAGGCCGGCGCATCCGCCTGAGCGCCAAGGCAGTCACGGATGCGCGGGAGGCCGAGGAAGTGCGCGAGTGGACGGAGCGGAATGCTCCTCCCGCCGAGGGCCTCGGCACAATCGCCGACAAGCTGCGCTCGGCGCTCAAGTCGCAAGAGAAGTGACACTCTCAGCGTCCCGCCTCTCGGTGCTTCCGCCATCCAGTGCAAGCATGCCGCCCGGCAGCGTCAGGAACACTTCTATGATCGCGTCCAAGGGTAGGGGCAACCGTTCTGGTTGCCCACGGTGGCCACCGCTCCCGCGCCTACGTGCTTCGAAGGGCCGTCATTCCCGCGAAAGCGGGAATCCAGGTTAGTTCTGGTTTCCCGCCCCGTGACTCGAGCCGCAGAGCTTGCAATAGGTCGGCGGTTCGGTGTTGTCCACGCGGTGCTTCACGGGTTTGAGCGTGCGCAGGTAGGCGAAGATACCCCTCAAATCCTCATCGGTGAGGTTCCGGAAGTCTTCCCATGGCATGATCTGGTTAATCTTCCGCGCCTTGACGTAGCCCGTATGCATCATCTCCAGGAAAAGCGCTTCGTCATAGTACGACATGCCCGAGGCATCTGGCGTAATATTGGCGCTGGCCACTCGACCCCACGGCCCCTCCAGGATGACGCCGCCGGCGAATTCGAGGCCTCGAATCGGCTGGCCCTTCGCCTGTGGCGTGTGGCAGTCCGAGCACGCTGCGATGGTCACCAGGTAATTGCCGCGTTTGACGGGCGTCGAGAGGTCCGGTTGGGGCACAGGATCGGTAATGGGCTGAGGCACGCTCCGGATGAGGTACTTCACCGGGAAGATGATCTCCGTGGTGGGCAGGGCTTTTCGAATGGGCGGGATGGAGCGTAGATAGACGATCACAGAGGCCAGGTCTTCGTCAGATATATAACGGAAGGAGGGGTAAGACATAAAAGGGAACAAGGCGTGGCCGCCGTGTCCGACCCCCTCACGGATGGCGCGCGCCAGTATGTCATCCGTCCAACGGCCGGCTCCGGTTTCCGGGTCAGGAGTGATATTGGGCGGAATGACGCGGCCGGGAAGTCCCGCCATTGGGAAATCGCTGTAGCCCGCGCCCCGCGCGCCCTCAATCAGCGGTGCGTCGTGTTTCGTCCACTCGCGCTCGCCGTGGCACTCAAAGCATCCGAGGAGGTTGTTAGCCAGGTACTGGCCTCGAGCCAGGCGTTGCGGTGTCGGTTCGAAGGTGCGAGCGGTTAGCGGACGAGCGCGCGGGCCGATGAATGGCCGCCAGCCTATGGTCAGGCTGATGCCGACGCAAAGCAATACAATCAGCGCCATGACTGCGAACAAAACGATCTTGAAGATCTTCCTCATCGGCGCACCTCGCTGCCTTGGAATGACCGTTTGACGAAAATTCAACAACTTGTTCTTGGAAACCTAACTACTGGGGTAACACTATCATGGAAAGCTGTTGAGCAGAAAGTGTGGGAAAAGTGCGGTAGTGTCCTAGTTTCGGCGTAGCGCTGGCCTTCAGGCCGGCATTAGTCCGTCAGCCGACGGAGACGGACGTGGTGCGGGCGTCCCGCCCGCAGTCGCGGGAGCGTCCCGCTCCTGCGCGGGCAGAGCCTGTCCTGAGCGGAGCGAAGGAATGCCCACGCCCCCGCGGGCGAGACGCCCGCGCCACGATTTTCAGAGCAGTCGCTCATGCCCGCCGGCTGACGGGCGCCCAGAAACCATGAAGTACGCGGGAGCGCGGGCATCCTGCCCGCAGAGTGCATGCAATTGCGGCACGAAAGGCGGGCAGGATGCCCGCGCTCCGGATATCTTCAGAGCAGCGAGGACTCTGCGCCGGGTCGCATGACGCAACAGAGATCAAGGCGAGATTCCTCGCGGAGTTTACCCTGAGCGGCAGAGCGAGATTCTTCGCTTCGCTCAGAATGACAAGCGAAGGGCTCAGAATTACAAGCGAAGGGCTCAGGATGACAGCGAAGAGCTCGGAATGACATCCTATTTTCGGAGTTGACGAGGGTTCGCGGGTGGTGGCGACACCGTTTTCACATGCCGCCACCACGCAGGATGTTTCCGCGCAAGACGGTCGCGCTACTTAGGGTCGGTCTGTTTTCCTTCGAGTTCGTCAGCCAGGGGCGCGGCGTCGTACATCTGGCGCAACACCTGGATGATGGCGCCGCTGTGCACTGCCACGGCTCGATTGTTCGCCTCGTAGTAGACGAAGTCTCCTACCAGGCTTTCAATGTTCCCGTCAAAAATCAGGCCTACGAGTTCGCCCTCTTTGTTAACAACGGGCGAGCCCGAGTTCCCGCCGATGATGTCGCAGGTGTTGACGAAATCCACCGGCCCGGAAAGGTCCAGACGCGATATTCGCTCCAGGTAACGCGAGGGGAGATTAAACGGGAACTTAAGGCCAAAGCTATAGGCGCGATCGTAAAGGCCGTAAAAGGTGGTCATGGGAGGGGCTTCGGTCCCGTTCATGGGGTAGCTTTTCACCGCTCCATAGCCTAGGCGGAGAGTGAACGTTGCGTCAGGGTAGAGCGACTTCCCGTAAACCGCGAAGCGAGCCTGACCGATCTTTTCGCCCGCCGGAGTTTCCACGCTTTCCACGCTATCCTCGAACGACTTGATTCTCTGTCGAGCAAAGGGATCGATCTTCCTCGCCAAGACAATCATGGGGTCGGTGGACGCCTGAACGGCCGCCTCGCCTCCCTCGACCAGCGACTTGCGAAACGCCGGGTCAGCCAACTTCGTCCCATCGACTGGCTCTGCCACGACCTCGCTCGGAGTGCGCGAGCCAAGTACAGACTTCACGAAGGGATCGTCCGCACCAAGGCCTTCCTGGGCGAGTTGCAGCGATGCAGTTAACATTGCCTTTTCAAACCCGGGGTAAACCGGCGCGGGGGAGAAGAGTTCAAAACGCAATGAGTCGAGCTGTGAATCGTGAAACCCCTCGAGCCTTTCTCCGTCGGGCTTTTTCACTTCCGCCACGTATTGGACGATAGCCAAGGCGACGCCCTCCAGGTGAGACCCGCGGAGGCCGTAGAACCGATACGTCTTCGCCAACTCGCGATGCTTAACTTCCGCTTTGGCAATGGCGTCCCATGCCCCGCCATAAGCGCTCTGCCACTCGGGATTGCTTGCCACCTTTGCCCGAAAGCTTGTTTCGTCGTTCTGCATCTTGGTGATCAGGGTCTTATCCGCCAGGCCTTCAGCGAGGCCTTCATAAGCCTTCAACGAATTGGCGTAGAAAAAGATGGTGTCGCCTGCCTGTCGGGCCTGCTCGGACCCCTGGGCGGCATACTGCTTTGCCGCCTCCTGCAAGCGGCCCAAGGATTTCCTCGCCAACGGCAGAGTGTAGTCCCTTTCGGTTTCAATCTGGGCCATGGTCTCGTCCCGAGACGTGGAACCAGGGTTCCCCGAAACAAAAACCAGTTCGCCGTCGCCCGCGCCCTTGGCATTCCATTTCAGATAATCGTGGTTTTCAACCGGCTTACCATTTTCATAAACACGGAACAGGGCAAAATCGATGTCGTAGCGCGGATAAGTGAAGTTATCGGGGTCGCCGCCAAAGAAAGCGGTCTGCTGCTCGGGAGCGAATACCAGACGCATGTCTGTATATTTCTTGTATTGATAAAGCCAATATTCGCCGCCTTGATAAAGGGAGATCACATCGGAGCGCAAACCGGTCTTCTCCAGGCTCTCCTTCTCGATGCTCGCGATTTCGGCTTTGCGGGCCTTGAGCGCGTCTTCATCGCTCATGCCCGGCTTGACGACGCCGCGGACCCGCGCGGTGACGTCCTCCATGTTGACGAGGACGTTGATCTCGAGGTCAGGGCACTTCAGTTCTTCCGCCTCCGTGCGCGCATAGAACCCGTCCTTGACGTAGTCCTTGGTGGGGGAGGAGACTTTCTGCAATTGACCGAGCGCCACGTGATGGTTTGTCAATACAAGTCCATGCGGACTCACAAACGAGCCGGAGCCGCCGTCGTTGAAACGCGCACTGGCAAGGCGCACGTGGTCGAGCCAGGCGCGCGTGGGCTCAAAGCCGTAGCGTTCCTTGAGTTGTTTGAGCGGCGGATTGTCGAACGTCCACATCCCCTCATCCGCCAGGGAAATAGAGATGCTGAGTAAGGCCCAAACGGAAAGAGTCAGTAAGATCCAGACGCGTCCGTGCCCGAGGCTTCTGATCATTGGTTCCTCTCTTCTGCAATGAAATGTGGCGCCAGCCAGGAGTCCTGTGCTGGAATCCCGGTAAGGGGCAAGTTTACACCTGCGAACCAGTGAAGGGAACCGGGAGCTGCCGAGGGGTCGTAGGGGCGGTTCGCGAACCGCCCGTACAGCTGCCCGGTTAGAAGAATAACTTCAGCCCGAATTTAATCACTCGGTTTCCGCCGCCGAAGAGAGACGGGGTGGCGAAGCCCACGCCCTCCGAGGTATCCCCGGCGTCTTCAATCAGGGGATCGACGGAGGCAAAGTTGGGATGATTGAAGACGTTCTGGAACGCAGTCCAATACTGAACCCTGACGCGCTCGGTGACGTTGGTCTCTTTGGAGATCTGGAAGTTACTCTGGTTGATGATCGCATCCCGGAGCGAGTTGCGCGCGGCGTTTCCCCACGGCTCGCCGTAAACGGAATCCGCGTAGGCGCCGTTCACCAGAAACCGGGCTTGATTGGCTGACACAGTCTGCACGGCCCCCTGCTGGGCGTTGAAAGCATTCCAGCTATAGAGCTGGTTGGGGGCGCCGTTGCAGACGGACGCGACACCGCTCAAGGCGCAGAGGTCGCCGCCATAAATCGCGACTTGATTAACCGGGCCTGAGGGCGACAGCACGAAGGGGCGGGCTGTCTCGTAGGTGCCGACGTTTGCGAGGTCGAACGACGTGTCATAGGCGGTTCCACCTGTTGCGTAATTCAGATAGTACTGGATCGGTGAGTACGCCTGGCCGCTCGAAATGATGTACGTTCCCGAAAACGACCAACCTCCAAGCACGCGCCCGCGCAATCCGTGCTCTCCCCGGAAGAACGGGAGCATCTCGACAAAACTGAGCGTCCATTGTTCCGGGACGTCCAATCCGGACAAGGCATGTTCGGCGTGCAGAGTGTTGAAGGGATTCTGCGCTGCCCAGGAGCTGTTGTTTCCAGCGAAGGTGGAAAAGATCTCGCTGGTGTTATCTGTGGTCTTGCTCCAGGTGAAGGAAGTGCGCAGGGTCAGCTGATTCCACAGACTGTTGGTGCGCAATTCGTTCTGCCAACCGTTGTAATCCGAAACCGCGTTATTTCCTACTTCGTACAGTATCCCCTCCTGGCAGTTTTCTCGTCCCACGGCGTTGGCTACCACGGCGTTGGCCATTGGGCAAGGCGTGATGCCAGAAGGAACCTGATTCGGGAAGGCAGTGGCGAGGCCGGCGACGTAGGGATTGGCGTTCAGAGCTTGGTAGAGGCTACCGCCATGGTTGCCCACGTAACGTGACTCCAACACCGCATGGCCGCCGATCTGGCGCTGAATTCCAAACGACCAACCCTGCACACGATCGGGCCGGAAATTACTCGGAACAGCGTCCTCGTCGAAACTGCGCGGATCCAAATTCCCCGTCGTCAGGAAGCTTGCCAACTGGTTCCTCACCACGGAACCCAGAGGGTTGGCCGGCATGGGGTTGTCCGCGGCAACATCGCCCGTGAGGTTCTGGGCCAATACCTGTGGCGCGGAAGTCGCCACGTTGAGATAGATATTGTAGTACGCGGGATCGTAGGTCAGCCGGTAGCCGCCTCGGATCACAGTCTTGCCCCCATGCGGTGCGTAGGCGAACCCCACACTGGGACCGAAGTTTGTTTTGGGCGCAGAAAGATGGGGAGAGACCCGGACTGAAAGCGGCAAAGAGGGATCGAAGAACGGGGTCGAACTGGTTTCATTGGCCGTGTCTTGCTTGTTAAACAGGTTGGCGGGCTGGCCAAAGTAGGCGTAGGAAAGGCCCAGATTCAGCGTCAGGTTGCGGGTGGCCTTGAAGTCGTCGCCGACGTAGAAGAAATTGTCGTGCTCCCGGAAATCCAGGTCCGGGTTTCCTTGGGTGATACCGATCGAACTTGGAATATCTTGAAAGTAGTCGGCCATTGTTTCGAAGCTGTAAGTTCCGTTGTAGTTCGGGAGCCAGATATTGGGGGAGCGTTGATACGTGATGTTCGTGCCCGCCTTCACGGTGTGTCTGCCGTGCGTCCAGGAGAGGTTATCCTGGAACTGATAGCTGTTGGTGATGCGGCCGTCGGGGAGAATGCTCGAGTAGCCGAAACCGGCATAGCCCGGGGGCAGAGTGACGCTGGCCAAGGCGTCTGCCAGCTCGTTTTCAGTCGGAATCGTATTCCCAATGGAGTTGCCACCGAACTGGAGGACTAACCGATAGAAGTTGACGCGAGCTTCGTTGACCAGGGTCGGCGACAAGGTCCGCGTCCAATCCAAGCCGGATTGAATGGTGACGCCAGGGACATTGACGGGGTAGCCGGCCCAACCTGGACCGTCATTGGTATTAATGTAATTCAGGGACTGGCGAATGTAGCGACCGTACACGCGGTCCTTGGCTCCCTGGATATCCACCCGGCCCAGCGCATCATATTCGTGGATCGGAGTGGGCAGCGTGCGCTCAACTCCCGCGAACTGAACCAGACCGAGAGGGCTGCCATTCGAACAGGTAACTCCCGGTACGGTCGTTGTCGTGAGCGAGCTCGCTTGGGGTGTGGGATTGCCGGCGGCGATCGCATAGGGCCCGTACTTATTCAATGCCTGCAGCGTCGGGCTGTTGGGAAGGCAAGCGTCGAGGGTCTGGAGACCGAGAGGTGTCGGCTCGAGGTCTCCGGTTGTATACACCGAGGTTGAAGGAATAATCTCGTTGTCAAAACCCGCAAACACGAAGATCTTGTCTTTTTTGATAGGCCCGCCCATGCTGATCCCGCTGTATTCGTCATTATACTTGGGGACCTGAGTGAGCCCTTCAAAGGCAATCTGCGTATTCGTAAGGGTTGCCGTCTTCCAGCTGTTCTCGGTGACGAAAGCGTCCCCATGCCAATTATTGGTCCCGGACTTGGTAATAATGTTGACCACCGAGCCGGAGTTGCGGCTGTATTCCACGCCAAAGTTGCTGGTGGTTAACTGGTACTCTTGCACCCAGTCCGTGTTGCCCATAAAAGAGGACGGTCCGCCAATGGAGTTGTCGTTGTTGTTCGCGCCATCGATTTGCTCGTCATTGTTCCGTCCGCGCAGCCCATTCGAGCTGAATCCCACACCGTTCGTATTGGTAAACGTACCATCGCGCGTATTGTTGACCCCGGGCAGCAGCACGGCGAGCAAATCGAGGCCCTCATTCTGACCGACCGTGGGAAGCAGGGAAAGCATGGTATTGGAGATTGTGCTGGTAACCTGAGACTGCGTGGCCTCGACCATGGAGGATTGGCCCGAGACCTCGACCGTCGTGGAGACCTGCCCGAGTTCCAGGGTTAGAGTTCCCACCTTTGTGGTCGCGGCGGAATTGACTTGCACGCCCTCTACATTCAGCTTGTGGAAACCTTCCTTGTTGACCGTCAACTCGTAAGTGCCGACGGCAAGCAGCGGGATTCGGAAGGCGCCCGTGATGTCTGACACGGTATGGCCCGAGGAGCTGGTGGCAGGATCGAGCGCGTCGATTTGAGCCCCAGGCACGGCCGCGCCCGAGCTGTCTACAACAGAACCTTCAATGGTGCCTTTCACCACTTGGGCCGAAACGGGGGAAGGCAGAATTCCTAGGCACATTACAGCCCCCAGGAAAAAGAAAAGAGAATACACCTCCGAATTGCGGGTGTTCATGGCTTTCCTCCAGGAATATTTTGTTTTTTGCCCTGATTTTGCGCCCTGCTGTCCAGGAGGGTTGTTGATAGAAACCCACAGAGGCGCTCGAGAGACTACCCGCTGCTTCCGGACAAACCAGGCCGCCAAGAAATGTGATGCTCGGGAGGGCAGTTACGTCGCGTGCAAATGTAAACTTTTTGTAACAATTGCATTAAGCCATTCCAGCGCCGGGAATATCCTGTGTGTTTTCAATAGCTTGTGCTTTCGCGCTGCCGGAAGGGTTTGGCTGTGCTCCCCGGAGGGGAGCAAATTGAGTAGCCGGGGGTGAAACCCCCGGACCTGACCCCACACCCCGCCTTCGGCACCCCTCTCCCCGCAGGCGGGGAGAGGGGAGAGGTGGTGAGGGGGGCGACGTTTCCGGGGGCGTTGCCCCATAAGCGTTTACTTAAGGCGCCGGGACTTCGAAAGCCGCGGAGCGGCGCCAGAAAGTAGCCCACGGCGTGAGCCGTGGGACGGAACGTGGCGTTAATATTCAC
>JBEKLY010000128.1:0-20385 GCA_050010015.1 Terriglobia bacterium
CGTGAGATCCAACGCCTCCTGTTCACCTGGACCGGACATTGTGCGTATTGTGGTAGCAAAATTCGCAAGCGAAAGCGACCGCCTTGACTTAACGTAGTAGTACTAGCAGGCTGCGGAAAAACCCTATCCCCTGTCATCCTGAGGAGTCGCAGGCGGTCCTGAGTGAAACGAAGGAAGGATCTCCGCAGTTGGTTGAAACTGCAACTGCCGAGATTCTTCGCTTCGCTCAGAATGACAGCGTGCCATCGTTTTTCCGCAACCCGCTATCGCACGCCCCTCGCGCTAAGGTGCGGAACGTATCGCTTGTCGACCCCCATAATGTGCTTGACGAGCCAGTCCTTCAAGAAATCCATCACATCGATGGTCATCGCCGCTTCATTTCTATGAAACCGATCCTGGAAATCCACAATCGTCTGCGCGAATCGCTCGTGTTCAGCCTTGTGATTGGCGAGAGCCGGGTACTGGTTCGCGTGCAGCAGGCCCTCTTCCGCAGCAAAGTGGCTCTTGGTATATTTGATAAGGCTGGCAAGCACCACACCCAAACTCTCCTTACCCTTCCGCGCCATCATGGCCTGGTGTAACTCATTGATCAGGTCAACCAAGACTTTATGTTGAGAATCGACCATGTTGATCTTGACGCTATAGGTGTCGCTCCAAGGAAACAGCACGGCAGTCGCAGTAGGCATACTATCCTCCTGATAGCTCATCGGCTGCCTGGAACGAATTCTTTAGCTTTAGCGGGCAGTTGTGCTATATTCAGCGAATAAAAGGCGAACGGAAGAGGTGTCAGGTACCAGGTTTCGGGTGTCAGGGCAGAGTGGTCATGGCCCTTCACCCACCCAAGGCGATGAAGACCACGTCGTCACCTCCGCGAAAGCGGGGGTCCATGGTCAGTGCGGGACACAATGGATTCCCGCTTGCGCGGGAATGACGTGATTTTCAGGAGAACGGATGATGTTCGAACCCCGGCACCTGGCACCTGACACCCGGAACCTGACACCTGCCGTTACGAGGCAACGTGAACGAGGAAACCCAAGCACTAGCGAACCTGAGAGGCGGAGGGGAGGAAGGCCTGGCGCCGATCCCCAGCGCCCTCCGGGAAATTCGTGAGAAGTTCAAAGGGCCGGCCGCCCGTGGCGGAGTGACTGTGCTTAAGCACTTCCCGGCGCGCGAGGCCAAGACCGCGCCCATTCCGCAGTTTCTTCCCGCACGGCTGGTCGACGCCCTCAAGGCGCGTGGCATTGCTTCCCTTTACACACATCAGGCGCGCGCCTGCGAATTAGCCCGCGAGGGCAGAAACGTCGTCGTGGTTACGCCCACGGCTTCCGGTAAGACTCTCTGTTACAACCTGCCGATCCTGGGCGAGTTGGTGGAGAGGCCGGATGCGAGGGCGCTGTACCTGTTTCCCACAAAGGCGCTGTCACAAGACCAATTGGTGGAACTGAACCGCTGGACCGAGAAGTTAGGTGAAGAAATCCGCACCTTCACCTACGATGGAGACACGCCCCAGGACGCTCGCAAGGCCATCCGGGCGCGGGGGAATCTGGTGATCAGCAACCCCGACATGCTGCACGCCGGGATCCTCCCGCACCACACCAAGTGGCAGCGACTGTTTGAGAACTTGCGCTACGTGGTCATCGACGAGCTTCACTACTATCGCGGCGTTTTCGGCAGCCACCTGGCCAACGTGCTCCGTCGGTTGAAACGCATTGCGCGCTTTTATGGCAGCCGGCCGCAATTCATCTGCACCTCAGCCACGATCGGCAATCCTGCCGAATTAGCCACCCATATTCTTGAGGAAGACGTTTTTCTGGTAGAGGAGAACGGCGCACCTGCGGCGGAGAAGTACCTGGCCTTTTACAACCCGCCAGTGGTGAACCCTCAACTCGGCATCCGGCAGTCGTACCTGAACGTAACACGGCGGATCGCGCACACCTTTCTGGCGCGCGGCCTACAGACCATCGTTTTCGCCAACAGCCGCCTGGCTACGGAGATTTTAGTAACCTACTTGAAGGAGGATTTCTCGCGCGCCCCGCTCGCGCCTGAACCGGTGCGTGGCTACCGCGGCGGTTACTTGCCGCTCGAGCGCCGCGAGATTGAGCGCGATCTGCGCAACGGCCGCCTGCTGGGCGTGGTGTCGACCAACGCGCTCGAACTGGGCATCGATATTGGCAGCCTGGACGTGGCCGTGCTTGCGGCATACCCCGGAACCATCGCTTCCACCTGGCAACGCGTGGGCAGGGCGGGGCGCCGCGAAGGGACCTCCGCGGCGGTTCTGGTGGCCTCGAGTGCGCCGCTCGACCAGTTTATGGTGCAGAACCCCGATTACTTCTTCGGACGCTCGCCGGAACACGGCTACGTCAATCCGGACAACCTCTTTATTCTGCTCAATCACCTGAAGTGCGCCGCCTTCGAGTTGCCCTTGCGGGAAGACGAGAAATTCGGATCGCTCGATTTGCGGCGGCTCTGCCAGCACCTTGAGGAAACCGGTTTCCTGCACCTCACGAGCGACGGCTGGCACTGGGTTTCAGAAAGTTACCCTGCCGACGCCATCAGCCTGCGCTCGGTTTCTTCCGATAACTTCGTCATCGTGGACAACACCGCGGAACCCAAAGTAATCGGCGAAGTGGATTTTACGAGCGCTCTGACCACCCTGCACGAGAAGGCTATCTACATCCAAGACGGCCAACAGTACCACGTCGAGCGCCTCGACTACGACGACCGCAAGGCTTACGTGCACGAGGTGTCCAGCGAATATTTCACCGATGCGATTTCCTACACGAAAATCAAAGTACTCGAATGCTTCGAATCGGCGCCCACCGGCCCGGCCAGCAAGAATCATGGCGAGGTGCAAGTTAATACTCAAGTGGTGGGTTTTAAGAAGATTAAGTTTCATACTATGGAAAACGTCGGCGCGGGAGAGTTGGAGTTGCCCGAACAGGAGATGCATACCACCGCTTTCTGGCTGACCCTTCCGCACTCGTTCATGGCAAGCCTGCCTTATAGTTCGACGGAGAGGCTGGACGGCGTTAACGGCTTGGCCAACGCTCTCGAAGCCATTGGTACGCTCCTTGTCATGTCCGACGCTCGAGACTTGGGGCGCGCCGTGGGAGAAAACAGCAGGATTCAGGATTCAGGAGACAGGAGTCAGGAGTCAGAAGTCAGGAGTCAGAATGAAGCCGGCGACGAGGGCGAATCCCAGATCCAAAATCTGAAATCCAGAACTCGAGGACTTAAAGTAAACGTTGAAGTTCTGGCCTTTGAGCCCAACATTTACTTGTATGATAAGTATCCCGGCGGAGTTGGGCTCAGCGAGCCGCTTTTCCGCATGGGCGAATCTCTGCTTGAGAAGACTCAGCGACTGATTGCAAACTGTCCGTGCGAGAATGGCTGCCCTTCCTGCGTTGGGCCGGCTGGAGAGGTTGGAGAAAAAGGCAAGGAAGTGGCGTTAGAGATTTTGCGAAGGTTGTTCGTAGTCAGTGGTCCGTAGTCCATTGTCAGTCGTCCGTTGTGCGTTGCGATGTGAGGTTTGCAACGGACGACGGACCGGTGACAACGGACGTTTTTCAAATATGAATCTCGACGACAAACTCCGCCAGCTTAAGCGCGACTCCGGCACCCGCGACCGCAACAAGGAACTCGAGCGGACGCTCGAGTACCTGCGCCGCTTGGATAAGCCGGAATCCGTCCGCAAGCTGCCCGCTCAGAGATTCGCTAAGGGAATCGAAGAGTATGTGCAGGGCGAGGTAATGAAGAACTCGAGCGGTGAATTCTTCATGGCGCGGGAGGCGTTTCCCTTCGGGCGGCCTTACGGAAAGCTGCGCATCGGCGATATCCCTTCGGCGGACTTAAGTCCGCTCAACCTGCTGCTGAAGGACGCCGCGATGCCCGACCCCTCGCGGCTGGTTTTCCTCGACACGGAAACTACAGGCCTGGCCGGCGGGACAGGAACCTGTGCCTTTCTTATCGGCATAGGAAACGTGGAAGGAATGAAGTTCGTGGTCCGGCAATTCTTCCTGCGGGACTATCCGGAGGAGAAAGCGCTGCTCGAGTCGTTGGCCGAGGCGTTAGCAAACTGTGACGGCCTCGTCACCTTCAACGGAAAGACATTTGACGTACCGCTGCTTGAGACCCGGTACGCGCTGGCCCGCATGAAATCCCCTCTTGAGCGCCTGCTTCACTTCGACGCGCTGCATCCCGCGCGCCGCCTGTGGAAACTGCGCCTGGAGAGTTGCAAGCTCACCGTCCTGGAAGAGGCCATCTTAGGAATAGCGCGCGAAGGCGATGTGGCCGGCTCGGAGATTCCGGCCATCTACTTTGATTACCTGCGCAGCGGTGATGCACGAGGCTTGCAGCCTGTTTTTTACCACAATGCTCTCGATGTCGTTTCGCTGGCCGCGCTGACGGTGGAGTTGGCGCGCACGCTGGGCGAGGGCGGCGCCGAATCGCTCGACTCCCCACTCGATCTCTTCAGCCTGAGCCGCATCCTCGGCAGCGTCGGCTCGAACGAAAAATCGATTACGACCTGCCGCCAAGCCCTGGCAGAAGGCCTTCCCGAGCAAATAGAAAGCCTGGCCTTGAAACACCTCGCCGCGGAATTCAAACGCCAGCGGCAGCACGAGTCCGCAGTCGAGTTGTGGTTGGAGCTTTCGCGTCGTGAGCCCCCGCTCGCCCTTGAAGCCCTGGAGGAGCTTGCCATGCATTCGGAGCATCGCCTTCGCAATCTTGAACAAGCCCTCGAGTTCACGCTTGCCGCGCTCGCCCACCTGGACGGTCAGTTCCCTTCCCCCCGGCACCGCGCGCGATTTGCCCGGCGCAGGGAACGGATCGAGCGAAAGCTGGCAAGGACTGCGGCGCCGCTCCTCCGGTAAAGGCTGTGGGTCAACCTCCGGCCTGCACTCGCTTGGCCGTGGACTTGGCGTATAATGAAAAATGGTATGGCACAGGACTACATCGAACAGCGGGATAGCGGCTATTACATCGCGGGAACCCGAGTTCCGTTGGATTGTATAGTTTTCGAGTTTCGTAACGGGGCCTCGCCAGAGAGCATTCGTCAGACGTTCCCTACTCTCACTTTGGAGCAGGTGTACGGCGCCGTCGCTTTCTATCTTGGGCACCAGGCGGAAGTGGACATCTCGGTGCGGGACGCCGAGCGGGCTTGGTCGGCGTTTGAAGCCTCCCGTCCCACGCCGGGAGCCATCCGGTTTTTAGCTTTACGTGGAGGGCTCAGTCGTTGAACCGAACAAATTCCATGGCACTTGTTTCCGTCAAAAGTAAATACCAGGTCGTCATTCCTCGGAACGTTCGCAAGAAGATCGGCCTGAATATCGGCGACCTCCTGGAGGCGAAGGCAGAGCATGGAAAGATCACGTTGACGCTGAAGCCGGTGGAGGATCTCGGCATCGCAGAAAGCTTAGCCGACTTCAGAGAAGGCCGTACTTACGGTCCCTTTGAGACCCACGAGGAACTCGTGAGGTCGCTTCACGACGAGACGGCGAAACTCCGTTCAAAGAGGGTTCCTAAGAAAACCCGCCGAACATGAGGGTCCGCTACTCGACACGGTTCTTACGGCAATATGCCGACGCACCAGCGGAAGTGCGGAAAACGTTCGACAAGCAAAGCCGCTTCCTCCTCGATAACCTTAGCCATCCTTCATTGCGGGCGAAGAAGTTCGACGAGGCCATCGGCCTCTGGCAGGCTCGCGTCAACCGAAATTGGCGCTTCTACTTTACGATTGAAGGCGAGGAGTACCATCTGCACGACTTGAAGCCGCATCCCAAGTAGGGTGGGTGCTGCCGTGCGGTGGCGCCGAGCACGCGATCGCCGTGGTAGGTTAGTCCCTATGAGATTTGGCTCTCCTAAAGGAGAATGAACGTCATGAAACCCATCTACATCGCCGCCTATCATCAGTCAAAGTTCGGAAAGCTTATGGGCATGACGGTGCCGGAGATCGTGAAGAACGCGATCCTGGGGGCGTGTCAGGCGATTCATGTGGAGCCCTCGGCGCTCGACGTGGGGTCCATCGGCGCTACCTGCAATTTTTCGCTGAACGAGCAGGGTTTGCTCGCCGGCCTGATGGCGATGGTGCCTGGGCTCGAGGGCAAACCGCTCGAATCGGTCGAAAACGCCTGCGCCTCCGGCGGCCAGGCAGTGCTTTCCGTGATCCAGAAACTCCAAACGGGCTTGGGTGATGTCGGCATCGCGGTCGGCTACGAGAAAATGCGCGACGCGGAAGGCAAGATGGACGGCAAGTTGATTGGTAAAGCGCTTGGCTACTTCTCGCACCCGGATGAACGTGCGGGCAAGGTGTACATCTTTCCGCACCTGTTCGCCGAGGTGATGGAATGCTACGTTAAGGTCCACCGCGCGAGCGAACGCGATCTTGCGCAGATTGCAGTCACCGAGTATGAGAACGCTCACCATAATCCCTACGCACAGATGCGCGGTGTCAACCTGACACTCGATCAGGCGGGGAGTATTGAAGGCATCAACCGCTACATCGTCGAGGGCCTGCCGCTCAAAACCTACGACTGCTCCCAGATTTCAGACGGCTACGCAGCCTTGATCCTGGCAACCGAGGAAGGCTTACAGAAGCTTGGAGTAGCGAAACAGGATTGCGTCGAGGTGGCGGGCTACGCCCAGGCAACGGACGCATTGAAGAAAGAGGGCCGCGATGTGCTGCGGCCGGCCGGCGCTTATAAAGCCATGAAGCGGGCCTACGACATGGCTGGGGTCAAGCCGGCGGACGTGAACGTGGCGGAGGTCCATGACTGCTTCACGGTGATGGGCGCTATAGGCACGGAGGTGCTGGGCAAAGCCCCCTACTCGCAGGGCGCACAATACTGGGTGGAGGGCAAGGCGCGCGTCGATGGCGAGTGCGGCATCAATACTTCCGGGGGACTTATCGCCAAGGGCCACCCCGTGGGCGCTACGGGCATTGCCATGCTGGGCTGGTCCGCGTGGCAGTTGCTGGGCAAAGTTCCGCCCGAACTACAGGTTAAAAATGCCAGGGTCGCCGCCACGTTTAACATCGGTGGTCCCATCTGCGCCTCCGTCTGCACCGTGCTGAAGCCGGCATAATCGTCGGCGATCGTGGCAGCCGCCCATCCGCCTTTACCCGCTTGTAGGGGGACGGCTTGCCGTCCCCGGATCGACCGGGTAGGGCAAGCCCTACCCCTACACGTTTTCAGAGCAGCACCCGCCGTTTAGACATTCCTTATGCCTTTTTCATGCCTTCTTTATGCCGGTTCTTATACGCTTAGAGAGGCTAAATTCGCTTTCAATTACAGAGCGGGGTAGATAAAACACCGCCGCGAGTTTGATACAGCCCTGGGGGAGGTCCGTTCAAATGTTGCGAACCCGTATTGTGTCTTTATTGGGTGCAGTGCTGCTTTTGACGTCTTTAGGCTATGGAGCAGGAAGTTTCGGCACCGTTCGCGGGGTCACGCGAAACGCCGAGGGAGCACCGCTCGGCGGCGTGCAAGTGGTTATCCACAGCCTGGACGAGAACGCCGACCGCACCACACTTAGCGATCAAGGGGGCGCCTTTCTCGTCGAAAACCTTAAACCTGGCCGATACCAACTGACTGCGAACAAGTCGGGTCTGGCCAGCTTGTTAACGGCCACGGTCGAACTCGGGCGCCAGCAGAGCCTGCAAGTTGATATGACCCTTGCCGCGCCCGCCGATTCGAGGGAAACGATCGCTTCCACCCGTGCGGCTGACTTGCCAAAGCCATCGGCTAACTCGAACGCGGACGCGCCGCCTCTCACACAACGAGAGACGCAGTTGCTCGAGCGTATCGACCGGCTCGAGCAGCGCCTTGCCGCCTTGGAAGCGGGCCAGGCAAGAAGTGCAGAGACGCTTCCCAGACCGTCGGTCACTACACAGGCGGCTGCGACTGATCAACCCGGCGCCGCTGCTCCCGCACAGCACAACTTGCAGGCGGTTGCGGCGAACCAAATTCCCGCCGCTCCAGCACAGGCGAGTGTCACTACGGCTGCCGCCACGCCTAGGAAGGTGGAAATCCGACCCGACGCCCCAAGCAACGTTTCCGGAACGCTGCCGCCTTCGCAGGGACACGGTTCCATCAAACCTGACGCTTCCACGCAGCCCGTCATGGTGGCTTCGCTCGAGGGGACGGCAGGCTTGAAGTCGGCGGCCAAATCCGAGATTATCCCAGCCGGGCCCGCAGCGACCCAAGCAGCTACGGCCCAAGAGCCGGCCAAGATCGAGCCCTTTTCCGATGCGGACTGGACCTGGCTGAACGGCAACCCGCGCACCAAGAACATTTACTGGGATTCGAAGTTCTTTACGCCGGAAGTCAGGGCGGACACAACCTACACCTACGACTTCAATCGTCCGGCGGACCATTCCATGGGTGGGTCGAGTGAAATCTTCCGCTCACAAGAAGTGCAGGTGGAACAGCTTGGTGTGGGCGGCGATTTTCATTACGAGAACGTGCGCGCCCG
Organism: Terriglobia bacterium; assembly: GCA_050010015.1. GTDB lineage: Bacteria > Acidobacteriota > Terriglobia > UBA7540 > UBA7540 > CAVROP01. The sequence goes on from JBEKLY010000128.1 coordinate 8,470, forward strand.
GATCATGACGCAGTTTGGCATGTATTCAGCAACCACGCCGCGCAACGACGGCAGTCCCGGCCACGGCGAGTGGGATCTCGACACCGCTTACCGCTACGTCTCAGAAGCGTACGGCGGATACCATTTCAACGCGCTTCATGGGATCAATGTCGACGCCGGAATCTTCATGTCGTACATTGGCCTCTTCAGCTATTACAATTTCGACAACTGGGCCTATCAACCCTCCTATGTTTCCTCGAACACACCCTGGTTCTTCAACGGCGTGCGAGTGCAGATTTTTCCAACCGCTCACCTGAAAATTGAGCCGTGGTTCATCAACGGCTGGCAGTCGTACGGTTCCGCCAATCACCACCCGGGCCTGGGAGGACAGATCAAGTGGACTCCGAAACCGTGGGTGAACATCATCTCGAACAATTACGGCTTGGGGCACGACGACCTGTTTGTCCCCAACCGCGGCCGCATCCACACCGACGACAGCCTCGAAGTCAAATACTACGACCAACCGCTGAAAACCATGGACAAGATGGCATTCACCTTTACCGGTGACATGGGTTGTGAGTTCGGCGGCGGCGTGAGCTGCCACGGCGACACGAAAGGCAGCCCCAAGCAGAGCTTTCTGGGCTACATGTTGTACAACCGCTGGTGGTTCAAAAAGGACCTTTACGGTCTGACGATAGGCGGCGGAGAGATCAACAACCCGGGGCGCTACCTGGTGCTGTTGCCACCGATCAACGGAGAGACGGCCATCTCCGCGGCGACCAATTCGCCTTACTTCACCGAGAATCCGGGCAACCCTTTCAAAGCCTGGGACAGCTCGATCACCTTTGACTGGATGCCCAAGCAGTACATCACCTTCCGCTGGGAGTTCGATCATCGCCACGCGAACGTGCCGTATTGGACGGGCGCTGGGGGAATAACGCCTCCTGGCGGCAACAACGGCTATCCGTCCGAGTACGCGTGTATGAACGGCAGCCCATCCTTGACGATCGCAGGCTGTAACGGCAACGGCGGCATCTGGTATCCTGATCTGCGCAGGAACGAGAACTTTATCGACATGGATATTCTGGTCAAATTCTAGGACAATGAGCGTCGCCGCCCTCGCGCCGGCGAGGGCCTCGAGTTGACACATTCCTGGGAGCGCGAGCTTCCAGCCCGAATCTCGCACCTGGGCAAGCGCCCTCGCGAGCGGAGGTAGATAGTAGGCAGTCGGCAGTAGGCAGGTGGGCAGGTGGCGGGGGACGCCGGGATTTCGCCGTAAGCCCTCTCCCCTTTGGGGGAGAGGGTGGCCCGCAGCCGGCGTCGTCATCAGCCGGGGTGGGCCGGGTGAGGGGGTCGCGGGGGCATAAAGCACCTTGCACGCTGCCCCGCAGAACGAAGCTCACCTGACGAGGTTCCCCGAATGCTCGATGAACAATCATTTTGCACAGCCGACATCTGCATCGTGGGCAATATCAATCGCGATATCAGAACCAGTCAAATTCCTCCCGGCGATTATCTCTTCGCGGACGGTGAAACTTCCGTCGCCGCAATTACGGAGACGGTAGGCGGGGGCGGGGCGAACAGTGCTTTCGCGGCGGCCGGGCTGGGCGCGCGCGTCGCCTTCCTGGGCCGGGTGGGAACAGACTGGCTGGGTGATCGTCTCGAGCGTGCGCTGACTTCCCACGGCATCGCACCTTATCTGAAAAGGGCTCCCGGCTGCCCAAGCGGCACTTCCGTCAATCTAACTTTCACCAACGGCCATCGCCATTTCCTTAGCTCCCTTCCCAACAACGCCGCGCTGACTTTTGAAGATCTTGACCTCGCCGCCCTCGAGGGATTTGGCCACCTGTTGCGCGCCGACATATGGTTTTCGGAGGCGATGCTCTTCGGCGGTAACGAGCGATTATTCCGCCACGCGCGCGACCTTGGCATGAGAATATCGATGGACCTCAACTGGGATCCGCGCTGGGGCGTAGAGGAGCCCGAGGAAATTCGGAAGCGGAAAGAAGCAGTCCGCCGCGTGTTGCCCCTGGTGGACCTGGTGCACGGAAACACCCGGGAGTTGAACGAATTTGCCGATTCCGATGACTTGCCGCAATCGCTTCGCGCCCTCGAAAACTGGGGTGCGGTTGGGGCGGTGGTGCACCTGGGAGAAAAGGGCGCGGGTTATTATCAACATGGGACATGGAGCGTGGAAGCATCCATTCCCGCAAGTCGGCACATCAATATCACCGGCACAGGCGATGTGCTGAGCGTCTGCATGATGCTGCTTGAACGCGACGAGGGCGGCACGGTGGGTGAAAAACTGCGGCTGGCCAATCTCATGGTGTCTCAATTCATTTCCGGCGAGCGCCCGCTGAGTGCCGAACTGTGACGGGTAGCGCAGACCCCCGGTTTCTGGGGTCCGCGCTACCAAATGACGGTTGCGCAAAATTGTTATTGATTTCGTTACTCTTTTTGCTCAATTCTATTAGGGTCGAACTACCATCAGGATATTTGTGACTTGATAGTTGCGCGAGACGGCGCTGCATTTGGTTGCCGACGAGGAACCGTGCAAGAATTGTGGTCGCGGAATCATCAATAGCGTTGAGGTGTCCTAATGACGGATAGTGAGCTACTGGAGCGGATGGATCAGGCAATTCAGTTGATTCGCGAAGCGGTTGAAGAGCGGGGCGGCTTGTTGGAAATTGATAAGAAACCTGATTTTGCCTGGCTTGGTACTGCCCGGCTTCCCTCCGGCAAGCTGATGCTGAATAGTCGGAAGACGGGCCGGCACGCCGCGCCCGGAAACGCTAAGCCGGTCGTCGAACTGACTGCTGATCTGACTTTCGAGGGCCGCCTGATCGCGCGGCTGTTGTTCTACTCGACAAAGACTGAGGTCGAGCTTCCAGGAGGCACGCACAAACCCTTCGGACACGCCGGAATGGCTCGCGCCTTCGCGGGGATCTAGGGATAGGTGATTTGCGATTGGTGATTCGCGATGGGTGATTTGCGATGGATACCCACACTCTCAAACTAGCACGGGTGGCGCAGACGTGCCGTTCTTTGGCATGTCTGCGCCCCTCTAATGCCAGAGAGGCGCATACATCCCGACAACCACCGTCGTGAGGTATGCGTCACCCAGCACGTTTGAAATCGCAAATCACAAATCACAAATCAGAAATGCCCGTTTGACTTCGCTCGCGGCATCTTGCTAGTTTGATAATCTATGCGCCAACTCCAACCGGTAATTTGGGCTAAGGGCACCTTCCTCACGCCGCAGCATCTGCAACTCCAGGACAGGTTCTTCGAAAGTGTATTGGAGTTCAAGCTGGGGGCGCTCAAGTACTGTCCCTGGGGCTTTGCGGAGCTGCAATTCAACCACGAAGCGCTTTCCGCGGGCAGCCTGGCGCTGACACGCGCCGTGGGGTTGTTTCCTGACGGGCTGGCATTCGATATCCCTGACTCTGACGCCGCCCCGGGCGAACGGCGCATCGAGCAGTCGTTTGGTCCGGATCAAACCACGCTCGAAGCCTATCTTGCGGTGCCTCAGCATCGCGATCGCGGGCTTAACGTTTCGGTGGGTCAGAAAAGCGGCGATGCTCGCTACCAGGCCGAGATTGAGCTTTCTCGGGACGAGAACACCGGCCTTGCCGAAAAACCGGTTCAAGTTGCCAGGAAGAATCTGCGCCTGCTTCTCGAGGGAGAACCGCTGCAGGGCAACACGATTCTTCGCCTGGGCCGTGTAAAGAAGACGGAGACCGGTCTTTACCAGTTGGATCCGCAGTTCATCCCTCCTTTACTCGATATTACTGCCAGCGAATACCTGGTGGCGATTCTGCGCCGGCTGGTCGAGATCCTCGCCGCCAAGAGCAGCACGCTTTCTGGAATGCGGCGGCAGAAAAACCAGAGCCTGGCGGAATTCACCGCCGCCGACATTGCCAACTTCTGGCTGCTTTATACGGTCAATAGCTATCTGCCGGTCATGCGCCACATTTTCGAGTCCAGGAAAGGCCACCCGGAAGGCCTGTACACCAGCATGCTGGCCCTGGCCGCTTCGCTCACCACCTTTTCGAGCACGTTCCAGCCGCGCGACCTCCCCAATTACAACCACGATAACCTGGGCGCCTGCTTCACCGACCTGGACGAAAAACTGCGCATGCTGCTCGAAACGGTGGTGCCCAGCAACTTCGTTTCTATTCCGCTGAAACTCAGCCGGCCTTCGATCTATTCCGCGGCGCTCGCGAACGACAAGTACTTGACCAACACGCGGATGTATCTGGCGATCAGTGCGGATCTGAGCGAGGCCGATCTGCTCCGGCGGGTACCGCAACTCATCAAGGTGTGTTCGGCCACGCACATCGAAACCCTCATTCGCCAGGCGCTGCCTGCCATTCCATTAACGCACGTCCCGTCCCCTCCGGGGTCGATCCCCATTAAGCTCAACTACCAGTATTTCAGCCTCAATCAATCCGGGGCCGCCTGGGAAGCCGTGCAGCGGGCTCGCAACATCGCGGCATACGTTCCCGGCGACATTCCCAATCCCCAACTCGAACTCATCATCCTGCTCCCTCAGGCGGAGTGAGTGGAGTCAGTCGACAGCCGACAGTTAACAGTCGAGAGTCAAAAGTCGAAAACGGCCGCCGGGCTTTCTCGCGGGCGACGTATAGATCGCTTTTCATGCCTGCGCCTTTCGCGCGACTGGGGTGGCGCAGACGTGCCGTTCTTCGGCATGCCTGCGCCCCTCTGGCGCCAAGGTGGCGCATACATCGCAACCACAAGCTTCAGGACGTCTGCGCCGGCTGCCTACGCTTCTTCAGGCGCAAGGCGGTTCGAGGCGGGATTGCCTTTCTGAGGCTGGGCGAAGGCACGAAAGAGACGGAAAAACTTCAGCGATCGGCGGGCGTCTTCCTGAATCTGCACTTTCAGGATAGCGGGATTCTGGAACTTGATTTCATCCCGCAAGCGGTAAAGGAACTCGATTTCCATGTCTAGTTGTTCGATCTCACCGCCCGGGAAATCCAGGAGAAAGGTCTCGACGGTAAGATTCTGGTTATCACCGAAGGTGGGTTTATGTCCGACATTAGTAACGGAGTCGTAAAGCCGCTCGCCAAGACAGGTGCGTGTGACGTAGACGCCTGTCTTGGGGAGTTGTTCCTCGAAAGGAGCCAGGTTCAGAGTTGGAACGGTGTGCTTGCGGCCTACCCCCATGCCGGCCACAATGGGTCCATAAACAGAAAAGGGCCTGCCCAACAGCCGGTTGGCCACCTGGACCTTGCCCTCGGCCAGCAATTCCCGGATGCGGGTGCTCGAAACGCGCTGGGCGCGCACTTCGAGCAGGGGCAGCACTTCCACCTCGAAACCTTCCTGCCGGCCCAACTCTTCCAGAATCTCCACATCTCCCGCCTGGCGATACCCGAAGCGGAAATTCGGCCCCACGTGAACGGACATCGTATGCAGCGGCCGGACGAGAATGTTGCGCACGAAATCCAAGGGCGAGAGGTGAGCCAGTTCGCGGTTGAAGGGAAGCACGACAAGCAGGTCAATGCCGCTTTGGGCGATAAGCCGGGCCTTTCTCGAGAAAGGCGTGAGGAGCTTGGGCGCCCGGGCAGGGGCAAGAAACTTGATGGGATGCGGCTCGAAGGTAATCGCGGCCGCGATCGCACCTCGAGGGCGTGCGACTTCCACCACGCGGTCCAGGAGCTTCAAATGCGCCAGATGGACTCCATCGAAGTTGCCGACGGTCAGCACGCAGGAAGAAGGCGCGGGCGGTAGTTCGCCGAGATTGTCGATGACGCGCATAGGCAGTCGAAAGTCGACAGTCAAAAGTCGAGAGTTGAATGCGGCGCGTGCGCACGATGAGAAGTCCTCCACTTTCGACTCTCGACTTTCGACTCTTGACTCTCTAGACCTCCAACTGCAACCCATCATATGCCAGCCGCACGTGCGACGGAAGACGGGCGTTAGTTTCCTCGTGGCCCAATTCGTGGGCGATGTGGGTGCAGTATCCTCGCGGAACCTTTAGCCGCTGCATCACACTTAGGGCCTGCTCAACCGTCAAGTGAGTGGGGTGGGGGCGGGGCCGCAGGGCGTCGAGAATCAGCACCTCGAGGCCTTCCAGCAGAGCATAGCTCGGTTCAGGGATTTCGCTGACATCAGTCAGGTAAGCCACTCCGTTGATGCGAAAGCCCAGAATCGGCAGATTGCCATGCAGCACGGGAACCGGAACAATTTTGAGACCCTCCACTTCAAACGGACCGTCGATGAGATGAGGGTCCAGCCGGGCAACCCCGCCGTACGGGTAATCACCGTCAAAGATATACTTGAAGGTCCGGTGGATTTCCCGCATGCAATAAGCGTCAGCGTAAATCGGAATCGGCTTCTGCTGCCGGAAGTAAAAGGAACGGACGTCATCCAGCCCTAAGATGTGATCGGCGTGGGAGTGTGTGAAAAGGACGGCGTCCAGCCGTTCCAGGTTCTCACGCAGAGCTTGCGCCCGGAAGTCCGGGGTCGTATCAATCACCAAGACACGGCCCCTCGACTCGACCAGCAGCGAAGGCCGTGTCCGCTGATCGTGCGGGTCAGGAGAAGTGCAAACCCTGCAATGGCAGGCGAGGGTTGGAACCCCGGTGGAAGTCCCCGTGCCCAGAAAAGTCAATCTCATTTGCTCTTACGCGCCAGTCGTTTTTGCATCTCGAGAAAGCTCATGCGCAGTTCGTAAAGGACATCCTCGAGCAGTCGAGATTCTCCGGCGGTGAGGTTCCCGCGGGTCTTCTGCTGCAACACTTCCAGCAAATCGAGTGTGCGCTTAGCGTTCGGCATGTCGGCGGGAATGTGCTCTCCGGACGGCCCGGCTATTAACCCAAGTTGAAACATGGCGGTGGTGCTAAGGTAAGAAACCAGCGTTTCAAAACCGGATGACTCCTCGTCGAATGGGCCGGGAGCTTCGCTGGGCGCCTCGCGCGGCGCACTCTGCGCAGTCGCCCCTGCGGTCTCTCCGTTCATCTCCTCCGCGACCGCGTCTTCTTTTCTGGAGCCGTCAGCGGCAAATGGCCGGCGGTCAACCACTCTGAACCCTGACGAGCTGTCTTCCCCTTTGGCCATGGCACTCCTCCCTGCTCCGCCTTCCGCGTCCCGCAACCCTTGCAATCGTCCGCCGGAATTCAAGTCTACCAGCAATCTTTTGAACCAACAAGGCGCGGAATGGTCGTCGAGTAGAGGAGCGGGGCGCCGACGCCGTAAGGGGACTCCCGCCCGAGTGCACGCTTCAAGCTTGATTCGAGCAGGGTTTCCTTCCCGGCTAGCGATTGCCGTGGAATTCAGTGGGCTAGGACCGACTGCGGCGGGCTTCTTTGCTCAACCCGGCGGCTTTAGACTCGACCAAGTGCGTCCAAATTCTCGTGCATGGAGGTCGCCAAATGTCCCAAAGATAAAACCAAACTCCTAAAGAGGCGCCTAAGGTGTTGGTGATGAGATCCGTGGTGCCTGAGTCGCGTGTCGGCAACAACGCTTGAAGGCATTCGATTGTGAGGCTGACCGCGAAACCTAGCAGAACGGTGACCAGACCCGGCCGTTTAACACGTTTGGCTAACGATAAATAGGCGCAGCAAAGGAACCCAAAAGGGATAAACCCCACAATATTGAATAAGACGACGTCTCTCCAGTAGTCCCAAGTTGGTTCGTACTCCTCCCAGAAGGGCCGCAGGAAGACCTGATGCAAAACTACGAAACGCTCAGGAATGTACAAGTCGATGCCTGAATGCACCCGGTTATGAACGACACTTCCCGTCCCTTCATCGAATGAATAGACCTTCGTAGCGCGCTCCTTTTCGGAGATGTCGGGCCGTCCCTGCTTTGTCCATGTTTCATAGTGGTGAACAACCTGTGTTGGGGAGAGACATTCGTCGTAAACCGCAAGGCCTCGTAATAAACCTGACCAGCTACTCTCTATACGGGCTGAGTTGGCGATCACCAGTTCGCCGTGCAAGTCCTGGCCCGAGAGCGGAAAGCCAACGGCAGTTAGGACCAGACGACCATCGACGTAGGCTAACGTATGCCCCCCCGCGGACGTGATCGTGACAAAAGAAAGGCCAGGGCGAAGGAGCACGTCTTCTATGAACAGTGTGATGGTTGGGGCTCGATAATGCCTGTCGTAAGGATCACTCTCCACGGCAAGCCGACCGTTGACTTGATGCAGCGAAAATTGCCGGCCGTTACATGGAGAATAGAAATGGATCAAAGTGCCCAACGACCAAGGACGAGCAGGCTGGAACCAAATCTCCAGACTGCACGGGGCATCCGCCGACACATTTGACCCCTTCGGTTCAAACGAACCGAGTATCGTTCCATGAAGACCGAAGCGCACGCCGTGGCCGCCCGCGAGCCATGTCACCTGATTCCTCGGAGAGTGAAAGGGCCACAGTCCTGCCGCGAGCATGCCCACTATGACCACTCCCAAAGCCGCGCCGAGGAGCCTTGGACCGGTCGCCTTCCAGTCAGCTTGGAAGATCCATCCTGGGATTTCGGAGGTAAGCCGAGTTCGGCTGAAACTTCCATCGCCTTTTTTCTTCGGAATCACTCGGTCCATCAGCAGGCTCCCTTGCATGAGCAAACAGCCGCAGACTTCAACGTATCATGAAATGACTGCTCCGGCGCGTAGGTGCTCGCGGCCAATCCATCGCGAGGCGTCTCCTGGACCGTACTGCCGGACGTCTCAGCAACTGGTCGATCTTGCGCTGCCCAGACCCCATCGAAAGATAACTTATCCGATCAGGCAGTACCTTAGTGCTATAGACGCTGCACGTAAAGGCTCTAAATGTCTACCACCTACTTGATAGATAACCGATCTGACAGTACCCTCGTACTATAGACCCCCCCCTGTGGTACTGGTACCTTCGAACGTCGATTCAAACTGTCGCTCCCGGTTGGCTCAGCCGGTTCGAGAGATAGGCAATATGAAAGACGCTTCAGCCCCTGACTCCCGCCCCTTCATCCCCGGTTGCCCCCGCGCCCACTCGTGGAAACAGGGACACCCTTATGAAACTCTCATCTGTCTTGACGAAGCGCCTGTTGGACAAGCTCCCCCAACCCGACTTTCTGCGGCTCCGCTCGATTTATCAGCCGGGGATTCGGGCCGATTAAATCTTTGCGGGCCCGGGCTGCCGAAGTCCGGTGATCTTACTCGCTTAATATATTTTTAAAAGGTTATAAACACAATGAGTATATTCGACATAACACATCGGCTACGCGTTAACACCTACCGATCTCTTCAAACCCGCACGACCCACAAGATGAGTCAGACTGGCTTTCCAAGCTGGGCACTGCATCAAGCTCGCCGGAAGGCGGGAATTCTCCTGGCGACGATGACCGCTTTTGCAATTCTTTTCGCTTCCAGCACGATCGCGTTATCCGCAAGCCTCGCTGTGGAAGTGTCTGGCAAGTCTGGTACCAGCGTCTCGTTCGGATCGGTACCCGTCAATACGACCAGCCCCGTGCAAAACGTGACTGTGGAGAATACGGGCAGTACAACTCTCTTGATTAGTGGCGTAGGGATCAATGGCACGTACGCCAGCAGATTTTCGCAGTCCAACAACTGCGGCTTCTCGCTGGCCGTGGGAGCGAGCTGCGCAGTCAGGTTGACCTTCACACCCAATACAACCGGACAGCGCTCTGCGACGCTCAACATCTCGACCAACGCCCGGGGCGGACGCGAGAGCGTAAGCCTTAACGGCACCGGCGTCGCAGCCGCAGATCCGTCAGGCAATGTTTCCCCTAGCAGCCTTTCCTTTGGAAACCAGCCCGTCGGCACTCCCGGTGGAACGCTGACAGCTACCCTGGCCAACAGTGGCAGCGCCGCGTTGAGTGTTTCCAGCATTGCGGTCACAGGCGCCAACGCCGGCGACTTTGCCCAGAGCAACAATTGCGGTCGTTCGGTGGCGGCGGGGGGAAGTTGCACGATCAGCGTCACCTTTGACCCGACGGCCAGCGGCAGTCGCACGGCCTCGGTCAGCATTTCCGACAATGCCACGGCCGGTAGTCCCCAGACGATCAGCCTTTCCGGGACGGGCACGGTCGCAGCGGCTAGCATCTCCCCCACCAGCCTCTCTTTCGGCAGCGAATCCATGAACACCAAGAGTGGCACGCTGACGGCCACTCTGACCAACAGCGGCAACGCGGCGCTGAGTTTCTCCAGCATCGCGCTCACGGGCGCCAACACCGGCGACTTTGCTGAGACCAACACTTGCGGAAGTTCGGTTGCAGCAGGCGGGAACTGCACGATCAGCGTTACTTTTGACCCGACCACCAGCGGCAGCCGAACGGCCTCCGTCAGCATTGCCGACAACGCCACCGGCAGCCCCCAGTCCCTCAGTCTTTCCGGCACCGGCACTACGGTAGCGGCTAGCCTCTCGCCCACCAGCCTCTCTTTCGGCAGCGAGGCCGTCAGCACCAAGAGTGGCACGATCACCGCCACCCTGACCAACAGCGGGAACGCGGCGCTGAGTCTCTCCGGCATCGCACTTGCGGGCGCTAACCCCGGGGACTTTGCCGAGACCAACACTTGCGGCGTTTCTGTGACAGCAGGCGGGAGTTGCACGATCAGCGTTACCTTTGACCCGACCACCAGCGGCAGCCGAACGGCCTCAGTCAGCATTACCGACAACGCCACCGGCAGCCCCCAATCCCTCAGTCTTTCCGGCACGGGCACTACGGTAGCGGCTGGCCTCTCCCCCACCAGCCTCGCTTTCGGCAGTGAGGCCGTCAGCACCACCAGCGGGACGCTGACAGCCACTCTGACCAACAGCGGGACCGCGGCGCTGAGTGTCTCCAGCATCGCACTTACGGGGGCCAACACCGGCGACTTTGCACAGACCAACACTTGCGGAACTTCGGTCGCGGCAGGCGGGAGCTGCACGATCAGCGTTACCTTTGACCCGACCACCAGCGGCAGCCGCTCGGCCTCCGTCAGCATTACCGACAACGCCGGCGGCAGTCCCCAGTCCCTCAGTCTTTCCGGCACGGGCACTGCGGCGGCGGCCAGTCTCTCTCCCACTAGTCTTTCGTTCGGGAGCGAGCCGATTGCTATTACCAGCAGCGCCCAAACCGTTACCCTGACTAATGGCGGCAACACGACGCTGAGCATCAGCAGCCTCACAATTACTGGAACGAATGCCGCGGATTTCGCCGAAGTTGCGGACACCTGCGGCAGTTCGGTTGCGGCGGGAGCGAATTGCACAATCGGCGTCGCCTTCACTCCCTCAATTTCCAGCTCCGAAACGGCGTCTATCACCGTCGCCGACAATGTTACGGGCAGCCCGCAAGCGGTGGGCCTCTCCGGATCGGGAATCCATAACGTGAATCTTTCGTGGACGGCCAGTTCAACTTCCGGAATTGTCGGTTATGACATTTACCGGGGCACCGCCTCAGGAGGAGAGAGTTCGACGCCGTTGAATTCGACGCCGGTCAGTGGGACGACTTTCACCGATGAGGCAGTGACGTCTGGCACGACGTACTACTATACGGTTACGGCGGTCGGCGCAGATGACGTGCAGAGTTCGGCCTCAGGCGAAACATCCACTGCAGTTCCGTCCAACTAGCCGACAAAGCCAATCGTCGGTAGAAACCGACCGGGCCCTCTGATCTGCCTGTCCCTTCAGGCAGTTTGAAGAGGGCCCTCGCTCCCACGAAATCCCCCCAGCCGACCGTGTGCAAAGTGAGTGACTGAATTCCGCGCCGGTCAACGCCAGCACCCATGTGGACGCCTGATTCGACGAACAGACAGCACATTCTCGATTGGCCTTGGGCCTCCAGTACTCAACTCGTGAGCCTGGTGAACTCATTCTGCGATTCAGACAGTAAGAAACCAGGCTGGGCAGCTGACCCGCGGTCGGTGTGTCAACCGGTCTGCCCGATCCGTCAACAGCGCTTTTGACGGCCTTTCCGACGCCCAGTTGTCCTCCT
>JBEKLY010000129.1:0-26854 GCA_050010015.1 Terriglobia bacterium
CCCTACGACACAGCCGCCACCCGTCTCAACACACCCCCACTCCAGCGCCCAATTTCCCTCGTCTCGCCTCTCCTGCCTCCCGCCAGCCTCGCGCCCTCCCCCCACTGTCTGAATCACAGGAATGTCTAAATACTAGCTTGACAGCTAAAACACTCTATGATACAAGCTCAACGGCTTTATTGAATGGTGGCTTTATTAGGTTACCTACGGTTCGCAGATGTCCAATCACTGGAGTGAGAATTCCACAGGAGGTCACTGCATGAAACCCATAGTTCGGACTCTTTGTCTAACTGTGCCCCGGGCTCAGAATTCACCCGACACTCGCCTGAGCCGATTTCGGCGTTTGTTGAGGCTCCTGCCGGCTCCAACGACGTATGTGTTACTTGCACTGCTATTAGCAAGCCCCCTTATGGCTCAGATTGATGCAGGAAGGATCCTCGGGATGGTGAAGGATCAGTCCGGCGCTGTCGTGCCGGGAGCCAAGGTTACGGTAACGAATGAGGGGACGGGTCTTGCCCTAAACATCACCACAGGACCGACGGGGTATTTTGTATTTCCAGCCCTGCGAATCGGCAGCTATCGAGTTGAAGTCGAGGTCGCGGGCTTCGCCAAATTTGTGCGCTCTGGCCTGACTTTGCACGTCCAGGAAGATGTGGTGGTGGATGCCACACTTGTTCCCGGGGCAGTGACCCAAACGATCGAAGTGAAGGCTGCCGCACCCGTTCTCCAAACACAAGACGCTTCGGTCGGCACCACCGTAGGAACTCAGGTGGTTAATGACTTACCTTTGAACGGCAGGAATTGGACGACGCTTGTCGAACTGGGCGCCGGCGTCACTTACTCGCAGCCTGACGCCTCAGGCCGACCGTACTTTTCAGCCAACGGCCACCCACTCGAGCAGAATGACTACCGATTGAACGGAATTAATAACAACGACGAGGCGTGGACTCTCCCGGAGCCTTACGTTGCTCTTCCACCCCCGGATGCCATCGCGGAATTCAAAGTACAAACGAATAATTACAACGCGGAATTTGGACACTCCGGCGGCGCGGTTATCAACGCCTCCACAAAATCCGGAACCAACCAAATCCATGGTGACGTTTGGGAGTATGTGCGCAACGACAAGTTCGACGCGGCACAGTATTTTGAAAACTCGAGCGGCCTCACCAAGGGTGCCTATCGGCAGAATCAATTCGGGGCCACTCTGGGGGGGCCGGTCGTCCTTCCGCACGTTTACGACGGTAAGGACAAGAGCTTTTTCTTCTTCTCCTATCAGGGGACTCGCATCCGCCAGGCGCTGACGCGTATTGATACGGTCCCCACCAGCTCCATGGTCAGCAGTGGCTTTACCGACATGCAAGACTTGATTACCTACACCAGTGGGACGCGATCCGATTCTTTGGGGCGCACGTTCCCGCTAGGCACCGTATTTGATCCGGCCACCACTCGCAGCGTGACGGCTGGACAAGCTGACCCAGTGACCAATTTGATTGCCGCCACGAGCGGATTCGTACGCGATCCCTTCTATCAGGGCAGCCTGACGGGCCTTACCAACTTCACTTCCCCAGCCATCGTTTCGCAACTCAATCGCCTGCCCGCCGGCCGGCTCGATGCCAATGGCAAGAACTTGCTGGGCGTCTACCCCGCGGCCAATCTGCCCGGCTTCTACAGCGATTACGCTTATGATGGGATGATCTCGAACGACACGAACCAGGTCGACTGGCGCGTCGATCACAACTTTGGCCCAAAAGATCAATTGTTCGTGGTCGGAAGTTGGAGCCATACCCCCCTCAACAATCCGGGTTACTTCCCGGGTTTAGGGGGAGCTGGGCAATGGTTTGATGCAGGGCTAATGGACGAGCGGGCGGAGGCGTATGCGGTGAGCGAAACGCATTTCTTCTCCCCTACCACAATTAATGAAGTTCGCCTGGGTTTCAGCCGATCGCCGATCAGCATGACAGGGCCCTACGGGCACGTGATGGGCATCCCCGAGAAATTTGGCATCCAGGGAATTCCCCAAGTAGACGACAATGGTGGCCTCCCGCCCATCGATATTGCCGGCCTCACGGGGATGGGAACTGCAGGGTGGATTCCTACTGTCGGCAGCTCCGTCACTTGGGACCTCACGGAAAACCTGACCAAAGTGTACGGCGCACACACGTTTAAAGCGGGTTTTCAGGGTGACTACATTCAAACTCCCATTCTTCAACCCGCCTGGTCGCACGGCGGGTTCGATTTTGGCGGGGCGTACACAGAGGTACCCAATACCAGCGGCGGCGGGACGGGCATGGCTCAGCTCCTGCTCACCCCATCTGCCTCCTCCGTGCCCGGCGGGTATAACAACGTCGGCGGCGCCGATACCGTGTATGCGTCGAACTTCGCTGCGGATAGCTACCGGCGAGAGTATTACGGCATGTATTTCCAAGATGACTGGAAGGTGACACCCAAGTTGACGCTCAATCTCGGTATACGTTGGGACCACACCACGCCTTACGGCGAATCCTTTGGCGCCATGGCAAACTTCCTTCCCGGCGCGCCAGGAAACGGAGCGGAATTCTTGATTCCGCAGAAGCGCTGTAGCCAGCCGCTCTCCTCTTCGTTCACCACCCTGACTCAAACGGACGGGATTACAGTCAAGTGTATTAGCAACAACGAACTGGGCACCGCGGGGAATGTGGATTTTGCACCGCGTGTGGGTATTGCTTATAGCTTGACTCCGAAGCTGGTGGCTCGCGCCGGATACGGTATTTTCTACGGGGCCCTTGGAAGTCTCGGTTATGGCAATACGCTCGGCAATGCCTACCCCTTCCTTTTCAATTTCTACTTCTTCAACCCGGATGCCGCGCACCCCGTCAGCTTTCCAGATGGTTCCTTAGGGACATTGGAGACCGGACTTTCAGGAATCAACTTTAGTCCGGCGGCGGTGGATGCAACGGGTCTGAGCTTGACTGGGCGTCAGTTTAACTCGAACGCCCCGTATTATGAGGATTACAACGCTGCCCTTCAGTACCAATTAACGCCAAATCAAAGCTTGGAATTGATGTACGTCGGGGACCAAGGGCATCACATGAATCAGTATATCAGCGTAAACGAGCCGACTGTAATTCTACCGCCTGGACTGAATCCTCAGAATTACGTACCCTACCCGGATTTCGGACGGGGGTCACCTTATGAAATGGACGGCGCCAATACCTACTACCACTCATTTCAGGCGACGTACGAGCGGAGGTTCAGCGGTGGTTTGAACCTTCTGGCGAACTACACATTGTCAAAGTGCCGCTCAGATTGGCGTTCAGCTGCTCTTTCGACGGTCGGCGGGTTCCGGGCCGATACTTTGCCAGGGTTCGGAATCACTGGTGACTACTCCTACTGCGACGCCGACGTGCCGAACTTGTTCCACTTTAGCGGTCTGTGGACCGTTCCCATCGGCAGCGGGCATCGCCTGCTGGGCTCAAGCAAAGGGATAGCCAACGAAGTGCTGGGTGGCTGGAAGTTGAATTGGATCGTCACCCTGGAAGATGGGATGCCTTTCAACATTGGCTGTCCCATCGGCACCACAGCCGACTACGGCTGTTATGCCTTGTTGGTTCCGGGACAGAACATCTACGGCGGGCAGCATAACGTCAATCAATGGATTAATCCCGCTGCCTTTGCTAACCCTCCAGTAGCCACGAGTATTGGACAAAGCGATTTCGCTCCCCTCGGCGGGTCTCCCACACAGGCTCACGGACCTGGAGAGCATCGCTTGGACTTTTCCATGTTCAAGGAGTTCCCCGTAACCGAGAGCAAACGTCTGGAATTCAGGGCGGAGTTTTTCAATCTCACCAACACGCCGTGGTTCGCCAACCCCGCGTACACCGACTTCACCAACCCAGCGACCTTCGGCCAGATCACCTCACTTCGCGATGGAGCCAACGACCCGCGGCAGATTCAATTCGCTCTCAAATTCTATTTCTGAGGCGTACTTCGGGCAGACCGGGATTCCCCGGTCTGCCCTTCTCTCTGGCTGTTCCAACAAAAGCACGCCGCCTGCCACGTGCAGACTCCATGATCCTTCGGCTCATGACCTTCCACCCAGATCCGCAGGACGTTTGGGAACGCGGACAATTCGCTGCCGCACTCCAAAATGAACTCGGCGCGGCCGTTTGGCTGTCACGAAAGGAGAACTCCCATGGTTGGTAACGACGGCTCCTCCGCAGGAAGGCGCTTCCCGCCTGGTCCACTAGAAGGGCCAAGCTCCAGGCGTGCGGTTTTGCGGAATCTCCTCGCCTCAACCCTGCTTGCCGGCTGCAAGGGTCTCGGCTTTGATCGTGCAACGGGGGTCAGTGACTCTCAGCCAGGAACCACGCTGGCTGGAGTTCCGTCATTGGACGAACTCGCCGGTGAATGGCTTCCCATGAAGTCACTGGGAAGCTACCCGGCGCTGAACAATTTCGTCGGTTCCCTGCAAGTTACAGATGATCTGCTGGCAGTGAAACACCTTCGATTTTGCCCATTTTCTCAAGCACAGGACACTGGCACTTTGCGCGTAAACGGCCTTCCGTTGAAGGCTGCCGACAGTCGTTGGTACGCCTATCAGGTGCTTCGCAGGAATCGGTCTGCCGAACTTGAGGCGGAAAGCTCGGTCCGTATGGTTCACGAAGGTCCCGGGGTTCTTTTCCGGCTCAAACTGAAGAACCTTCAGAGCAGAGCACAAACCGTAGAAGTCGCTGCCGAACTCACAGGATTAGTCGGCAAGTACGAGAGTAACTGGGATTGGGAGCTTCCGGTACCCAAGAACGAGGGTGAGTTCACGGCCGTAAAGGCCGGAGGCGGAAGTACGCTTCTGGTGCGCCACACAAAATCTTCGGCACGCGCAGCATTTGTGTTTGTCCAGGGCGCTGATCGTTTGGAATTGAAAGGAAACCGGGGACTGGCGACGTGGAATGTAAGCCTGCGCCCTGGTCAGGACCGCACCATCGAGTTCGTAATGGCGGTGGGAGACGGAGACGCCGAGGCCTTACATTTAGCGAATCAGTGGGCCTCCGAATTTGAAAAGACCTTCGATTCCGTTAAAGCACTTTGGCGAAAGCGCTTCGAGGACATATTCACGCCGGGAAATGGGTACTTCTCTGGGAACCTCCCTGTCCTGCTCACCCCGGACCCAGCGATGCGGCGCACCTATTATATGAGCGTCCTCTCCTCAATGGCTGTGCTGCTACGAACGAATTTCTCTATCCAGCCCAGAGTTTATGTTACGGCTGCGCCTCAGTACGCTGTCACGCTCACGTATTTCTGGGATGCGGCGATGGTCCCAACCCTCACAGCCTTGCTCGACCCCGCGATGATGAGAACCCAACTGAAGCGCTGGCTGGGAATGAACGTCTACCACTGTTACGCTCAGGATGCGTTCAGCGGCCAGGGTCGTGGCCCGTGGTATTCGGCCAACGATGTTTCGCTGTTTGGAATGCTTCAGTCGTATCTCCAGGTGACCGGAGATCAAGATTTCCTCAATGAAAAGGCTGGTGAGAAGACCGTCGCGGAACACATGAAAGGTCTCGCGACACACTGGAAACAGCTTGCAGGCAACAACGGGTTGGCCGACTACGGGGGAGCCGAGAACCTTTTGGAATGTGTCCCCACCTACATCCATTGCGTGGCTTCACTAAACGCTGCAAACGTTGGGATGATGCGAGCATTCTCAAACGTGCTCGAGTGCCGGGGTGACGGCGCCGGAGCGATGCAATTGAGAGCAGAGGCAAAGCGGCTTGCCGCCGAAGTGCTGAGCCTGTACGTACCAGGACAGGGCGTCTGGAATTGCCTGCAGCCTGACGGAAAACACCAGGAAGTGCGCCACGTCTATGACTTGATCATGACTGCCCGATGGATGCCCGAGGATTTCTCGCCTTCCATGCGAAGCGAGATGCATGCTTTCGCGGAGCGCGAACTCTTGACCAGGAATTGGCTCCGGGCTCTCTCATTGAAAGATCCGGCGGCCTCCCAATCAGACCGGCCTGACCATGGCCCCATGGGCGCTTACGACGCGTGGCCTCCGCTGACTCTCGAAGCCATGTGCACTCTGGGCTTTAGGGAACAAGCACTCGAGGCCCTCCATCGCTTTGAACAAGTCACACACGAGGGCCCCTATTCGCAATCGCATGAGCTGCTGGGCAGGGATTACGATGCCCGGGCACGGGTCACCGATCGAGGGCTTCAAACCACTAACGAATTGTGCGGAGGAGCGTTTGCCGACGTGATCATCAGAGCGTTTTTTGGCTTCCAGCCGGACTTCGAAGGCAGGAATGCACTTGTGGCGCCCGACGTGCCGCGAGGATTCAACGGAAGCCTCGTCGGCCTGCGCTGGCGCGGCAAGCTGTACAATCTTTCCAGCGATGCTCGCGGATTGTCGATGACGAGGCAGTGATTACGAAATCAAAGATCACATGATCGCGCGGCGAGTGTACACGCGCCTCTAGTGTCGTGTCCCAGAAGTCTGTAGCATATGTCGGCCCTTCAGCGATGGGGCCGACTTAATTCTTGGTTGGAAATGCTTCGAGCCCTAAAGGGGCGAGCTAACAAAGCCCAGGCCAACGGCCCATAAGCGCTAACTTAAGGTGCGAGGACCTCGGGAGCCGCGGAGCGGCGGCAGAAACTAGCCCACGGCGTGAGCCGCGGGACCGGATGCGGCGTTTAAATTCACAGCCCCGGAAGGGGCGACAGACCGGGTGTGGGAGCCTCTGCCGCCCCTCCGGGGCTGAGATAGTCAGAAGG
Source organism: Terriglobia bacterium (assembly GCA_050010015.1). GTDB lineage: Bacteria > Acidobacteriota > Terriglobia > UBA7540 > UBA7540 > CAVROP01. Next base: position 6,751 of record JBEKLY010000129.1, read on the forward strand.
CTCCTCGATCCCACGGCTTACGCCGTGGGCTACTCTCTGTCGGCGTGACTCTGGGAGCAAGCCCTGCAAGGGCGAAATAACCAGGCGTGGGCCTCCGCGGAACGTCGCCTCCGCCGCCTCGAGCGGCTCATCACGCCCCTTCAGGGCTGGCAAATCGCGCGGAATCGAATCTTCACCCAGGCCGTTGGCCCATAGGCGTTAACCTAAGGGTGCGAGGCCTATGAAAGCCGCGGAGCGGCGGCAGGAAGTAGCCCACGGCGTGAGCCGTGGGACACGGTTCGACGGCCATGATCACAGCCCCGGAAGGGGCGACAGAGGCGGTGCTGGAGTATCTGCCGCCCCTCCGGGGCTGAGACAACTCAGGGTTGCTCTTCCATTCCACGGCTTACGCCGTGGGCTACTCTCTGCCGGCCCGCCGGGCCTCTGGAAGGGTCATTCAGACCTATACTGCCGCCAGCGGAGCAATTAGGTTAACGCTAATGGGCCGTTGGCCTGGGCTTTGTTAGACCGCCCCGTTGGGGCTTAAGAATGTCGTCAGCACGTTAGTAAGGGGGGGTCGCGACACACCTTCGAATCGCCCCGACTTACGTCACGAACCACTGGGACAGGAGACTAGCGTTTGTCTGCGTCTGCACCCCTTTGCGCTCAGGACGCCACTTCTCAATGTTTCCGTCACGACTAATTAAAAATGCGAGACAGCCGATGAACAGGGACTTGCGAGTCACACCAGGGCGTGAGGGATCATCCACGATTCATCGACGGGATTTTCTCTCAGGTATGTTGGCGCCGATTATTCTGGCAAGCCGCTCAACCTGTGCAAATGGTTGTATGGGGAAGGAGGTGGCCCAGGATTCGGCCATAACAGAGTTGGCGGGCCGCCTGCTCGGCTCACAGGCCGAGAGCATCAGATTTGAATCTATAGAAGCGGCGAACGGTAGAGATGTGTTTGAAATCGAGACGCCCGGCGATCGGGTGGTCGTGCGCGGCAATAGTCCTGTCTCCCAAGCACGCGGATTGAATCACTACCTGCGAAGTTTCTGTAATGCGCAGGTTTCCTGGACTGGAGACCAGCTTGAGTTGCCTGAACGCTGGCCTCAGGTGACCGGAAAGGTCCAGGGAATCTGCCAATGCCAATATCGCTATTACCTGAATTATTGCACCTTTAGCTACACCATGGCGTTCTGGGAATGGCCGCGCTGGGAGCGAGAGCTTGACTGGATGGCGCTGAACGGCATCAACCTGGCTCTGACTTCTGTCATTGGCCAAGAGGCCGTGTGGCAGAACGTACTGCGACGTATGGGCCAGCCCGAGGAAGAGATCCTGGCTTTTGTTCCTGGGCCGTCTTTCACGCCGTTCCTGCAAATGGGAAACCTGCAGGGATGGGGCGGTCCCGTCTCGCAATCTTTGATTGATAGCAGGGTAGAGCTGCAAGCAAAAATCCTGGCGCGAATGCGCGAACTCGGCATTCGGCCGGTACTGCAAGGTTTCTACGGAATCGTTCCGAAAACGCTCAAAAATCACTACCCGCAGGCCAGAATCGTCAGCACCGGAGTATGGCAGGGTTTCGAGCGGCCGGATATGCTGGTTCCGGTTGATCCTCTCTTCGCGAAGATGGCCGGGATCTGGTACGAAGAACAACATAAGCTCTTCGGCGACGCGTTACACTTTGCAGGAGACCCATTTCATGAAGGCACTGCTGCCGACCTCGATCTGGAGGAGGCCGGCAGGGCCATTCACACCGCCATGCAAAGGGCGCAACCGGGCGCCGTCTGGGTCCTGCAGGCGTGGCAGATCAATCCGCGAAAAGAGCTGCTCAAGGGAACGGTCAAAGAAGACACACTAATTCTTGACCTCTTTGGGGAGGTCAGTCCTGCTTTCAAGGGTCGTAATGGCTTCGATGGCCATCCGTGGGTTTGGTGTATAGTCAACGGCTTCGGTGGCAGAGTGGGGCTCTATGGTCAATGGCAGAAGATAGCAGAGAATCCGATCGAAGCCCGCCGCTGGGGCAGGATGAGCGGCATTGGGACCGTAATGGAGGGGATCATCGTCGATTATCCTTCATACCAACTCCTCTATGATATGGCGTGGAGAAGCGACCCGCCCGACCTGAATCGGTGGGCTGGGTCCTACGCAACCGATCGCTATGGGTCTCAAAATGCGGATACTGATAAGGCCTGGACCTTGCTCAAGGATTCTGTGTATGGCGTGTCTTCCGATCATCAGGAAGGACCGCCGGAATCGGTTTTTTGCGCCCGGCCCGACCGCAATGTCGTGCATGTCTCGACATGGAGCACGATCGAACGCAAGTATGACCCCGCTGTATTGGTTGAAGCATGGCAGCTTCTGCTGAAGGCCGCAGACACCTTTGCCAATGTTCCGACCTTCCGATACGACCTCGTTGATGTTACGCGCCAGGTGCTGAGCAATTTAGGGTTGTGGCAGTATCGCAAGATGGTCCGCGCTCTAGACGGCAAAGACCTGGGTACAATCAAACGCGAGACGCGACGGTTTCTCCAAATGATCCTCGATCAAGATCGCTTGCTTGCCACTCAGCAGGAATTCCTGCTTGGCAAGTGGATCTCGGCGGCACGCGGCGTTGGACGCACATCGGCGGACAAAGACTTGTTGGAACAAAATGCGCGGACCGTGGTCACAACCTGGGGGCCGAAGATTCCCGCGCAGACATTACACGACTACTCGAATCGCGAATGGTCTGGTCTTCTTAAAAGTTTCTATTACAAAAGATGGAAGATGTGGATTGACGCGGAGATCAGAGTCTTGCGCTATGGAAGCACAGAACCGATAGATTGGTTTAAGTGGGAAGACGCATGGACGCATCAACGCCGTCCTTTTCCATCAAGTCCGATGGGCGACTCCGTGGCAATGGTCAGGCGCATTGCACAAAAACACGGTGGCCTCGTGCAGCAATCTACTAAAGGGAGTCAGCCCGAAGCGACGTAGCGGCAGCGCCTGTGCCACTGGCGCTCGGTTAACCCGGAGGAACTGAACATGGGAGCAGATCTAAGGAGTCACGAATCGAGGCGACTGTTACATGTGCTCGCGGTTGGTTTGGTCGCGGCCGGTGGATTTGCGCTGGCGGCGGAGTCAGGGTCACCGCGTTACGCGGTGCCTCCTCGTTTCCAGTGGCTGCGGCTTGGCGAGGTGAAGCCGACGGGTTGGATCAAAGCCCAAATGTTGCGTAACCTCCGTCAGGGGGCCATCGGGCACCTCGACCAACTCGCGCCGGAAGCACGCAGCGACATCTTTGCCAGCGGGCGGAACGCTCCCGGGAGGCCGAACGTTGCCAAGGAGGGATTTGAGCAGGGTACATGGTGGAATGGGGAAACGGAAGGAAACTGGCACCGTGGGTACATCATGACTGCTTATCTGACCGGCGATACCGAGGCCATGGAGAAAAGCGATGCCTACGTCCGGCATATCTTAAAAGCGCAGGACAATGACGGCTATATGGGAGTCTACAGCCCGGAGCTTCGATATTCGACAAGTAATGTAAATGGTGAGTTGTGGACCGAGACATGCATTCTGCGCGCCCTGCTAGCCTACTACGAGCTGACGGGCAAACCAGAAGTCCTTCAGGCTGTGGAACGGGCGGTGAAGCTGACCATAGGGAGATATGGTCCGGGTAAGATAACCGCCTTTCCTAACCCTCATTACCCCGGAGATGGAATCTCCCATGGCCTCATGTTCACTGATGTGTTGGAAAGGTTGTATCAATTAACCGGAGACGCGGCCTATCGCGATTTTGGCGTCTGGCTTTATCGCGACTACTGTGCCAGCGACCCTCAAAACCCCCACGATGGTACAGTCGCCTCGCTGCTCGATTTGGATAAGCCTTTGCGCGATCACGGCCCGACCACGGTTGAGCATATGCGCGTGCCTCTGTGGGCCTATTACGTCAGTGGAGACCCGCAACTCGGTAGAGCTTACGAAAACGGGCTCAAGAAACTTGGGCGTTATATGTATCCCAGCGGTGCAATTGTCGCGATGGAGGATATCGGCGGAAGGCGACCGGACCCCACAACCACCTATTATGAATTCTGCACGATGAAAGAATTGCTCAGCACCTATTGCTCAGCCTTGCAGAAGATGGGGAGCACTGAATATGGGGACGAAATAGAGAAACTCATGTTCAACGCGATTGAGGGCGCCGGGCTCGCCACAGGGAAAGGGGTTACATACTGCACGAGGGACAACCGCTATCGGATTGACGGATCCCTCAAGGGCAGGGACAAGTTCTCTCCGACCCACACGGATGTGGCGGTCTGCTGCAATCCGAATTCTTCTCAAGTGAGTCCACTTTATCTCGAGGCGATGTGGATGAGGTCTGACACGGGCTTGGCTGCGATGCTTTACGGCCCCTCGGTGCTTGACACGACTGTGAAGGGGGTGCCGGTCGAGATCGAGGAAAAAACCGACTATCCATTTTCGTTTGCGGTTACCTTCATCGTCAATCCTGCTCGCGGTCTCGATTTCACCTTGCGGCTGCGGAACCCCGGCTGGTCCAAGGATACGCGCATAACCTGCCAGGGCGCCAAGGTGAGCCGGGAAGAGCACAGCTTCGTCCTGCGGAAAGAATGGACAAAGGGGGACGAGGTAAGGCTCGAATTCAATGGAGGAATCACTGCAACTAAGGCTGCCAACGGCGAAACCGCTCTCGAAAGGGGACCTCTCGTCTACGCCCTGGGAATTCCTGGAACCGCGAAAAACATAAAAGACTATGACCTTCCGGGTTTTGCCGACCAGGAGTATCTTCCCGCCCAAAACGCTAAGTGGTCCTACGCGCTGGACTCAAGCGCGGCGGATCATGCCTTCGGGTTCAACGCCATATCTGAGGAAAATACAAACACTCTATATCCTTACGACGCCACGCCCGTCCGCTTGGAAGGGAAACTGATCAATCTCGACACGGGGAAAAAAGAAGACGTGCAATTGGTGCCTATGGCCTCGACGCAGGCCATTCTGCGAAGGGTGACGTTCCCCGTGAGCCGACGTTGACGCACAGCGCGCCCAAGCTGTCAGCTTCTCAATTCCGAGCCCTCCCAGATGCCAAGCTTGCCCGGCTTGATGATTAAGGGCCGCTGGAAGGCGGACGCAAGTAGCGCCCCTACTGACCTCGGTTCAGGGATGATCTTCCCACCACCAGAAGGGGCCGGTCTTCTTTGGCTGCGGCCAGATTTCATCAAGGCTGCTGCCGTCGAACAGCTCGCCATTTTTCATGACGAAGCGGATGGCAGAGGTGTTCTGGATATTCTCCAAGGGATCTTTGTCCAACACTACGAGATCAGCCAGTTTACCCGGCTCGACGCTGCCCAGGTCCTGCGCGAGCCCGATGGCCTCAGCTCCGTTCAGGGTTGCGGCGCGGAGAGCTTGAAGGTTACTCATACCGCCCGCCTGGAGAGACCACATCTCCCAATGGAAACTGAGACCCTGCAACTCGCCGTGGCCTCCCACACAGACCTTCCCCCCGGCTTTCATAATAGCCGCGGCCGAAGCTGAGCCCAACGCATAATCGTACTCATCCTTGCGATACCAGGTGCGGCGGGTGGTCTTGGAATCGAGCACGTTGTGGGGGATAAAGCGGCGCAATTTTGCGCTTTCGTGCACGGCGCTGTTTTCAAAATAATAATCTTCCGAACCGGGTCCTCCGTATCCGCCGATGATAAAGGTTGGTGTGTAATAGGAGCCGGAGTTTGCGACGAAGCCAACGACGTCCTTGTAAAGTGAGAAGAAGGGGAACTGGTGCTCGACGGACATGCCGTCGATGACGTGTGTAAGGTCAAGCGGAAGGTCCGCCGCGCCTTCGGTTGTGGCTATCACGTGTAATTTCTCGCACGCCTCTGCCACAAACTCACGTTGGCTGCGGTTGCCCACGAGGTAGGACTTCAGAAGGTTGGTCCGGTAATACTGTGAGTACTTGCTGACCACTGCCTCGGCTTCCGCCTCCGACTGAAAATCATTCACCCAAAAAACTCCAGGTCCGGTGGAGTAAGCCCGGGGGCCGATAATCTGGCCCGAATCGGTCAGGTCCTGGTAGGCGAAGGCATCGTTGGTGGATGTCTGAGGGTCGCGCCCGGCGGTAATTCCGTAAGCTAACGTAGCAAGAGCGTCCCAGTCCTGGAGATCGAGCACCCCGCGCCGAATCTCCATCCAATGTGCGTGTGTATCGATAAAGCCAGGCACAATGACATCGCCGGAGAGATCGATCACTTTGGCGCCGGACGGGACAGCGATCGTTCCGCTTGGTCCCACGCGAGCGATGCGGTTGTCGCGTACCACCACATCTCCCCTGGCGAGCACTTCGTCACCGCGCATGGTCACGATCTTCGCACCCTTCAGAACCACCGTTCCGTGGGGCGTGGAACGGGGGACCTCCACTACAACCTGTAACTCTTGCGGCTGAAATCGTGCCGCCGCCTCCGGGGTGTTGGCTTGAGGCGCGTTGTTCCCGGCCTGAGCCGCCGGAGTTTCAGCCAGGGCGGCTTCCGCCTGCGCCAGAGGCAATCGGAAGTAGCTCGAGCCCAGCGTCCAAGCGATGGTCTCACCGTGGTCCGCCCAACTGGCGAAATCGGCTCCCTTGTCGGTTAGTCGACGGACCGCGAGGTCGGGAGAACTCAGGTCGACTTTGAAGGGCTCGCCCCCAACCAACGGCAGGTCGAAGAGGTAAAGCTGGTTCCGGTAAAGGGCCAGCGCCCGAGTGCCGTCCGGACTGGGCAGAATCTCGACCACCGGCGAGAATTCAGCCCCCCAGATATCCTTCCCGCTCAAGGTAAGAAGTGTGCGCTTTTCCGTTCCATCCAAGCGCATCGACACGAGCGAATATTGCTGCTGGAGGATGCCCGCCTCGAAAGGACTCTTCGCTCCGGTTTCGGTCACCAGCAGGCGGTCCGAGTCTTTTGCGAAATGGGGATAGGCATATTGGGCGGCCGAGGCAATGACGGTCGGAGCTCCGCCGTCTGCCGGGACCGAAACCAGCTCCAGGCCATCCACCGAACGGCCCCATTGGTTTTCCTGTTCCATGGCCATCACGCGGGGAGCGCGCAGCACCACAATATGGGAGCCGTCCGGCGACCAAACAGGGCTCGAATAGTACGCCGGGAGACTCGCCACTTTGAGGGGGGCGCTGGGGCTGTCCGCGGCCACCTTCCACAAATAGCCCTCCTCGTTCTCCCAGGTGACAAAGGCCAACCATTTCCCGTCCGGCGACCAAGCCGGCTGGTATTCTCCGGTATTGGTCTGGGTGACTCGCTGCGGATTGGCCTCCGGTAGCCTCGAAATGTACATGTGGGCGAGGGACGAGAAGGCGAGAGACTTGCCGTCGGGAGATTCAACCGCTGCTTGGATCAAGCGAGAGCGGACGGGACCTTCATCGACGCGACTTGGAAAGTTTAACTTGGGGCCCAACTCCCGCGAGACGGTGGCATGGAAGGGAATCACGCGATCTTGGCCAGTGTTCAGGTCGATAGCGTGAAACTTGCCGTCATAGGAAACCACCAATTCCTTACCGCCAGGCGTGAAAGCGTAGCCGGGAAGCAGGTCGACGCTCGAAAAGTAAGTATCCTGGTCGTCGTGCTGAACGGGAAACCTAAGCCAGCGATCGTCCTCAGTCCGCAAATCTCGAATCCGCAGAGCGGTGCCGGTGTCGTAGCGGGTGCCATAAACGAGCTTGGTCCCGTCTGGTGACAGCCAGGGGCGGATAGCACTTCCCTGGTTGCTGGTGAGGGTTTGCTCCTCGCCGGTGCGCAAGCTGCGGCGGACCACTTGCCAGAGCGGGAACTTCACGTCCTCAGAGAAGTAGCCCGATTTCGCCGAGTAATAAATGTATTGGCCGTCCGGCGAAGCCACAGGCCCCAAGGCGTTGCGCCAAGTGCTGGGGGGCGCATCGTCACGGGCCTTGGACTTGATAATTTGCACGCCCGACCCGCCGCTTGTATCGTACATCCAGAGTTCGAAGGCAGCGTCGTAGAACTGGGGCTTCTTGCGCGAGACCAGAATGTACCGGCCGTCAGGGGTCCAAGACGGTGAGGTGAACTGCGTATTCTCGTCCGCCGTCAGCGGGCGCGCTCCGGATCCATCCGATTTCGCGATCCATAAGTTGTCCGCGCCGGAGCGGTCGCTCACATAGACGATGCTGCGGCCGTCGGGGGAAAACCTGGGTTGTCGGTCGAAGCCCAAACCGCTCGTGATCGCCACCGCCTCGCCCCCTTGGAAGGAAAGTGTGTAGAGGTGACCGAGCATATCGAACAAGATAGTCCTGCCGTCCGGTGAAACATCCAGGGACATCCAGGTGCCTTCGTCGGTTTCAAACTGCACGGTTCGCGTCGGCTTCAACGAGAGCCCATGGAGGCCGCTGGGGTGGGCCGACTGCTGAATTGGCGTTTCTTGCGCCATGCCCCTTCTGCATCCAGCGGCAATGAGGCCGAGAGCCATGCCAAGCGCCAGGAAGTAAAACCGGTGAAATCTAGCACGTTTTGCTATACAACCAGCATCCGAAACTGGGAGAGGCATAGGGGTTTTCTCTGAGCACCATGCTCAGCAGCAGGTGACGGTAGCGGGTTGATTCGAATCGGACGGGATCGAGGCTTCTCCCCTGCTTCCCAAAAGGTGTGAAAAAATCGATGCCTGTCATCCTGAGCGAAGCGAAGGATCCCGGCAGTTTCCTACGGTTCAGCGATTTACGAACAACTGCAGAGATCCTTCGCTACGCTCAGGATGACACGTTCCGAATCTCTTCACACCTTCCCGCGCTCCGGGATCTCAGTCGAATCCACGTTCCAAATCCGCTCTAAAAAGTGAACCTGAGTGCGAACTGAATCTGCCGGGAGGTTCCGCTGCCGATGGTCCGTCCCAAAGTGTCGAAAATCTCGCCGAAACCGGCCGTGGTCGGGCCGGAATAGGTGGCGAACGGTTCGTCGAAAATGGGATGGTTGAAGATGTTGAAGAACTCGGCGCGAAACTCCAAGTTCCGACCCTCCCCGATTTTCGTGTCCTTCATCAGTGAAAAGTCAATCTGCTCCATGCTGGGTCCGAAGAAGGTGTTCCGTGCCAGGTCTCCGAAGGTGCCCGCCGCCGGCATTGAAAAGGCGTTGACGTTGAGCCAGTCATTCACTGTTTTGGCGCTCGCGTACTGACTCTGTCCCACCACGTAGTCTGGCCGCTGGTTGGTGTAAAAGTCGTTTCCGCTTTGGCTTTCCGGGATGTAAACGGTAGACGCGACTCCCGTCCTCAAGAGGCCCAGCGTGGAGACGCGCCAACCTGATGCCAGGCGGCTGGGCACTCCGGAACCCGCGAGGCGATGGCCGGTCCCCATGGGCAGGTCGTAAAGGAGGTTGAAGTTCGCATCGTGCCGGACATCCCCGGAACCGTTGCCCTTTTCGGCCTTTAAATTATTCAGGTTCTCAGGGTCTGAAGCCCAAATGCCTTGGTCTTGTACATCGTCGATGGCGTGTCCGTAGGTGTAGTTGGCGGCAAAGAAAAGCCCGGATCCCAGCCGGCGCTGGAAGGAAACCTCGAGCCCCTCGTAGAAACTATCGCCGTTGTTTCCCTCGAGGTAGATGTCGCCGAAATTGGGGTTGGGGCGTGCGCTAATCGCAGGGTCATACAGATTAGTGTCTTCCTCGCGCCACAGGTTGCGTCCCAGGTTCCCCACGTAGGACACCTGGAAGGAGTTGTTGGGGGTGAGTTGCTTGCCGACGCTGACGGTCCATTGATGGGTGTGAATATCGGGTTTATGCCAGGGAAAACCGTAGACGTTGGGCGGAGGAAGCGCGGCCGCTTGAGAAAGGAACGGAGTATACGGGTAGGTGAGGGTCGGAATCTCCGCCTGGAGCAGCGTTGTAGCCCCTGGCAACGTGTTGTACGGGACATAATAGGATCCGAAGCCGACAGGGTAAGCCTGGTAGAAGATTCCGTAACCCACCCTCACCACCATACCCGAGAGCGGCGCCCAGGCAAGACCTAATCGGGGCGCAAAGTCGGCCCGGTTGATTTGGAAGTACGGGTCTCCCGTAGCTCCTAGCGATTGAGTTCGAGTATCGAATGGCCTGGTCGCGTAAAACGCATCGTGAGGTACGGTTTCGATGTCGTAACGCAAGCCGTAACTGAGCGACAGCTTGGGCCGGATCTGGAAAGTATCGTTCACAAAAGCCCCCACCTGAGTAGCTCTTACGCCGTTCGAGGGTGTGGGCGGGGAGATATACACGCTCGAAACGCTGTCGCTGACGAAATCCTGGAGCGAATTGTAATACAGGTCCGCACTGGTCGAGCTATTGGCGTTCACCCAAACCCGCCACACGGTTGCGCCCCAAGTGAGCGAGTGACGGCCCTTGATCTTGCTCATCGTGTCTCCGAACTGAAAGCTGGTATTGTTCTCGAGGAAGTAACCTTCCGTTCCCGGATCGACTGTAAGCCCGCCGATGTAAGTGAGAGGCCAGGGTTCCTGGGAGCCGATCTGGCTGCCCCATCGCTGCGCTCCAGCCAGGAAGTCGTTGATCATCCCGTTGCCGAAGATATGTTCCTCGTGTATGGCAACGTTGGTCGTCCGGAGCGGGACCACCTGGTGATCGTCGACCCCCAGAGCGGAGGAAATGACGCCAAACAGTGGCCCGTGAACGTTTGAGTCGTTCACGTTGACGCGCACGAAAGCCGTGTCCTTGTCAGAGAACGCTTGGTCGAAGCGCATCGAGCTCGTATCCTCTCGCACGAAAGAGACCTGCGAGGTGGTGTAATTGTCTACCAAGTCGTTGCTGGTGGGCGCAGTGCCGATCGGGTACATGTCAAGGATCGGAGCAAGTTGGGGGGAGGTGGAGAGCACGTCGCTCCGAAGCAGGGCGCTTGGCACCGTCCCCGAGCCGGTAATGCCCACGCGTTGGCGGGAGCCTTCATAATTCAGAAAGAAGAAGCTCTTGTTCTTCTTGATGGGGCCGCCGAAGTTTCCCCCAAAATTGTTGTAGCGGAATTCGGGCGAGGGCCCGGGCTCTGCAAAGAAATTGATCGCGTCCAGGTCGTTGTTGCGAAAGAACTCGAACATTGTGCCGTGGTACTGGTTGGTGCCGGACTTGGTGGCGATGTTGACGTAGGATCCCGCGGCCCGGCCGTACTGCGCGCCGTAGTCGCTAGTCTGCACCGAGAATTCAGCCACCGTATCAAGGCTGCCGGTGAGCAAGCGCGCGCCTCGTTCGTAGCCATTGGCCATGTAGGGCTGGTCAACGCGCGAGGCGTCGATGCCATCGATGGAAAACTGATTGTGCACGGAATGCAGGCCGTCAAACGTGAGGTCGAAAATATAGTTCGTGCGAAAGACCGCGCCAGGAGTCAGCAAGGCGAAGCGCCCGTAATCGCGGCCATTGATGGGTAGCTCGGTGATTTGCTGGTTCTGCATGACGGTACTCGAGCTCGCATCGGTGGTGTCAATGGTAGTCGCCTCGGAGCTCACCACCACTTCCTGCCGGATGCTGCCTAGCTGAAGCATCAAACTCAGGCGTACGGTAGTCGCCACATTGACGACGACACCGGTTTGCACCTCGCGCTGGAAGCCTTCCTTTTCGGCGACCACTTCATAAGTTCCTACCGGCAAGTCGGCGACCGCGTAATGCCCTTTGGCGTCGGTTTGCACCTTGCGAACTTCGCCGGTGGCGGAATTCGTTACCGTGACCTGGGCATTGGGAACGGCAGCTTGGGTCGAATCGAACACCTGGACGAGGATCTGGCCTGAAGTCGGCGCCTGGGCTCTTCCCACAATGGAGAAAGCCAAAAGACCGCCGATAATCGGTACGCAAAGGCGTACAGAAGTCTTTGACATGGAGGTTTTCCCCCTTTTTCAAGTTGTTATCGAAAGCCCTAATGATGAAATGTACAATCTCGCGGCGACACTTCCCAATTCATAGTTTTTATGCCAGCAATCAGCTTCCTCGGGGTGTGCCTGCTGATTTCGATGAAGGTGGTCGGTGATTCCGATTTGATCCCGGTCGCTCTTTCCGACGCCAAGCCGGTCACGGTCGGAGCGAAGCGAAGCAGATTACTGTCTGGCGGCTTGACGCCGTGTGCGACAATTGACTCATGAGCAAGAGGACTCGATGGCTTCCTTCTAGCGGGGGAATCCTGTACATCTTTCTATGCGTCCCGATCATAATCCTGTTGCCAGCGAAGATTGTCCCGAAGATCGGCGCCCTCCTGATAGTCGTCGCCGGGGCCTACGCTGGCGATTACCGTAACCGATGGTTGCGAGAAAAGAGGAACGAACACCATAAGGCCAAGAATTCCGGTGCAAAGGTGTAGCGGCTTGTGAGGGAGCTTGTTCCCACCTGATGTGATTTCTTTCGTAGCCTCCTAGCTGGGCTACGGAAACACGCTATCGCTGGCTCGGTCGGGTTTGCCCCCCACTCAAATTAGCAACGCACCGGCAGCGCTACCTGTCTCCTACCAAGGTCATTGGCCCCCCCACTGGGTTCACCGGTGATTTAACCTTTGTCACGCTTTTTGTGCATCGACCGGAAGGGCGGGGCTTTACAGGCTGCGGGGAAACCCCTCCGCTCTGTCATTCTGAGCCCTTCGCCGTCATCCTGAGAGAGTGTGATTTTTTTGAATATGACCGAAAAATGGCACTGATAACAAAGGAGTTAAGTGCCCCTAAACGGCCGAAAAACCAAAAAAATCACAAGCTCTGAGCGAAGCGAAGAGCCTGTCCTGAACGAAGTGAAGGAATCTCGCTCTGAGTGTTTTGAAGGCACTGCGAGATTCCTCGTCGCCTTCGGCTCCTCGGAATGACAGGCTAATCGAGTTTTCACACAGATTCTTCAGCGCCGTTGATTCGAGACTCATATGATCAATCAGGAGGCAACCATGGACGCACAGTCAGGCAGTTTCGAGCGCCGCACTTTGGGGCGCACGGGCTTGGAAATCGGACGACTGGGCATCAGCGCCAGCTATGGCGTTCCCGGCGACGCCCTCGAGCGGGCGTTCGAGCGCGGTGTGAATTACATCTATTGGGGAAGCCGGCGCACCGCCTCGTTCGGGGAAGGGCTGAAGCATCTGCGGGCCCAGCGCGAGCGCTTCGTGCTGGTAATTCAATCGTACACCCGGGTCGCCGGGCTAATGGGTTGGAGCCTCGAGCGCGCTCTGCGGACGCTCGATTTCGACCACGCGGACGTTCTGCTGCTGGGCATGTGGAACAAGCCCGTGACGCCGCGAATCCTCGACGCGGCGCGGCGACTGAAAGAGCGCGGCCTGGTGCGATTTCTCGCAGTCTCGACCCACCAGCGCACGCTGGTCCCCGCGATCGCCGCCTCGAGCGACTTCGACGTGGTGCACTTCCGCTACAACGCCGCGCACCCGGGCGCCGAAAGGGATATCTTCCCTCACCTCGCCGCGGCCGGCCGTCCCGGCATGGTCTCATTCACTGCTACCAGTTGGGGGCAACTCCTCGGGAAGCGTGGACTGCAAAACCTCTATCTGCCCGCGCACCCGCTTCCTAAGAACGAGCGCGTGCCCGCCGCCACCGATTGCTATCGCTTCGTTCTAAGCCGGCCGGAAGTGGATGTGTGCCTGACCGGCCCCGCCGATGCCGCTCAATTGGACCGGGCACTCGAAGCCCTTCGACTTGGCCCCATGACGGAAGAGGAGTTGGCGTGGATGCGCCGCGTGGGCCGGGCGGTGGTGGGCAAGAGTCCGACGGAGGACTGAGGAGACGAGGTTATGCAAAAACCTATTGCGGTTCGCGAGGTCACGAAGATCTTCGGCGAGGGCGCGACCGCTTTTCGCGCGCTCGATTCCGTGAACCTCGAGGTTGAACGCGGTGAAGTGGTGCTGCTCATGGGCCCTTCCGGCAGCGGCAAAACCACGCTGATTTCGATCCTGGGCTGCATCCTCCGGCCGACCTCAGGCAGCGTGAAGATCATGGGCGAAGAAGTCACCGCGCTTCGCGAAAAGCAACTGCCGCGCGTGCGACTCGAAAACACTGGTTTCGTTTTCCAGGGCTTCAACCTTTTTCCCACTCTCACGGCGGGTGAAAACGTCGAGTTGGCGCTCGACCTGAAAGGCCAGCGCGGCAGCGCCGCGAAGAAGAAAGCGAGAGCGCATCTCGAGCAAGTGGGATTGGGCGCGAAATACGACTCCTTTCCCGCGGATTTGAGCGGTGGGGAAAAGCAGCGCGTGGCCATAGCGCGCGCCGTCGCGACCGAACCTCAGGTGGTCCTGGCGGACGAGCCCACGGCGGCGCTCGATTCGCATAGCGGGCGCACCGTGATGGAAATGCTGCGCGACATGGCCCATCGCCACGGCCGCGCGGTTGTGGTGGTGACGCACGACAACCGCGTCCTCGAATACGCCGACCGCGTCGTCCGCATCGAAGACGGGCATGTTTCTAGTGAAGCCGTACCGCGCGCGTTTACCGGCGCCACGCCATTCATCGGCGATGCAATAACTGGGAGCGCGGGCATCCTGCCCGCACCGTGAGGCGAGGTAGACCACGAGTTGCGGGCAGGATGCCCGCGCTCCCACGGAATCGAGCAGCCACCAGCGGCTCCGGCTGCGAAGAGCTGGTTGGCGGGGCCGGGCGTGGTCGAGCCGGTTTCGGAAAGCATCAAGGTCGGCACGGCTTCGCGCGCAGGCAGCCATCCCCGTTGTAATCGGGTAGAGGGGGTTTTGAAACAGCTTCTAGCGCCTACCGAAGTTAGCAGCCCCTGTTAGCGCCCGCCAGTTGTTGACAAACCAACGAACCGCAGAATGACACGGGAGAGGTTCCCCCCTCACGCACCCTCAGGCCCAATAAAGTGGACTTTCTGACGCTTTCTTCGGTGTATAATGGTGTGGTTCAGGGCCCCGAAAGAAGATATTTCGTTCCACCGGTCATTTGACGTACGGGCGCGGAGTTCTCCCGCGCAGTGAAACCAAGCCGGCATCCACTTATACAAAAGGAGTCCCGTATGCCCCTATCCAACGACAAAAAAGAGTTAGCGCTCAGCCGCGATGTGTTAGAAGCCTTCGATGGTGTCAACGGCGGTGTGCATCCCGGTTTCCGGCCCGCCCACGCCAAGGGTGTCATGCTTACAGGAGTCTTCAAGGCGTCTCCCGAAGCGGCTACCCTCACCCGCGCTCCCCACGCCCGCGGTGAAACGCCCGTTACCGTGCGGTTCTCCGACTTTGCCGGAATTCCCACGGTCGCGGACAATTCCGAGTTTGCCAGCCCCCGCGGCTGCGCGATCCGGTTTCATCTCGGTCCACACGTTCACACCGACATCATCGCCCACTCCCACGACGGCTTCCCCGCCCGAACCGCCGAGGAGTTGGAGGGTTTCCTTCACGCGATAGCGGCCAGCGACCCCTCGAAGCCTCACCCCACCGCTATTGAACAGTTTCTTGGCGCACATCCCCATACGCTTCGTTTCGTTCAGGCGCCGAAACCATTTCCCACCAGTTTTGCGCGGGAGTCGTTCTACGCTGTCTCCGCCTTCAAATTCACTGCCGACAATGGCGCCAGCCGGTTTGGGCGTTATCGCATCCTTCCGGAACTGGGCAACGAGTATCTGGATGAGGCCGGCGCAGCGGCCAAAGGAGCCGACTTCCTTTTTGAAGAAATCAAACAGCGTGTTGCTCGAGGCCCCGTCAAATGCAACATCGTCGTCCAGTTGGCTGAGGACGGCGACACCGTTGACGACGCCACGGTTCGCTGGCCGGACAGCCGTCCCCAGGTCAGGCTTGGTGTGATCAGTCTGACCGAACTGGTGCCGGAGAGCGATGCCGAAAAGCGCCGCTATATCTTCGATCCCATCCCTCGCGTCGACGGAATCGAAGCCTCTGCCGATCCCCTGTTCCAACCCCGCGCCGATGTGTACTTGCTCAGCGGACGCCGCCGCCGGGCCGCCGACGAACAACAGGCCAAGACTGCGACCGTTTAGGGGAAGTGCGTCGCCAGCGGCCACTAACAAGAGGTGAGGCAAGGGGAAAAGAGTGGCGCGGACCGCCGATCCTGCGGTGCGCGTCTTTTCCATGCCAAGGGTTATCCAGTGCTGCCGAAATATGCTTCGCCGGCGCGCCACCCGGGAGACTGGGCGTGGTCGAGCGTCCACGACTATCAAGGCAGCCTGAATTGTGCACCACCTTACCTCGCGGCTCAGCGCTGACCCTCACGGGAGTGGCGGCCTTATTGATCTTTATTGCTCTTACGGCCTGCTGCATCCCGGCGCGCCGGGCGACGAAAATCGATCCCATGGTGGCGCTCAGATGCGAATAGGCGCGAGGAAATTCGCTAGAAGCTGTTTCAAAACCGCCCGGCAGAAGAGAGATTACTTAATGCCACCTAGGATCCCCGACCACCGCCCGAGCGCTCAGCCCCGCAGGGGCTGGACATGAGTAGCCGGGGGCAACACCCTCGGAAACGTCTCCCCCTCACCCTGCTTCCCCTCTCCCCGCCGGCGGGGAGAGGGGTGCCGAAGGCGGGGTGTGGGGTCGGTTCCGGGGTTTCACCCCCGGCTACTCAATTTGCTCCCCTCCGGGGAGCACGGCCTCGCGCGTAGTAGACCGTCCACCTTGCAATCGAGACACAAGAGGTCTTGAAACCGCTTCTAGTTGGATCCCGGAGGAGGCCGTTTGAGGTGATCGTGCATGTGGATTGGCGATAAACGACAGGCCAAATTTATTTGATTTGCTCCGCCAACTCTAAAATAATCCCCTCCGGCCCACGAACGTAGCATAATTTATAAGCGTTTTCGTAGTTTTGTATCTCACCAAAAAGTTCCGCGCCTTGCTTTTTCAATTTGGCAACAACGGCGTCAATATCTTCAACAGCAAAGGTAATATGCCGGATACCCAGAGTATTTGCCAAAGGACGCTGCATGCCTTTTTCATCCGCTGGCGTGTGGAATTTTATTAGTTCTATATTCGCCTCACCGTCTGGCGTTCGCAACATCACACATGCCGCTCTAACATCATGAAGCCCCACTGCCCGGTCCACCCACTCGCCTTCCACTTTTCCTTCCCCCTGCATTTCAAGGCCAAGGTCAAGAAAAAATGCTTTCGCGGCGGGAAGATCATTGACGATAATACCCACATGATCTATTCGATGGATCTTCATAGCTTATATACTCGCTGCTTCTGCGCATCCTGGCGCCCTCGCTACACTTTCAGCCTGCGAAGGTAGGAGACGCTAGCCAGCGTCAAGTCCCAGTCCATTTCGACAAAGTAGTTCCTGACGCCGCCCGTCTTGGCAGCGGCAAAGAGCTTCTTCCAATCAATGGAACCTTGTCCAATGGGCACAATTTTCTTCTCTGTCGTTGACCAGTCATAAAGATGAAGTGAAATGAAGCGCCCAGGATATTTCGTAAGATAGGTGGCGGGGTCGAAGCCGAGTTGGATCACGAGAACTTGAAACTGCATTTTGACGAGCTCGGGATCCAGCCTCTTCATTAATTCGTCATAGATCAACACGCCTCCGATTTCTTTGAACTCGACGTTGTGATTGTGGTAACCAAGCTGAATGCCTGCCTGGCGCGTCCGTTCGCCGAGCTTATTCATTTCGTCGGCTGCTTGTGCCCAGTCGGCCAGGGTGGCGTCATCACGCCAAAGGGGAACGGTCGCGATGATCATTTGTTTCAGACCAAGCTCCTTGGCGAAGGCGATTCTGTCGTCGAGATTCTGCTTGAGTTCCGAGATCTGGAAGTGGCAACTCTCACAACCTAGGCCCGCACTGCGTATCATGCGCCGGATTTCTGAGGCTTTCATTTTCGCCAATGCGCCAAAGCCGGATTTCTCAAAGCCCGGCGGCGAGCACAGTTCGATCATCTGGTACGCCCCGCCTCGAATCTGCCGCAAAGTGCCTTCAAAGTCCTTTCCAATCGATTCACGAAGTGGAAAGGTTTGAAGCCCGAGTGGCAATCCCAGCGGGTTGGCTTCGAGTTCCATCGCCGCTGCGACCCCCATTGCGCTAACGCATAGGAATTCTCTTCTTGAAATGGTCTGCATTTCAGTTCTCCTATGAAGCTTCTCTTCTTCCAAGGCTTTCACCGGTCCTTGAACCGTGCCGCCTTTGAACCTATGTATCCACGCCATCTCCCTCTACAGGGATTGAGGCTCCCAGCCCTTGCGGTATTCGCGGAACAAGTATTTGTTCGCTTCCGGGACATTGGTGATCTTCCGGTTCTCGCTGTCGTACAGGAGTTTCCGGCCCGTGCGCAAGGCGATGGCGTACAAGTTGACGGCCTCGGTAATCGGCCACGCGTTCAAGAAGCTTCCCGGTGATTGCGGCCCGCCTCGGGTGGCCGCCATCCATTGGCGCAAGCCCGGCGAAACCTCGCCCGGCACGCGTTCCCGAGGAGCAGGCGCGGGCGGGAGCCCGTGCATCCTTTTTTCGGGAATGAGTTGCGGATTCTCAAGGAAAAAGGCTGCCAGTACTTTCCCCCTGTCGCCGACGAACATCAAGCCTTCGGGCGGAAGCTCTTTGTTATCCTCTTCCAATTCCGGTGGCGTGGGCGGTCGCATGCCGCCGTCATACCAGATCAGATCCACCGCCGCCCTGCTCCCCTGCGCCGGATACTTGAAGCGGACAACGCTGGCCGTGGGAAAGGAAAAGTCATTCTTTACCCTCTTCGGGACGACATCATAGAATTCACAGGTGTGACTTTGTTTTGGCTCGACACTGGCCGGGGATCCCAACTCCAGGGCCTTGAAGACGCTCCAGAGGCTATAGTGGCCCATATCCGCCATCGAGCCGCCCCCGAAGTCATACCAACTGCGAAATACCATGTGCGTGTAATTGGGGTGATAGGGACGGGCGGCCTCCGGACCCAACCACAAGTCCCAGTCGAACCCTCCCGGGACGGCAGGCGTGTCGGTCGGAATACTCGTGTACTGCGGCCACACAGGACGGTTCGTCCAGTTGTGTACTTCACGAAGCGTGCCAATGGACCCGTCCTTGATCCAGGCGAGAACTTGCTCCATCGATCCGTTGGCATCCCAGGGCATAAAGTGTGTGGCAACGCCCTTTTCGCGGGCGGTATCGATCACCAGCCGGGCTTCTTCCAGGCGATTGGCAATGGGCTTGTGCATGATGACATGCTTGCCCTTCTTCATGGCGGCGATGCTGATGACGCCGTGCAGATGGTCCGGGGTCATGATCTTGACCGCGTCAAGGTCCTTTTCTTTGTCCAACAACTCGCGAAAGTCCGCATAAGCAGAGCATCCGGCGAATGTTCCGCCCGGACGCTTCGCGGCATAATACGTCTCAACGATGTCTTTTGCGACCTCCCGCCCTCCCGGAATAACACCCTCCGTGTTCCAGTCCGGCTTCCCCAGCGTGGTGCGAATCTCCTTGAGAAGGGAATCTCCTGACCAATCCCGATACCCGACAGCGTACCTCGAGGGGTCGCAGACCGAAACAATCTGGATCTCGGGCGCGGCCAGCAAGGGCAGCATCTCCCGCAGGCCCTGTGTGCCAGTGCCAATGTAAGCCAACGTGATTTTGTCACTGGGTGCGAGAACCCCAGATCCTCCCAACACATAGCTTGGAACGATGGTGAACGCCGCCGATGCGGCGGCCGTTCCCAGAAACTCGCGCCGACTAATCCCCGAATTCATTTTCCCACCTCATGTGCCAAAGATTTAATCTGGGATTTCCGATTTGGACCTCCTACCCGTGCCCATCGTACACTTCTCCTCCCATCGACACAACGAAACTTATCATTAGATCAGGCCCCAGCCAAGGTCGCGCGTTCCGACGGCCAGTATTGCGCGTCTGACGAGCCCGGCTTGCCGCCCCGTGATCGATTTCTCGGACACCTCACCGTCCCTTCCCAGTGGTCCCCAGACTTTGCAGCCGCAATCGGTGTGCTATCCGTTCGGCAGCGGCAGCGCCCAGATCCGCCGCAGCATCTGGCCAAACAAGCGCCGGTGCAGATGTCCCTCGGCCAACATCAACCAGTAGTACCTGGCGTGCTTGATCAGCCGCCCGCCAGTCTTCACCAGCCGCTGCTGCAGGCTTGTCAGCGACCATGCGCCGATTCTCTTCGGCAGCACGAGGCGGCGCCACAGGTTGCCCAGGTTGTAGGCCAGCAGGCTCAATGGTAAGCGCGCTTCATTGGCCCGGAACCGATGACAC